>DATFWQ010000079.1:0-22355 GCA_035259145.1 Candidatus Dormiibacterota bacterium | reverse complement strand
TAATCCTGCAATGGCGGCCGAATGAACCACCTTGCCCGTGTGGGCCGCCCGGGTATCCGACCGCGGCCCCCCGCCCGTAACAGCCCACCAGAGCGCGTCGTTGAACCGCCAGGATGGGTAGATTCCCTGCTCGGCAGGAGGATCGGAGGGCGATGAGACGACCCAACCTACCGGGCCTTATGGCGTCGGCACTTGTCGCGGTATTCGCCGCCGTGGCCTGCTCCAGCCCGGAGGCGGCCTCTAGGAGCTCGTCGTCGCCAAATCCTTCGGCTTCGGCTCCGATCGTGACTGCGACGCCCGTGTCCACGGCCCCGATGCCGGCATGCCGGCTCCCGATCGCCAGTGGGCTGCCGCCCCTGACCGGCATTGCTCCACAGGTGGCCAGGGGCCAGGGTGGCTTTCTCAGCCTCCCCGCAGGCACGTTCACTTCTGACCCAAACAGTCTCGCCGGCTACGACTGGGCAATCGACAAGTGGCTCCCTGTTCAGGCCCACTGGATCTCACCAGACGGGTCGCAGTACGCGTGGCCGGAATACAGCAGCCCGTCCGATCCGCCCAGGAGCTTTATCCACGTGGTTGACGCACGGAGCGGTGCCGATCGGGCGCTCGCCGTGCCAGCGCCGTCGGTCCCCGTCAGCTTCGAGACAAGTGGGATCTATTTGACGCGCATCGCCCCTGCCAGTGAGGCGATCGGCACCGGCCTGGCACTGCTCGACCCGGCGTCCGGGAACATACGGCAGCTTATCCCGGACGGGCACTGGGAGCTGGTGAGCGGCAGCCGGGCGTATGGCGGCGACCTCGACCCCTCGATCCCCCAGGCCACCCTCCCGCGAGAGATTGCCAACAACCGGATCCGGCAGGTGAATCTCAGCACCGGCACCATCTCGACGTATCTCAGCCGGGGGAGCGCGGCTCTCGATGTCCTGGGCCTCAACAGTGACAATCTGCCGCTCGTCGGCGTCTCCGACAGCTCGGGCTACAAGGTAGTCGTGTACTCAGGCAGCGGTTCCGACTTCACCGAGCTCTTCGCAGGGCCCCTCAACGCGCTCGACAACCCGACCGGACCCACAGCAAGCTCGGGCGGGGTGAGCTGGTTGAGCAGCTCTGCGGGCGTGGTCTGGCTGCTGGATGCCACGCACACGCTGCACCGGGTTGCTGCCTCCTCGCTCCAGCACGCCATCGTGGCGGGCGGCTGCCACTGAACCTCATCGCCGGGCCGAAGGCATACGTCGTTGCGAACCAGGGCGCCTCGACGACTCCCACGGCCGTCCCCGAGACCAGGCCGGCGGGGAGTTATTCGAAGTGGTAGTCCAGGCTGTACGAGATCTCAGTCTCGGTGCCGGCCGCGTAGCCCCCTTCGCCTCGCAGGCCCTTCAACTCGCCAGTAGCGGAGCCAGGCACCACCGACCACGTGGTGGTGGCCCCTCCGTCCTTCCAGGTCCCGGCACCCTGCAGCACGAAGCTGCCTGACCTGCCGCCCAGCTTGCCGACCACGCGCTCGAAGCCGAAGTACGTCGCGGTGCCCTCGTTGCCGTAGAACATCAGCGAATCGCTGGTCCCCTCGCCCTCGAAGTCGCCCTGGTAGGAGGTTGAGACGTGAGCGTGCGTGAGCTTCGGGGCCCCTACAAGCTCGGCGTACGGCTTCTCGTCCCAGCTCGTCGTCCTGAACGTGCCTGTTGCGTGAACGGTTGTGGTCGTCATCCTCGGCAAATCACCTCCACCCTGAGAGGCTAAACGGGGAGACGTTGGGGGTCTTGTAAAAACGCGACAGTGGGGCGACGTTGCTGCTCGCTCGGCCGTCCCAAACGAAGACCACATCCGCCGTCTAGGATTCGGTGACGCGTCATGTACGGGCCAGTGATCCAGGGCACCCAGTTCAAGCTGCGACCGCCCCGCATCGAGGAGGCGGAGGTGATGATCACCTGGCTCGAGGACATGGAGGTCACCTCGCGGCTCGGCCGCACTTTTCCGCCTTCACTGGAGGGTGAGCGCGAGTGGCTGAAACAGATGGCGGAGGACAGGAACCAGATCTTCTGGGTGATCGAATACGAAGGCCGTGCGGTTGGTACCACTGGAATCCATGCCATCGACTGGGCCAACCAGCACGGCACCACGGGCACACTGATCGGTGACAAGACAGCCTGGGGCAAGGGCATCGCCCGCGAGATGATGCGGCTTCGCGCGGACTTCGCATTCACGCAGCTTCCGCTCCGCAAGCTCAACTCGGGCTACCTCGAGGGCAACGAGGCCAGCCGTCGGGCCCAGCTCAGTGCGGGCTATCGGGAGGCCGGCCGGCTGCACCAGGAGACGTTCAGGGACGGCCGCTGGCTCGACACCATCCTCACCGAGCTGCTCCGTGACGACTGGGAACGATACCGCGCCGCTCAGCGCTCGGGGCCGACCGGCACGCCCACGTAAATCGCGCGCGGGCGGATCGACGTCCGCCTCTCGTACTCCTCTATCGCGTGAGCCAGCCACCCCGCGGTCCTCGCGACAGCGAAGATCGCCTCGCTCGCACCCCTCTGCATCCCCGCCAGGTGGGCCAGCGACGCCAGCATGAAGTCGATGTTGGGTGCCGGCAGCCCGCGCTCAGCGCAGGCCGCGATCACCGCCTCGATCGCGTCCAGGCGCGCGTCACCCCGCCAGCTCCGGCGCAGCAGCCGGAGCAGCGCCGGGGCGCGCGGGTCCCCTCCGGGGTAGAGCCGGTGACCAAAGCCCGGCAGCCGGTCGCCGCGCCGCAGCCGCTCACCGATGGCTCTTGCCGCCAGCTCCGGACTGGAGACCTCGCCCAGCAGGTCCTCGACCGCCAGCGAGGCCACAGCCTGCATGGCGCCGCCGAGAGCGCTCAGGCCGACGCTGACAACCGCGTATGGGTCGGCCGCTATGGAAGCGGCCATCCGGGCCGCCACCGTTGACACGCTGAGCTCGTGGTCTGCGACGAGAACCAAGGCTGCGTTTAGCGTCTCTACAGCACCATCCCGCGGGGGGCCGCTGCCGAGACCGTTCCACAGGCGCCCGGCGATCGAGTCCGAGACGGCCTGACGCACGCGCAGCGGTGCAGACCCGCCGCCCCCAGGCAGAGCGCCGGCCATGGCGGCGATCAGGCGCCGGCCGGTCACTACAACCGCCGCCTCGCCAGTGTCGTAGCGAAGCGGGTCCAGGGCTGCCAGCGCGGGCACCGCAACCCTCAGCCGGTCCAGCGGCAAAGCCGCAACAGGCAGGGCCGCCTGTACAGACGCGGCGGCTACCTGGGCGCGTGGGTCACCGACCCAGGGCCGCCGCTCGTGAAACTCGCCCGTCCAGAGAAACTCCGCCACCTCCTCGAACGTGCGGGATTGCGCGAGCACCAGCACGTCCTCCCCCCGATAGAAGATCGCGTGGTCTTCGATCGCCGTAAGTGCAGACTCGATGCGCAACTCGGTGCCGCTGGCGCGGTCGCGCCGGCCCCGGCGACCCAGCCGATCGACATCGGTGAGCGCGAACAGGCTCCGTCCGTCGGCCCCTCGCTCGCGCCGGACCAACCCGCGGCTGACATAGGCGTAGAGCGTGGCCGGCTTCACTCCCAGCCGTTCCGCTGCCTCCTGGGCGCTGAGCAAACTGCCAACCATGGGCCCAGGCAGTGTACTGCATTGATCATTGATCAACATTGACAATAACGCACGGGGTCCTCAATGCTAGTGTCATGACGAAGAGCTGGTTGCTTCCTCCAGTCGACGAGGTGGCTCAGGCTGAGGGACCGCGGTACTTCCGGCAGACGTTCCCGTATGTCTTGCCACCACTCACGCGCTTCGAGGCCGATGCCGTCCCCCTCGACCCGGCCCCGAGCATCTGGATCACCGACACGACGTTTCGCGATGGCCAGCAGAGCCGCTCGCCATACACACCCGAGCAGATAGCCGACCTGTTCGAGCTGCTCGCTCGGTTGGGGGGACCACGCGGCATGATCCGCCAGAGTGAGTTCTTCCTCTACACGGAGAAGGACCGCAGGGCTGTGGAGCTGTGCCGGGAGAAGTGCCTCCGCTACCCGGAGATCACCGGCTGGATCAGAGCAACGCTGGATGACTACCAGCTGGTCCGAGCGGCCGGGCTCAAGGAGACGGGCATCCTCGCGTCGATCTCGGATTACCACATCTACCGAAAGATGGCGTCGGACCGTCAGACCGTTCTCAACGGCTACATGAGAGTCGTCGACGCCGCGCTATCCGACGGCGTCGTTCCACGCGTCCATCTCGAGGACTCCACGCGGGCCGACGTCCACGAGGTGGTCCTCCCCTTCGTACAGCGTCTGATGGAGATGGGACGGCAGGCCGGCATCCAGGTCAAGATCCGCTATCCGGACACGCTGGGCATCGGGGTGCCACACCCCAATGTGGCGCTGCCGCGAGGGATCCCGCGCCTGACAGCCGCGCTGCGCCGGGAGGCGGGCATCCCCGCTGAGGCACTCGAATTTCACGGTCAGAACGACCTGACCGCAATCATTCCCAACGCCGTCTGCGCCTGGCTCTACGGAGCGTCGGCCAACAACGGCACGCTGCTGGGTATCGGCGAGCGCAGCGGCAACACGCCGATCGAGTCCCTGGTCTTCTGGCTGATCTCCCTGACGGGCGAGACGCACGGCATGGACACCGAGGTCATCACCGAGATCGCCGACTACTACCGGCACATCGGCGAGCCCATCGATGTAAGGCTGCCGCTGGTGGGGGACAACTTCAACGTCACCCGCGCGGGTGTGCACGCCGACGGACTGATCAAGGACGAGGAGATCTACAACCCGTTCGACACGACCCGGCTGCTCCGCCGCCCGCCAAAGGTCGCGATCACGGACAAGTCCGGCGCTGCCGGCCTCTTGATGTGGATCCGAGACCAGCGGCCCGAGCTGGCCATCGGCCTGACCAAGCAGGATCCCAGGTTGCGCCGGCTCAACGAGAGGATCATCGAGGAGTTCTCGGCCGGCCGCATCACCAGCCTGGGCGACCAGGAGGTCGCCCGGCTGGTCGACGAGGCGTTCGCGGCCAACCCCACGCGTGTGGGTTGAAAGAGGGAATGGAGGGCCGCGGCGCTTGATTGCAGCTGCCAGGTGGTCCCTTCGCTCGTGCGCGGCCGCGTCCACTATGCGTGGATCGTCTTCGGCGTCACGCTCTTCACTTTGCTGGCGGCGGCCGGGATCCGCTCAACGCCCGGCGTCCTGATCGTTCCGCTCGAGCACGAGTTCGGCTGGAGCCGAGCCGAGATCTCAGTCGCTGTCTCCATCAATCTGCTGCTCTTCGGCTTCTCGGGGCCGTTCGCGGCCGCGTTCATGAACCGATTCGGCATCCGGCGGGTGCTGCTCTGCGCGCTGGTGCTGATCGCCGCCGGGGTGGGCTCGACCCCGCTGATGCGCGCGCCGTGGCAGCTCGACCTGCTCTGGGGAGTGGTCGTCGGCACGGGCACGGGTGCGATGGCCGGCGTGCTGGCGACCACGGTCGCCAATCGCTGGTTCGTGGCCCGCCGGGGACTCGTCACCGGAATGCTGACCGCGGCCGGGGCGGCAGGGCAGCTCGTATTCCTGCCCGGGCTCGCCTCGCTCGCCGTCGGTCGCGGCTGGCGGTACTCCTCGCTGGCGGTCGCGGTCGCCATCCTGGTCGCGATACCGGCGGTGGCGCTCCTGATGCGCGACAGCCCGCGACAGATCGGCCTGCGGCCATACGGCGCCGTGGGAGCCGACTCGGCCGAGCCGGCGCCCGGCAACCCGTTCGGAGCCGCCACCACAGGCCTGGCACGGAGCGCGCGCTCAGCGGACTTCTGGCTGCTCGCCGCCAGCTTCTTCATCTGTGGAGCGACCACCAACGGTCTGATCGGCACCCATCTGATCCCGGCTTCTGTCGACCACGGCATTCCTGAAGTCACTGCCGCCAGCATGCTGGCCCTGATCGGCCTCTTCGACATCATCGGCACCACCGCCTCCGGATGGCTGACCGACCGCTGGGACCCCCGCTGGCTGCTGTTCTGGTACTACGGCCTGCGCGGTCTCTCACTCCTGCTGCTGCCAGTCGCCTTTTCCAGCAGCTACGGCACGCTTCTCGTCTTCATCGTCTTCTACGGTCTGGACTGGGTGGCGACTGTGCCACCGACGATAGCGCTTTCCTCAGGCGTCCTCGGTCGCGCCAACGGTGGCATCGTCTTCGGATGGGTCTTCGCCTCGCACCAGCTCGGCGCCTCTTTCGCGGCCTCTACCGCGGGTGTGCTGCGCACGTGGCTGGGTGACTACCAGATCGCATTCATCAGCGCCGGCCTGCTGTGCCTGATCGCGAGCGGCCTGGTCATCCGCATCGGTCGAGCCGCGCGCGGCGAGACGGCCCTGCAGGCCGCTTGATCAGCTCCCCCCGTTCGGGCTCACGGTCCGGGGCCCGCGAGCAGCCTCAGCCCCCACCTGTCCCCGGTCTTCACCCACTGGTATATGCACATGGCGTCGGGTGGGACAGCGTCGTGATTCGCCGGGGAGAACTGCTCGCGAACGCCCAGCACACTCTCGGAAGCGGGAATGTCCAGCTTCTCCCATGACCTGGCCACCCTGGTCCCGTCGAAGTCCCCGGCGGCCTGGACGGCTTTGGCCCACTGCGCGATGCAGTCCGCGCCCGCGGCAAGACCCTGCATTTCGACGCCGTTGGGGGCTCTCCCAAACCGGGTGATCACCTCCCTCGCGAATGTTCGGTACGCCGCCGGCCACCTGGCTTCCGGTACGTCGCTCAGGTAGGCCTGGATCGTGGAGGCGAACACGAGGCCACTGGCCGGGTCACCCAGCTGCTGTACCCAGGTGTACGAGGAGAGGCCGCTGAAGCCAAACGCCTTCAGCTTGGCCGTTGCGTTCAGCTGCTTGATCGCCTGGAGGGTCTTCCCGGCTGTGGAGGGATTGTTGGAGAGGATGACTGCATCAGCGCCGCGTTGCAGCATCTGCTGGGCCGGGGTCTTCGGGTCGACGGTGCCGGCGACGAACGCAGCGCCGATGTACTGGAGTCCGGCTTTACCTGACTGCTCGCTGAGCTGACTGTCGTATCCGTGGCCGGCCCCATCGTCCTCTGCGATCAGGCCTATCTTTCGCATCTGCGTGCTCTTGCGGATGTACGTCAGCAGCGCCCCCATGCGAGCGCTGTCCGCCTCCTGTGCCCTGAAGGTGAAGCGGGCTCTCCGCATGACATCGTCGCCGGCCATCGCGGTCACGCAGTTCGGCACCCGCGCTTGTTCGATGACAGGCTTCACGCCCAGATACAGTCCTGCGAAGCTTGGCCCGACCAGGAGCTTGACGGAGCGATCGGCAAGCTCCCGCTTCACCACATCGACGGTCGTGGTCATGTCGTACTGGTCGTCGGCGGTGACAAGCTGGATCTTGGAGCCCAGCAGGCCGCCGGTCGCATTCAAGTCGTCGATCTCGACCTGTAAGCTGTTCTTGAGGTAGGGACCGAGGTAGGCATAGCCGGAATTGCCGCTGAAGACGTCTACGAGTGCCACCTTGATCGGTCCTTTCGCGCCCAGGCCGATCGTGGCTCCAGCGTTGAACGGAAGACCGCACGCAGAAGTCGCGAGCAGGGCGCCCACCGTGGCGGCCGCCGTTCTGCACGCGCCGCTCATCGACGGCCAAGCTCTCGGGAGTCCTGGGCGGTGGAATCCCCGCCCAGGACGGTTGGTCTTCTATGCAATGCCTTCCACTCCCTTGTCCCGGACCGAACTGCCCGGCCGCTAATTTCGGACCATGTCGGTACGCCTTGTCAAGCGGCCTGATCGCCGGGCGCCGGGCCGCTTCCGCTGGACCGTTCTGGGCCTTGCCACGCTGATGCAGCTCGGGGTGTCGCTGCCTCAGCAGACTCCGGCAGCGATCGGTCCGGCACTCAGTCACTCGCTGGGCCTCACCAGGGCCGAGCTGGGCCTGCTCACGTCAGCGATCTGGGGAGGCATGCTGATCGGGATGCTGCCGTTCGGGATGCTGGTCGATCGCTACGGCGAGCGTTCGATGCTCCTGATCGGTGGTGCCTTACTGGCGGGGTTCCTCTTCCTGACGTCGCGGGCGTCAACTTTCGAGCCGCTGTTTCTGGCGCTTGTCCCGGCCGCCGTTGGTGCATCGGCGGCCTCGCCTGGTGGAACGCGAGCGCTCGCAGCGTGGTTCGAGCCTCACCTGCGAGGCACCGCCATGGGCATCAGGCAAACCGGGGTCACCGGGGCGGGCGTGCTCGCGGCAGTGATCTTGCCCCCGCTCGCGCTTGCGCTTGGCTGGCAGGCGGCCTTTCTGACGGTCGCGGGGCTTGCTCTTCTCGGGATAGCGGCGTTCGTGGTGTTCTACCGCGAGCCGCCAGTCGAGTCTCGGGCAGCACGTGGGGCGTTGGACCTGCGCTCGCTGGTGCGCAACCCGGTCTGGGTGGCCGCGACAGCCTACGGGTGGGTCTTCATGGGTGCCCTGGGATGCGTCGTGGCATACCTGGCGGTCTCGCTCAACCAGGACGCGGGCCTCAGCCCGGTGCGGGCGGGCCTTCTGCTGGCCGTCCTACAGGTCGGCGGTATCACGGGCCGGCTGGGCTTTGGCGTGCTCTCGGACCGTGTCGGCAGCCGCGGGATCGTCATGGCCCTGTCCGGGGCGCTGGCCGTGCTCGCCAGCCTGGCGATGGCCAGGTTCGGTCACGGCGCCGCTGGAATGGCGGGCCTGGTGGCCATCGCCTTCTTTCTGGGCCTGTCTTGCATGGGCTGGAACGCGCTCTACATCACCCTTTCAGCCGAGGCGGTGCCGGTCCAGAACGCGGCCACCGCTGTCGGCGCCGGGACCACGGTCACCTTCATCGGGATGTTCGCGATACCGCCGGTCTTCGGCGTGATCGCCGACCATGCGGGCTCGTACGTCTGGTCATGGCTGGCACTCGGAGCATGGGCGCTGCTGGGGACCGTCCTGGCACTGGCTATCCGCGACCGCTCGTGAGGAAGGGCGGTCTCAACCGGTCAACGCATCACCGTTGTGTCTGACCCTACCGGGCACAGTCGAGGCTGAGCAGTTCTGCCACCTGCTCCTGGGTGTGGGTCCCGGCATCGTGGAGTTCGAGCAGGTGTTTGCGTTGTGAGGCGGGGAGCTTGGGTTGCTTCCCGCGGCTCATGGTCGACCGAACTCGTCTATCAGCACACCGTCGGGGATCACCGGAGCGACGCATCCAACTGACGGATCAGTTCTCCAACGCGCCCACCGCCACGCGGGGCGACCGGGTAGCGCCTCAGGACGTCCACCACGACGGGATACGCCAGGATCCGCGACTGCGCGATGTGGTCGGCTCCGACGGTGGGATCGTCTCCGGCGGAGAGTTCGAAGGCTCGTGCCGCATGAGCGGCGGATCCGAGGATGTGCTTGACCTGAGTAGCTTTTGCCAGGGGGTGGAGGAACGCGGCACCGACCGCGTGGCCGGCCGCCCGCGCAGCGTCGCTCGCCGCAGCCTGTCCTGCATCGCGGGCCTCCTGAGCCGCCCGGTGTGCCGCCCACGCGCTGTCACGTAGCGCCTTGGTCCGCTCGGCTCCATCCGCGAACGCCTGCGCAGCGTCGATCGCGGCTCGTGGGCGCCGATCGTCAGGGCGTTCACGTTCGAAGATCGCCAATGCAGGCCGCGCGCACGCCACCGCGTAGCCGGCGACCTCGCCGAGTTCGGACCGGCTGAGTTGGAGAGTCGTGGAGTCATTCGGCATGGCGTCCATCCTTCTGCGCAGGGGCCGAAGTCTCAACGAGGTCCGGATCGGCCGCGGTCGCGGATGCGACGGTCATGAGTTCATGATCTACCGCTCGGCGGTACTGCCCGGTCGACTTACGGGACGTGCGGCCAGAACAGCTCGGCCGATGTCGCCCAGTCGAGTACGCGCCTTGGCCTGGTGTTGATCCGTCTCGCGATGTCGTCGAGGTCTCGCAGGCGAACGGTCGACGGGCTCGTCCATAACGCCCGCGCGATCAGTCTGCTCGGCTCACCGCGCCGCCACCGCTCCCAGAGTTCGTCCTCTTGCTCTGACGTGAAGCCCACACGCACCTCCGGTCCGATCACCGCCGGTGATGCGCTGACCCATTGAGAGCGCCACAGTCGTCGAGCCGCCCTCGGGGCGGCCGGTCATGCCGGCACAGGCGGCCGGCGATCAGCCCACGGTCGAGCCTGCTCCAGCTGTGCCGCGAGGCGGAACAGTGTCGCTTCGTCCCCGAAACGGCCCACGAACTGGGTGCCGATCGGCAAACCCTCCTCGCTCCAGTGCAGCGGCACCGACATTGCGGGCTGGCCGGTGATGTTTGCCAGGGGCGTGAACGGTACCCAGGCGCCGGCACGCATCAGGGGATAGAGCGGCTGGTCCTCGGGCGCATCGAATGTGCCCAGCGGTAGCGGCGGCTCTGCCAGCACCGGCGTCATCAGCAGGTCGAAGCCGGCGAAATGCCGGGCGATCTGACGGCTCACCGACTGGAGGTAGCCGACCGCCAGGAGGTAGTCGGCCGGCGCCCTGCCGCCGGCAAGCTCGCTCATCGCCCAGGTGAGGGGCTCGAAGTCGCCGGCGGTTGGCGTCTTGCCAAGGACGCGGGACCAGTAGGCGATCGCTACTTCGACGCTGCAGGCATAGACCGTGATGAAGGCCTCGGAGATCAGGGCTCCGTCGAGGTCGCTGGGCGTGAATTCGAAAACCTCGTGCCCCAGTTCCTGGCAAAGCCGGCCGGTCGCCTCGACCGCGCGAACGCATTCCGGGTCGACGGGCACTTCGGTCACCGCCGTGGTCGATAGCGCGATGCGCAGCCGGCCGGGATCAGCGCCAACCTCCTCTGCATACGGTCGCGTCTTTGGCGGTGCCCAGTACGGGTCGCCGATCTCCGGGCCTTCGGTGGCGTCGAGAAGCGCGGCGCTGTCGCGCACGCTCCTCGTAAGCGCGTGCTCGCACCCAAGCCCTGCAGGGGTTTCGCCAAGCCCGGGTCCCAGCGGGTTGCGGGCCCGCGTGGGCTTCAGCCCGAACAGGCCGCAGCAGGAGGCGGGGATACGTATCGAGCCGCCGCCGTCGTTGCCGTGACCCATGGGCACCATCCCCGACGCGACGGCGGCGGCCGTGCCGCCGCTCGACCCACCGGGCGTGTGATCCAGGCTCCAGGGGTTGCGCGTGGCCCCGAACAGACGTGGCTCGGTGGTGGGCAGGATGCCGAACTCAGGCACGTTGGTCTTGCCGACCACGACGAGGCCCGCGCGCTTGTGGCGCTGGACCAGCTCCTGGTCCTGGCTCGAGACGTAGTCGGCGACGAAGGATGCGCCTTCGGTGTAGCGCACACCTCCGTACTGGGCGGTGATGTCCTTGAGGACGAAGGGCACGCCCGTGAAGGGGCCTTCCGGCAGCCTGCCTGCGGAACGCTGGAGGGCGTCATCGAACATCGGCGTCACCACGGCGTTGAGAGCTGGATTGAGCCGCTCGATCCTGCTGATCGCGGCCTCAACCAGCTCTCTGGGTTGAACCTGTCCCGTCTGCACCAGCCTCGCCTGGGCCGTCGCATCCAGTGAGGTGATGTCGTCATCGTTCACGTGGCCAGTCTCGCTCATTCACAGCGGCTGCGTGTACGCTGCTGCCGGTGGGTGTTGAGGTAGACCCGAGGCCGTCGCGAGATCGGAGATCTCGGGGCGTGCGGCGAGATGCTGGGCAACCCGGTGCCGTGCCCGGGCGCCAGAGATCCGCCAGGCCTCCCGATGCTCCCTCACGGCCTGTTGTGCTGCTGCATGGGGAAGAGAGCTTCCTGGTGGAGGACGAGGCGCGCCGCACGCAAGCAGAGTGGCGCGCCGGACTGGTTTCCGAGTTCGGCTACGAGGCGCTCGACCCCTCAACCCTGACCGCAGTCAGGTTCCAGGAGGCGATCCTCCAGGGCCCTTTTCTCGATCCATACCGGGTGGTCGTGGCACGGGGAGTGCAGCCCCGGCGGGCAGACGGCCTGGCGCCCGCGCTGGCGGAGGTACCTGACTCGACCAGGGTCCTCATCACAGTGAGCGGCAGGCTGACACCGTCCAGCAGGCTGGTCAAAGCTGTCTTCGCGGCAGGGGGCCACACCCAGGAGTACGTTCCGCTCAAACCTCGCGGGCTCCAGGCCTGGATCTTCACGAGAGCCAAAGAGTATGGCCTCCCGGTCGCAGCGGGCGCCGCGCTGGTCAAGCTGGCGCGACCGGATCTCGGCGTCCTCGATTCAGAGCTCCGAAAGCTGGCCTCCTACAGGGCGGGCGGGAACGAGCTCGACCAGGCGGCGATCGACGAGCTGGTCGTCAGCGGGCGGCAGGACGACATCTTCCGCTTGACGGACCATCTCCTGCCCAGGCCAAGCGCCGACGCCTGGCGGGTGCTGTCGGGCCTGCTCGAGCGCGAGCAGCCGACGACCGTCGCATACCGGCTGGCGCGGCACCTGGCGCTGGTCCTGGGCGTCAAGGCACGCCAGGAACGCGGTGAGTCGCTTTCGCAGGTGCAGTCGCAAATGCGGGAGCACCCATTCGTGGTTCAGAAGGCGTATGACGCGGCGCACACGATCAGCGCCGACCGTCTGGAAGAGGGCCTGCGGGCGCTGCTCGCTTACGAGTGGGAGGTCAAGTCAGGTCAGGTCGATGCGGCCCGCGGGCTCGAGGCCGTGCTGGCCAAGCTTTGACCGGAGCTAAGGCGTTGTCTTTGCCCGACGGGTGGTCCTGCTCGGCGCGGTCCTGGTCGAGCCGGTCTTCGCAGCGGTGCCCTTCGATCGTGGGCCCTTCGAGCTGCCCGCCTCAGCGGCGACGTCTGGCGCAGCCGCGCTGAGCCGCTTCATCAGACGAGACTTGCGGCGGGCTGCGTTGTTTCGGTGCAGCACGCCCTTCGAGACCGCTCGGTCCAGGGCGGAGACGGCAATCGCGGCCAGATCCAGCATGTCCTGATCGCCCTCGGCGAGTCCGCGGCGGAACTTCGTGACCTTTGTCTTGACGGACGACCTGATCGATCGGTTGCGCTGTGCGCGAACTGCGCTGCGCTTGGCGTCTTTCTTGCTAGAGGGGATGTTGGCCAGGGATCGTCCTCCGGTTGGGAATCAGCACGAGGCTAGGATTATAGGCCGATGCCGCACTTCGGCCTGGACGGCAAGCCACCCTGCGTGCGCCGGGACATCACGCTGCGACTGGGGGGATCATCGGCGCGCCCACCGACCCGGAGGGCGGACGGATACCACAGAACGTGCCGTCATATCCGGGAGCGGGTGCGCGCACGGGGTTGACGCGGGCAGCACAGGCGCTGGTCCTGCCGGCGCATGCCAAGCTCAACCTGGACCTGGCCGTTCTGGGCGCGCGGCCGGACGGCTACCACGAGATCCGGACCCGGTTCCAGGCGATCTCGCTCCACGACCTGCTGCTGATCGAGGCGGCTCCAGGCACCACCCTCAATGGAGCTGCCGACGACCTGGTGTTGCGGGCCCAGCAAGCTCTGGAGGAGGCCGCCGGCCGGCACCTTCCCGCCCGCTGGCGGCTCGTCAAGCGGATACCGATGGGAGCCGGCCTTGGTGGAGGAAGCGCCGATGCAGCGGCAGCCCTGCGGGGGCTGAGACACATTTACGGACTGCGCTGCGACCTCAAGGAGGTCGCCGCACGCCTTGGCTCCGACGTGCCCTTCTTCCTGGTTGGCGGGTGCGCCATCGCCACCGGCCGCGGTGAGCTCCTCACCCCCGCACCACCGGCGCGGGGCTGGTACGCCGTCGCCTGGCCCGGTTTTCCGCTCTCGACGCCGGCCGTCTATCGCAAGTGGGACGAGGTCGGGGGCAAGGGAACGAACCAGCTCACCCGTGCCGCCTTCGCAGTCGAGCCCAGGATGTCAGACTTCGCGGGCATGCTAGGCGCCGGTTGGCAGATGACCGGTAGCGGCTCGGCCTTCTTCAAACCCTGCCTCTCTTACCGTGATGCCGAGCAGGCGGTCATCAACTTGAAGTGCTGGACGGCGGTCGCCCGCCCGGTCGGTCCCTGGGAGGCAAGCACCTGATGCGGCGGACACTCGCTGTCCTCGCCGGAAAGGCGACCGGCGCCATCAGCCGGGCGAGCGGCCGCGGCGGCGGTACTACCTTTCCCGGCGACGTTGCCCGAGCGATTGACCCCAGCGTCCTGCGACGGTTGAGCGCCGAGCTGACCGGAGGCGCCGTCCTCGTTACGGGCACCAACGGCAAGACGACGACTTCGCGGCTGATAACGAGCTTGCTGGAGGGTCGTGGGAAGCGCGTGGTGGCGAACCGGTCCGGGGCCAATCTGATCTATGGCGCCACGGCGGCCGCCGTGGCGGGCGCCGGGTTGGACGGCCGGCTGCGGGCGGATTGGGGCGTCTTCGAGATCGACGAGGCGACGCTGCCGGTGGCGGTGCAGGAGATCTCCCCCGCGGCCGTGCTGGTCGGCAATCTCTTCAGGGACCAGCTCGACCGGTACGGGGAGCTGGAGCTGCTGGCGCAGACGATCCAGCGCGCGCTCGATCGTCTGCCCAGGGGCAGTCACGCCGTTCTAAACGCGGACGACCCGAGGGTGGGTGAGATCGGGCTCAACCTGGCCCGGCCACCAGTCTGGTACGGTCTCGAGGACCGCCGAGTGGCCGCCGCGGGTCTGCCACACGCCGCCGATGCCAGGACATGTCCGCGCTGCGGAACCAGCCTCCGCTTTGAGGTCGTCTACTACGGTCACGAGGGCGTGTACGAATGCCCCAACGGAGATTTCGCCAGGCCGGAGCCGAACCTCACGGCGCAGAACGTGGAGCTCGAGGGGCTCGACGCGGTCCGGCTTGTCGTTGCCGGCACGGCGCTCGACGTGCCGCTGGGTGGCCTGTACAACGCCTACAACGTGCTGGCTGCATTCGCGGTCGGCCGCGCGCTCGGCCTCGAACCCGCCTACATGGCCGACCGGCTGCGGACAACCGCCGCGGTTTTCGGCCGCCAGGAGCGCTTCGAGCGCGAGGGCCGGCGGTTCACCATGATGCTGGCCAAGAACCCGACCGGCTTCAACGAGATTCTGCGCGAGTCGGAGCGAGCCTGCGGACGGCACTTTCTGATCGGTCTCAACGACCGGATCGCCGACGGGCGTGACGTCTCGTGGATCTGGGACGTTGACTTCGAGCTCCTCGCCGGTCGCGCGGAGGTGATCGTTCCAACCGGAGTCCGCGCGTTCGACCTTGCCGTGCGCTTGAAGTACGCAGATCTGACCGCGGCCCGGGCGCCTGAGCCCGACCTGGGTCTGGCTCTCCGCCGGCTCATCGACGCGACACCTGTGGGCGGCGAGGGCTTTCTGCTGTGCACCTATACGGCGATGCTCGACCTCAGGGCGCTGCTGGTGCGCCGGGGCTGGCTGCAGCCATACTGGGCCACATGAGCCGGGGCCCCCAGGACCGCTTCACGATCGGCTGGCTCTACCCCGACCTCATGAACATCTACGGGGACAGGGGGAACATCGTGGCCCTCAGCCAGCGCGCACGGTGGCGGGGCCTGGACGTTCGGGTCCTGGAGCTCGGCAAGGGCGACGCGCGCGCGATGGACGAGGTCGACGTCTTCTTCTTCGGCGGAGGCCAGGACCGGGAGCAGGCGCTGGTATACGACGACCTGCTCGAGAACAAGGCCGTCCACATGGCAGCCGCGGTGCACGGCGGGTCCGCGGTGCTGGCGGTCTGCGGTGGCTACCAGCTACTCGGCCATTACTACGAGACTGCGACCGGCGAGCGGCTGCCGGGGATCGGTCTGATCGACGCGCACACCGTCGCCGGCAGCAGACGATGCATCGGCGACGTGGTGGTTCGGGCTGACGAGTCGCTCGGCCTCGAACCACCCACGCTTGTCGGCTTCGAGAACCACAGCGGGCGGACGTTCCTGGGCCAGGGGGTGAGCCCGCTGGGCAGGGTGCTGAAGGGGTCCGGCAACAATGGCAGCGACGGCAGCGAGGGCGTCGCCTGCGGCAACATGTTCGGCACCTACCTGCACGGCAGCCTGCTGCCGAAGAACCCCCACCTGGCCGACCTGATCATCGCGCGAGCGCTCGAGCGGGAGCTGGAGCCACTGGATGACGGGCTCGAGCTCGCCGCCCACGCCCGCATCATCGAGCGGGAGCGCCTACCACCAGGGTGACACTGCCGCGGTCGCAACCATCACAGCCCGGACGAGTCGGTGGCCCACGAATTGATTGAGGACCGAGCCTATCAGCGGGACGGCTAGGGCGAGCCCTCTGGTCAGTCGAGCCAGGTTGGTCCGCACGTGGTTCATGAGCTTCTCGACCGCCGGGCTAGTGGTCTCATCGAGCCACCTTTCGAGGAACGCCCTGCTGTCCACGCCGGCCAGGGCCAGAGCGTGGTGCCAGACGTTGGTCACGGGAACGGCGATACCTTCCTCGTAAGCCCGGATCGAGCTATCGCGGATCGGGAGCGGGGAGGTGCTTCGGCGCTGAATGGCCCGCGCAAACTCGGCTCGGCTCATACCCGTCCGGCGCCGCGCTTCCCGCATGACCTGCATGATCAACGCCTCCTCGCTGCACGATTCGCTGAGACCAAGCTGTATGACTTTCATAGCGCTCTCCCCTCGCCCGGCGTGACGCGGGCAACCCCCGAAAGCGACAGAAACGCTGAGGGTAAGTCAAGCGACTGGGACAAAGTAACCCCCAATCCGTCCCGGCCAACCGGGACAGCGGTCCTGGTTAAGAGACGCCTTCAGAGGGACCCTGTGTGAGAGCCGAACCAGTCCACGACCAAGCGGGGCGGGATGAGTGTCAGGCCGCGGCGGCTGACAGCTCGGGCAGCGCCTCTCGCAGCACGTCGTCGATCGACTCGATCAGCACCACCGCCATCTCCTCGCGCAGGTCGGCGGGCACGTCGTCCAGGTCGACCAGATTGCGCTTCGGGATCAGGACCCTCCGGATGCCGGCGCGGTGTGCCGCCAGCACCTTCTCCTTCACCCCGCCCACCGGCAGGACCCGGCCGCGAAGGGTGATCTCGCCCGTCATGGCCAGGTCGTCGTGGACCGGCTTGCCGGCCAGGATCGAGGCCATCGCCGTCAGCACGGTCACGCCGGCCGAAGGCCCCTCCTTGGGCTGGGCGCCAGCCGGGACGTGGACGTGGATGTCGTTGTCGTCGAACCGGGTGCGGTCGATTCCGAGCTCAGGTGCCCGGGCCTTCAGATAAGAGAGAGCCGCCGCCGCCGATTCGCGCATCACCTCGCCCAGCTGGCCGGTCAGCCGCAGCTCGCCTTTGCCGGGTACCACGGCCGCCTCCACGAAGATGATCTCACCGCCGGTCGGGGTCCAGGTCAGCCCGGTCGCGACGCCAGGGCGATCGATGCGCTCCGCCGTCTCGTCGAAGAAGCGGCGCTTGCCGAGTGCGTCGCGCACGCGCTCCTCGTCTATGACGATGCTGCCCTCTGCCTCACCGGCTGCGATCAGCGCGGCGACCCGGCGCATGACGCCTGCGATTTCACGTTCCAGATTGCGCACCCCTGCCTCACGCGTGTGCTCCCGGATGATCAAGCGAACCGGCTTGTCACCGAACGCGACCTCGTCGGCGCGGAGTCCGTGGGCCTCCAGCTGCTTGGGGACGAGGAACTGCCGGGCGATGTGCACCTTCTCCTCTTCGGTGTAGCCGGAGAGCTGCAGCACCTCCATGCGGTCGCGGAGCGCAGGCGGCACGGTGTCCAGTGTGTTGGCTGTGGTGATGAACATGACCCGCGAGAGGTCGAAGGGAACGTCGAGGTAGTTGTCGCGAAAATCGCGGTTCTGCTCGGGATCAAGGACTTCCAGCAGCGCCGACGAGGGATCGCCCCGCCAGTCGGCGCCGATCTTGTCCACTTCGTCGAGCATGAAGACGGGGTCGTTCGACTCGGCGCGCCGGATCGCGTTGATGATGCGGCCGGGCATGGCTCCGATGTAGGTCCTCCGGTGACCGCGCACCTCGGCCTCGTCGTGGACGCCGCCCAGCGAGGCTCGAACGAACTTGCGGCCCATCGCGCGGGCGATGGACTGACCCAGCGAGGTCTTGCCCACGCCAGGCGGCCCGACGAAGCACAGGATGGGCTCTCGATGCTGCCCGGAAGAGCCGCGCTCCTGCTTGAGCCGGCGCACGGCCAGGTGCTCGATGATGCGCTTCTTTACCTTGTCGAGGTCGTAATGGTCCGCGTCCAGGATCTCCCGCGCCTTGACCACATCCAGCTCGCCACCCGTCGACACGTTCCAGGGCAGCGAGACGAGCAGCTCGAGGTACGTCCGGATGACCGACGACTCTGGCGACACCGAGGGGATGCGCTCCAGGCGTACCAGCTCGCGATCCGCTTCACGACGTGCCTCGGGCGGGAGGCCTGCCTTCTGGATACGCTCGCGCAGCTCTGACACCTCGGCCTGGTCTTCGCTCAGCTCGCCCAGCTCGGCCTGAATCGCCTTGAGCTGCTCGCGCAGGAAGTACTCACGCTGTGACTTGCCTATCGACTCCTCGGCCTGGGTCTGGATCTTCCGGCCCAGCTCGAGCACCTCCAGCTCGTGTCCGATCAGGCCGAGGACCCGCTCCAGCTTCTCCCGGGGCCCGGCCAGCTCCAGGATCTCCTGCCGCTGCTCGACCGACAGCCGAACGTGGTTTGCCGCGAAGTAGGCGAGCTGGAGGGGGTCGTCCATGTTCATGGCTGCCGCGATCAGCTCGCCGGGCAGGTAGGGCGCTACGGCCACGAGCTGCTGGAACGCCGTGATCACGCTGCGCATCAGGGCCTCGCGTTCCAGCCCAGGCTCCTCGGCCCACGGCCCTTCCGGGTATGGCTGCAGCTCGGCTATGAGGTATGGATCCTGTGACGCCGGTTCCACCAGCTTGACCCTCTCGACGCCCTGCACAGCAAGCTGGATGGTGCCATCGGGCATTTTCAGCAGGTGCTGGATCCTGACGACCGTTCCCACATGGCGGATCTGGTCCCAGTTGGCCTCCTCCACGCGCTCGTCGTACTGAGCCGCAACGGCCAGGGTGCGGTCGCCCGGCGGCAGGTCCTCGAGCAGCCGCAGTGACCGCGGCCGCCCCACCGCCAGCGGCACCAGGACATGAGGAAAGACGACGGTGTTCTTCAGCGGGAGGACCGGGAGGACGGCCGCCTCCAATCGGTTTTCATCGGCCATGCGGATCAGCTTTCTCCGAAGACTATTACGCTCCCGAGCAACTGCTTGAACAGCGACGTATCAGGTGTGGACCCTCCCGGCTGGCGGAAATCGAACAGATATGCGGCCTTGGCCTTCGGGAACTGCACTTTTACCGCGTACTCGAAGCCGCCGGCATCCGCCTTGTAGATGGTCAGGAAGGTTGTCCGCCCATAGACCTCGACGGGGGACTCCTGGCGCAACTCCTGGCCCGGCGTGGTCGGCGTAGCGGCCAGCTTGCTCGGGTCGTCGGCGGTCTGGATCATCATACTGCCCCCTGTGGGTCCGCTGGTCCCGGTGAACGTCGCCGGGTTGCCCGAGGACGGGGACCACTCGGCCGGGAAGACGATCGAGTAGCCGGCAGCCTGTTCCACGTGGAGTGAGACGGCCCGGTGGATGACCAGCTCCGGGTGGTCGAGCACCCAGCCTTCGACGCCGCTCTGCGTCTTGACGTGGAGCCAGGTGTCGGCGCCCACGGTCTGCTTTTCACTGACCGTCAGCTGCGCGCTCGGCGTGAGGGTGGCGAGCCTGTTCGAGTTGGGGTCAGGAGCGCTGCGCACGTTCAAGCCGACCGAGCTCACCACCCAGGCGGAGTTGCTGGGGCCGCCTTTGGGGAGCTCGGTCACCTCCGCCCGCGCGCCTGAGGCCGGATGGCTGCTGGGAGAGGGATTGATGTTGCAGGCCCAGGCTGCAACCAGCCCGAGAGCCACGATCGTCAACCGTATAATCGGCGTCACATTACCTCTTGGCGGATGTTCCACTCTCGGCCGTCATCCTAGCCGCCGGGCTCGGCACGCGCATGCGTTCGCGTCGCCCCAAGGTCCTGCACCGGCTCGGCGGTCGGCTCATGATCGACCTGGTCCTGGCCGCGTGCCAGGACGCAGGGCTGTCAGACATAGCTGTGGTCATCTCTCCCAGCCAGGAGGCGGTCGCGGAGCACCTCCAGGACCGCTGCAAAGTCGTCCTGCAGAACGAGCCTCTCGGGACCGGCCATGCGATGGCCCAGGTTCCGGCAGACTGGCTGGCGGGGGGCGACGTCCTCGTTCTGAATGGTGATCTGCCGCTCATCCGCAGCGAAACCATCGGCAGGCTGCTCGTCGACCACCGTAAGGCTGGGCTGGCGGCGACGCTGGCCAGCGTGGAGGACCCGACGCGGCGCGACGCTCGTGTCGTCCGTGGACAGGACGGGATGCTGGACCGGATCGTGGAGTTCCGGGATGCCACTGAGGACATACGTGCTCTTGCGGAGATCAATGTGGGGCTCTACTGCTTCAACGGCAAACGGCTTCTGGAGGCACTGGATCGGCTGCGGCCGGACAACCAGGCGGGGGAACTCTACCTCACGGACGTGTTTCGCCACCTTCGTCCCGTCCAGGTCTTGCGCATCGGTGACCGGAGCGAGGCGATCGGGGTCAACGACCGCATCGAGCTCGCGCACGCCGAGCGGGCCCTGCGGCAACGGCTGCTGACGGACCTGATGCTCCTCGGCGTCACGGTGGTCGATCCCGCCACGACGTACGTAGAAGTAGGTGTCCGGGTCGGCAGGGACACGATCCTGGAGCCCTTCACGATCCTGCGTGGGGACACGGTGATCGGTGAGGACTGTCACATCGGTCCCTTTACCGAGATCAGAGACACGACGATCGGTGACGGCGTGCGCGTCGAGCATTCGTGGCTCGACGGCGCCGAGCTCGCTGCCGGCTCCGACTGCGGGCCGTTCGCCAAGCTGCGGCCGGGTACGCGGGTGGCCGAGGGTGTTCACATTGGCAGCTTCGCCGAGCTGGTGCGATCGAGTGTCGGTCGAGGCAGCCGGGTGCCGCACGTCTCGTACCTGGGCGACGCGACAGTGGGTGAGGACGTGAATATCGGAGCGGGTACCATCACCGCCAACTACGATGGGGTTGGGAAGAACCCGACCGTGATCGAAGATGGCGCGTTCGTCGGCGTGGACACGATGCTCAGGGCGCCGGTCCGGGTCGGGCGAGGCGCCCGCACGGGAGCGGGCTCGGTGGTGACGCGGGACGTGCCGCCAGGTGCGACCGCAGTCGGCATGCCGGCGAGGGCGATACGGCGCAGTCAGCCAACCTCTCCGCCCTCCGGCCCCGGAGACAGGCCTCGCGCGGATCCGGGAGAGGGGGAGGCGGGGGGACTGAGGTGATCGGGAGGCCGCTGCCGACTCTCGAGTTTGCCAATGAGGCTGACCTGCCGTGGGGCCAGCTCAGACTCGTCGCCGGCAGCTCCAACCCTGAACTGGGCGCGCTGATCTCAGAGGAGATCGGGGTACCGCTGACGGACCCGCGCGTGCGCCGGTTCCCGGACGGCGAGATCGACGTCAAGATCCAGGACTCGATGCGCGGCCACGACGTATTCGTGATCCAGCCCACGTGCCATCCGGTCAACGACAGCCTGATGGAGCTGTTCATCCTCCTGGATGCGCTGCGCCGGGCTTCGGCTCGCCGTATCACGGCCGTCATCCCCTACTTCGGCTACGCGCGCAAGGAGCGCAAATCGCAGCCCCGGGAGCCGATCAGCGCCAAGCTGATGGCCAACTTCATCACGCTGGCCGGTGCCAACCGGGTGCTGCTCATGGACCTCCACGCGGACGCCATCGAGGGGTTCTTCGACGTTCCGACCGACCACCTGACCGCGCAAAAGATCCTGGCAGCCTACATTCGTGAACAGCGGCTGGCCAACTGCTCTGTGGTGGCCCCCGACGTCGGTGGGGCGAAGCGGGCCGAGCACATGGCGCGGTTGCTGAACGCGCCGCTCGTGTTCGTCTACAAGCGGCGGCCGGAGGACGACGACGCCGTCGAGATCCTGGACATGGCCGGCGACGTCGAGAATCGCGACTGCGTCGTGCTGGAGGACATCATCTCGACGGGTGGCACCATCGTCGAGGTCGCCAGGGCTTTGAAGGACCACGGCGCCCGTCACGTCATCATCGCCTGTACCCACCCGGTTCTTGCTCCTGGCGCAGTCGAGCGGCTGCGCGAGGCGCCAGTGGACGAGGTGGTGGTCACCAACTCGATACCCTTGCCGCCCGAGAAGCGGGGGGCGCAGATCACTGTTCTGAGCGTCGCTCCGCTGCTCGCCGAGGCGATTGTGCGCGTGCACGAGAACCGCAGCGTGAGCGAGCTCTTTCGATAAGCAGGGGGCCTTGCGATGAACGTGGAGACCTGGGGCGAGGTCGCCCTGCTCGCAATCTGCGTGATGGTGGCCGGCCTCGCGTCCGCCACCGAGACC
>DATFWQ010000078.1:0-9616 GCA_035259145.1 Candidatus Dormiibacterota bacterium | reverse complement strand
TTTCCTTCCTTACCGTGACGCCAATCACAGACCTCGCGACCGCGGTATTGCAGCCTGATCTCGATCGATCCGTGGGATTTTGGGTCGTGGGGACGAGAATACTTCCCGTCGTTCGCGGCAGAAGACCACTGAACCGCGAGGAGCGTCGCGGATGAAGGCCGAGGCGGTTGGGCAGCTGGGTGATGCCGGCGCGCAGATGAGCCTGCGCCGGGCTCAGTTCCTTCTCTTTTACACCTATTTCGGCTTCGGAACCGTGCTCCAGGTCTTCCCGCCCCTGCTTGGCGGCCTGCAGCGGGAGTTCGGAATCAACCATGGCACGGCCTCGCTGGTGATGAGCCTCTTCCTCGCCCCCTTCGTACTGACGGCCATACCGGCTGGCATGGCGGCCGATCGCTTCGGCGTCGCGGTGACTGGCCGGGCCGGCGGCGCACTGATGCTCGCGGGCAACCTGGTGACGCTGCTGGGCGGAAGCTGGCCGCTGGTGCTGGCCGGGCGGGCCGTTGCGGGAGCCGGCGGTGGCTTCCTGCTCGTCTCGGCCCTGAAGGTCGGCACCGAGACGATCCCGCGGGACAAGCTAGGCATCTCGCTCGGACTGTTCGCAGCCGGGCTGCCGGTGGGCACCGGCGTCTCCTTCAACCTCCTGCGTTTGGTCGCAGAGTCCACCGGTTGGAAGGGAGCCCTGGCAGGAGCGCTTGTCGTCCTGGCGAGCACCCTGCTCCTGTTCGAGCTTACGGCTGGAAGGCACAGCGTCAGCTCGGGTCTGTCGGTCAACCCGGCGCGGGCGCTGCGGAGCGCCGAGTTATGGCGGCTGAGCGGGATCACGGTGCTCGGCTATGCTGCCATTCTCGGCTTCACCACCTGGGCGCCAACAACCCTGGTCGGCCTCGCCGGTATCCCCATCTGGGGCGCCTCACTGATCGCCTCCCTGCTCCTGGTCATCGACATGCCCTTCGCGCCCTTATGGGGCGCCTTCTCTGACCGCGTGGGCCGGCGGCGGCCCTTCGTGATCCTCGCCTTTGCCGTCTACCTGCTCGGCTCGCTGACCGTGCCCTTCCTGGCCCAAACCCACTCTGTGGCGGCGCTCGTTCTGACCATCGGTGGCATGGGCATCGGCTGCGCGATGTTCTTTCCGGCCGCCCTTACGATCCCGGCCGAGACCGTCACGCCCGACCGGGCGGGCGCCGCCTACGGACTGTTCTTCACGGCCCAGGTGGCGGGTATGCTGGTCGGCCCGATGACAATCGGCCAGATACTCGATGCGGCTACACCGCTGCTCGCCTTCCTGGGCGTGAGCGCGATCACAGCTGGCGGCCTCGCGCTCGCCTTCACGCTCAGAAGCCGCTGAACTGAGGCCGCTCCTCTTCAGCTAGGCGCTGAGCCTTCTCGCTTCGTGGTCGAAATAGCTCGCTCGCCGGATCCCCTATCGGATCATGGCTCGAGTCGCCGCCAGGGCTGCAAAAGCCACCAGGCCGGCGACGGCAGGCGTGACGGTCCAGGCCATCACGAAGTCACGCAACGTGGCCGTGTCGAGTCGTTGCACCTGTCTTCCCGCCACACCGGCGATCGCGCCCGTGGATACGTGTGTGGTTGACATGGGCAGGCCGAGGTTGGCTCCCAAGCCGACGAGAAAGGCAGTGGTGAGGTTGGCCGTGAAGCCCTCCCTGTGGTTCATCCGAACCACGTTCTCGCCCAGCCGGCGCCCCACACGAACGGCGGCGACAGCACCGCCGGCCGCCATCGCGAAGGCGATCAGGACCAGCAGCTGCCTGGGATGGAATGTACCCGGGACGAGCCCGAAGGCGCCGATCGCCCAGATCTTGGGCGTGTCGTTGAGCCCCCTGGCGAAGCTGGCGGCGCCGCTTGTCAACCAGTGGGCGGTATTGACGTTGAGCCCGATCCGCCTCGTGACAGGCCCATGCACACGACAACGTGGGGAGGTTGACGTGACCACATACACGATCGGCGGCGAGGACCGGGGCGGTTCCACGGCTGCCGCCGCGGTAAGGCCCGACCTGTCAGCCTGGCCGACTGCACCTGCCTGGGCCGGCACGTCCACGTCCACACAGACGCACTGAGGAGCTGCGCGCGTAACGCGGCCCAGTAGTGCCGAGAGCACGAACGACACCGCGATGCTGACCAGCAGCGGTATCGCCACCCTGGTCGCCATAGAGACCCATCTGATGCTGAGCGGCGCAAGGAAGAGTCCGGCTCCGATCATGGAGCCAACGATGGCGTGTGTCGTTGAAACCGGGAATCTGGTGAGAGTGGCCAGGCCGACCCAGAAGACGGCACCGGCGAGCACCGCCACCGCAAAGGCTGGATCAGGCGGCACTGCCACGATGCCGTTCGTGAAGACTGTGCTGATTTTCGCAGCGAAGGTGAGGGACAAGAGTGAGCCGGTCAGCGTTGTGACGACCCCCCACGCGATGGCGATGCGGTACCGGGTCACGCCCGCGCCGGCCAGAGTGGCGACTCCCTTCGCGTCGTCATTGGAGCCGTTCGCTGCTGCCATGGCCGCGGTGAGGATCAGCAGCGCGACCAGGAGCGGGCGCATCGTCATGGCTCAACCAGAAACCCTGGACCGCGCGATAACGCCGCCGCTGTGACGGAGCTCACGCAGTTCGCAATCGGGTGATGTATGTCGTCCCGATCGGCGGCCCGTAAGCCTGCGGTCCGTTGCGAACTGCCAGGATGCAGACGCAAGCTGCAGAACGTGCGCTAGTCTCCCACCCCTGGAGGCCCCGCGTCAGACGTCAACGACACTGGTTCAATCCGGACCGGGACGCCGTTCAGGAAGGCCATGCCCGCCAGCGGCTCCAGATCGTGGGGGTCGTTGCTGGCGAGCAGGTTGACATTGGTGCCGGGGTTCTGGCTGGCCAGCCGCCAGCCGCCCAGGTGCCCCCAGCCGTGAGGCAGCGCGACTGTGCCCTGCCGTACGTCCTGGGTGACCTCGATGGGCACCTCGATCATGCCGGTCCGCGACCTCAGGCGGACGACGTCGCCCTCCTGGACGCCAAGCGAGCTGGCGTCCTCGAGCGACACTCGCAGCGTGTGCCGCCGGCCACCGCGCATGAGCGCCGCAGCGTTGTGCATCCAGGAGTTGTGCGAGCGCAGCTCGCGCATACCAATCAGCCTCAGGGGATAGACGCCATCTTGATCGTCGGTCGCAGCGAGCCGGTTCAGCTCGGCGGCGATCTGGGGCGGATCGAGGCGAACCCGGCGGTCAGAGTGGCGAACGCGCCTCGACAGCACTCCAGTCGGGAGCTGCCTCTTCAGCAGGACGCCGTGAGGCTGGCGCCGAAGAGCGCGAATGCTCAAACCGCTCCGGCGGAGCCCGAACCAGTCCCCATCCGGTCCCGCTCGGAGCAGCAGGTCAACGCTGGCTTCAGGCGAGAGCCGAAGGCCCAGCCTACCCAGCCAGCGCCCGGCCCGGACGCTGGAGGGGATGATCCCCAGCGGTCGGGCCAGATCCTCGATGATTCGCCACTCCTCGCGGGCCTCGCCAGCCGGCGGCACCACAGGCTCCGAGTACTGGATGAAGGGGGTGGCCATGAAGCTGAGGAAGGCGGCCGGCAGATCGCTCCGTTCGAGAAAGGTCGTCGTCGGCAAGATGTAGTCGGCGTACCGGCCGGTCTCGTTCACGTAGAGGTCAAGGGAGACGAGGAGCTCCAGCTCGCCCAGCGCGCGCTCTAGAGCCATTCCGTTGGGGACCGACAGGACCGGGTTTCCGGCGCCGACGATCAGCGCGCGGATCTGCCCTTTCCCCGGAGTCGTGATCTCCCTGGCCAGCAGTGAGGCCGGAAGGCTGCCGAGCACGTCTGGGAAGCCGCCGATTCGCGACCGCCTGCGGGCGTAGGTTGCCCGACCCGAGCGATTGGCCACCTCTTCGATCATCAACGAGGAGTGGCCGAACACGGCCCCGCCCGGCCTGTCAAGGTTGCCGGTCACCAGGTTGAGCGCGTCGATCAGGAAGGCGACCAGTGTGCCGAAGCGCCCCAGGCAGCTCCCGGTCCGCCCGTACACGGCCGCCCCGTCAGCCGCCGCAAGATCATGCATCAGCCCCCGGACCGTTGCCGCGGGTACGCCGGTTCGGGCCTCAGTCGCCTCGGGCGGGAAACTGGCCGCGGCTTCGCTCAGGAAGCCGCCTCCCCTCGCCAACCGGTCGAGTGCATCGCGGTCCTCGAGTCCCTCGTCGAACAGGACATGGAGCATGGAGAGCAAGAGCCAGGCGTCGCTGTCGGGGTTGATGGAGACGTGCTCGAAGACACGCGCGGTCTCGCTGCGGCGCGGGTCGACGACTACAACCCGCCCCCCGCGCCGGACGATGCCCCGGAGCACGGCGCGGATGCGGGGCGCCGTGAGCAGGCTGCCCTGTGAGACGAGCGGGTTGGCGCCGACCATCAGGAGGAAGCGGGTGCGAGCCAGGTCAGGGATGGGCACCAGCAGCGGGGAGCCGTAGAGCAGGGCGCTGGCGGCGAAGCGGTTGTTGACGTCCTGGCTGCCCGCCGTGTAGTAGTTGGGCGAGCCGAGGGCGTCCATGAAACCGCGTGACCACACCGCGTGGGCATAGCCGAACGCGGCCGGGTTGCCCATGTACCAGGCGATCGCGGACGGGCCGTTCCGGTCACGGACAGCTCGCAGACGCCGGCCGATGTTGTCCAGTGCGGCGGGCCAACTCACCCGCTCGAATCCGCCGTTTGCCAGGCGGCGGAGCGGGTGAAGCACCCGATCCCGGTCATTCTGCACTTCGGTCATTGCAATTCCCTTGGGGCACGCGTACCCGCGGGAAACCGGATGCTCCCGGTCAGGGCGCAAGGCGACCAAGCGCCCATCCTCGACGGTGGCTGTGAGGCCGCAGAGCGCCTCACAGATCCGGCAGAAGGTTACGCGCTGCTCGGTTGGCATTCGGCCCAGTCAAGCGTAGATGCAGCTCGCGTTGGTGATTGCAACTGCCCTCGTCCATTCAGCAAGCTGTGTCGGGTGAGAGTGGCAAGGCTACTGGCCCTCACTATGACGTTGCTTGCGTGCGGTGCTCCTGGCAACGCGCCGGCTGCATCGCCGGCGCCGAGCGCGTCGGCCTCGGGACTGGTGCTCGCCGCCGGGACGTACCGGCTGCCAGCGGCGTCCGCGTTCGGCGAGCCAGGCTTCCACGAGGCGTCGACGATCCGCGCAAGCGTGCCTGTTGCTCTGGCGCCAGGTGCCGGCCGGACACTCGTCGTCCGGCTGCACGACTCCAGCCGTCCGGGCCAGACGTGCAGCGCGGACCACCCGCTGTCCGGCTGCGCGACCGTGGACTGGTCCGATTCCCCTGACCGCCCAAAGGTCCCCGCCGGCGGCGTGTTCGACAACAGCCTGACACTGCCCCTGGTCGGAGGACCAACAACCCTGTTTCTGCGCGCCGATGGAGCGCTCGCCTCGCGCCCCGAGGCGTTCGATCCCGGATGACCGCACTCAGCGGTGGGCGGGTCCGCCCGCGAGTGGAAGGGAAGGCTGCCCTCCGACCTGGCCCCGGGCGCGCTCACCCTTCGGCTGGTCATGACCAAGTTCAACTCTCCAGCCGTCACCATCGCGTATGAGGTGCGGCTGCAGGCTTGAGAGGCCTTTGCACCGGTAGTCACCCTTCGGCTCGCTGATCTCGCACCAGGCGCTTCGTCGCCGGCCCGATTCGCGCCACCTGGGGAGCCGTGATCGCCCCGTAGACGGCTCCGAGCGCAGCGCCCACCGCCGCCTCTGCCCCCGCCAGGCCAGCCGCTGCTTCGGCCGGTGCGAAGAGGAGTATCCGGATAGGGCTCTCAACGTAGGTGATCACGACGCCCGCCAGCCCGTTGAGCGCGACCCAAGTCAGTGGGGCCGGCATGTGAGTTCTCAGCGCACCCAGCTGCGCTGCACCCAGAATGCAGAAGACCGCAACCGTCGGTACGAGGTCTGTCGGGGCCGTATCCAGGCTCCCGGATGCCAGGGCCACTATCCCATGGACGGCCCCCGAGATCAGCCTGGCCCCAATGAGGGCCCCTAGCGCCCAGCCGCCCGCGCTCCAGACCAGCCAGCGCATATAGGAAACGCCACGGCGGCGCAGGACCAGACCCTGGAAAGCCGCGAGAAGCACTCCCCAAAAGCGAGCCGTGCCGAACTCGAAGGGTCCTCGCGCTGCTGCGGACCCCGCCGCACTGGCAGCTAACCAGGCTGCGAGCGATGCGACCATCAAGAGACGGCCAACATTGATCCCGGGAGGCCTTCCCACCAGGGCTTAAGCCTCACTCGCAGAGCGCGCCATCCGGCAGAAGTTCAGCTGCACCGGAGTCCGGTATCGCCGGCAGGGTGCCGCCAACCGTGTCGTCCACGACGCGGTCACCGGCGAGGGCCGCGGAAGAACTGGCCCGGATGACGACGGCGAGCGCGATCGCCAGAGGCTGCCGTGGGGTGCGCTGCGAGCTGCTGGCGGGCGTGCTCGCGCCGCCTCTTGCTGGCCATGCCAGCACAACTATTCAGGCGCATGCGTATTCCGCGTCACACCGGCGCCAGCTCGTGGCAGCACCCCCCAGGATCAGAAAACGTGGCGCCGCGGCTCTGTGACGCCTGCCACGGAATCGCCCGGGAATAGCTGGCAGTCTGCGGTGTTGTGGTGACGATGCTTACACGGACGCAGCGGCAACCCGGCAGGCCAGCGACTCACCGCCGGCCGCCCGACCTGAGGGCTCTGTGGATTGGCGTTGGCGCCGGCGTCATCGGGATCGTCTGCTGCGTGAGTCCCGTTGTTCTCTTTCTGCTCGGGATCAGCACCGCCGCAGAAGCCGTCACCCTGGGTGACCGGCTCTACTACGGCTACGCCTGGTATTTCCGCGGCGCCGGCCTCCTGGTGGCTGCTGCCGCGACGATCATCTACCTCCGCCGGCGCCGCAGCTGCTCGATTGCCGGAGCAGCCGCCCACTGGCGGACGCTGCTCAGCGTCAGTGTAACGATGGTCGTGACGTACGCCGCACTGTATGCAATCACCGGATACCTGGCAGCACTGGCAAGCCACGCGCACTGAGCCGGGATCGGATCTGCCGCTGCCGGCCGGCCGCTATAGGCCCTGCTTGAGCACGGCGTTGGCCACCTCGTCGAGGTCAGTCGCGATGATGACCGGGTCGGGCGCGAGTGGGTCGAGGACCATGCCCGGTCGAGCGACAAAGGCCGCGGCACAGCCGGCGTGCATGGCCCCGGCCACGTCCCAGGCATGGGCGGCGACCAGGAGCACCTGCGCCGGATCTACCCCCAGGCGCCGCGCCGCCATGAGGTACGGCTCCGAGGCCGGCTTCAGGCGCCGCACGGTGTCCGCCGAGAGGATCTGCTCGAAGAGCGGAACCAGGCCCGCGTTGGAGAGCTGCGCCTCGGCTACCTGCTGGGTCGAGTTCGTCAGCGCGGCCAGCCGGACTCCGGCCTCCGCCAGGCGCTGCAGCGCCCCGGGCACCTCACGGTGCGGCGGCAGCTCCTTGATTCGGGACAGGACCGATCTGAGGCGGTCTTCGCTCAGCTCGACGCCACGTCTGGCGGCCACCATCTTGAGAGCTGCCTGGCCGATCGTCCCGAAGTCGCGGTACGAGTCCGTGATGATGGTCACCATGGCCGACTGGAGCATCTGCTGGAACCAGGCCTGGCGGACCGACGTGTCCCCGAAGACGTCCCGAAACCCCTGGTCCATCCCCCGCAGGTCGAGGAGTGTCTCATTGACGTCGAACACGCACACCGAGTTCATGACCCACCTCCGGCCAGAGCGTAGAGCAACCTGGGCCCAGCGGTGGCCCACCCCGGATCCGGCGCCCTCAAAGACCGAAGGGGTCCCGGAGCTGGCTGGGCAGGAGCCGGCTGAGCAGGCTGGTAAGCGTGAGCAGATTGTTGGTCATGAGCAGAGCACCCATCGCGATCAGAATTCCTCCGGAGGCCACGTCGATGACGCGACGCCGGCGCCCGAGCGCCCGAACCAGGGCGACGCCGCGGTCGACCCCCAGGCTTAGAAGCAGGAAGGGCAGGCCCAGCCCGAGACAGTAAGCGGCCATCAGGACCAGGCCCTGTGCGGTGGTGCCGCGGGCGATCCCAGAGCTGATGACGGCGCCGAGGGTGATCCCTATACAGGGGGTCCAGCCGGCGGCGAATGCGATCCCAAGCAGGAAGCCGCCCAGTGAGCCCCGCCGCTCCGGCGCCCTGCCGAAGACCTTGAATTCGTAGTCCATGAACGGCAAGCGGAACAGGCCGGCTGTACTCAGACCGAGGATGATGACCAACACCCCTGCGATCGGGGTGACGATGGTCCGGAACGGTATCAGCAGGGAGCTGAGGGCGTAGAAGAAGATGACGAAGACCAGGCTCAGGCCGGCCACAAAGGCAAGCCCGCTTGCGAATACCGCCATACGTGGTGCCTGCTCCGCGGTCGACGGAGCAAAGGTGGTCCTCGCGCCCGGGCCGCCAGCGATAGCTGCAGATTCGCGGCGGGCCTGCCGAGCCAGATAGGCGACGTAGGCGGGGACCAGCGGCAGAACGCATGGAGAGAGGAAAGAGGCCAGCCCCGCCGCGAAGGCGAGCGGCACGGTCACCTGATCGAAGGACATGCGGCTACCTGTCAGCCGATACGCTTGAGGTCGTTCTCGATCGTGACGGCTGTGATCTCGCCGCGGTAGATGTGATCGACGTTGCCGCTCTTATCGATGAAGACAGAGGCGGGGAGCGCGCTGGTCACCTGGTAGACGGAGCCGATCCTGCCGGGCTGGCCGGGATCATGGACGGCCGGGAAGGTGAGTCCGAACCGGTGGTAGAAGCCCACGCCATCGCCGTTCTCCAGGCTGTTGACGCCGACCACCGTGAAGCCCTGGTCCTTGTGGGCAAGGTATTCCTGCTGGATGCCGGGGAGCTCGTGCTCGCAGGACGTGCACCAGGAGGCAAAGAAGTTCAACAACACCGGCTTGCCTCGGAGGCTGGACAGCGTCAGCTTCTGACCGTCGAACGTCGTCCCTGTGAAGTCTGGCGCGGGCTGGCCAGCAGCGAGGGAGCCCGCACCAACCGTGGGAGCCTCGACGGACGATCCGCCAGAGTCTACTGGAACGTTGACTCCCGAGCGGACTAGCAGGACGAGCGCGGCAACGACCACGATCGCCCCACCCGCGACGGCGAGCTGGTTCGAGCTCGGCCCTCGCCTCTGAGCCGCGTGCTTGCGGCGTGCCGCCGGCCGAACAGCCATCCTCTGCTGCTCCGCGGGGGCTTTGCCCCCCACAACCGATAGTCGTAGCCTGGCATCGCCCGGCCCGCGGCGTTTGGGTCTTGGCACTGTCGAAGAGCACAACGCCGGCCGGCTGCTGCTATTCCGACGAAATAGCAGCCCACATAGAGAGTTGTGCAGTAGCACACAGAAGTGTCCGAGGACCACATCTATGCTGGGCTGATGGCCGACGCGGCCGGGCTGGATGAGGGCCCCATAGCGGAGCAGATCGCCGCACTCCAGCCGCGACTCTTCAGGTTCGCCTGGTCGCTGAGCCGTGACCCAGACGAGGCGGCCGACCTGGCTCAGGAAGCGGTGCTGCGCGCCCTCGCCTCTCAGTGGCGTTTCACGCCTGGCACCAACCTCAAAGCCTGGCTGTTCCGGATC
>DATFWQ010000077.1:0-9741 GCA_035259145.1 Candidatus Dormiibacterota bacterium | reverse complement strand
CTCAAAGAGGGCCACGCGATCCGGGTGCTGGCGCATCGCGAAGACGACCGGTCGAAGCTCCTGCAAGATCTCGGCGCTGAGGTCGTCTATGGCGACCTGCTCGACATTCATGCCGTGACGGCGGCGTTCGGCGGCGTTCGCGCCGCTTACTTCGTCGGAAGCCCGCTCCGGCCCGAGATGGTGAAGACGAGCGTGATCTTCGGTCTGGTCGCCAAGGAGGCCGGGGTCGAGATCGTGGTGAACACGTCGATGCTCCCTTCGCGCCGCGACACGAAGAGCCCTGTGCTGATGGAGCACTGGCTCTCGGAGCGCGTCCTCGACTTCGCGGGCATCCCGGTCACCCACCTACGGGCCGGTCTCTTTTCCGAGTGGCTCTTCTACGTGTCTCACCTGATCCGCCAGGGTCGGTTCGTGATGCCGTGGCCCGCCGACGCTCGCTACGCGCCCGTCGCCGCCGAGGACTTGGGGCGACTTATCGCGCGGATCTTAGCGAAGCCTGCGGGGCACGCCGGGAGGACCTACACGCCGGTCGGGCCAGTCTTGTACAGCTACCGCGAGATCGGCGATGTCCTCGAGCGGGTCCTGGGAAAGAACCTGAAGTACGAACAACTTCCGGTCGATGAGTTCGCGCCGCTACTCGGCATGGGCGATAACGACCATTTCAAAGCCCACTGCAAGGCGACCGTGACAGATCTCCAGAACGGCATCTTCGAGGTGACGAACGGTCTGATCGGGGAGCTCACCGGCATGCACGCAATGAACATCGAGGAGTTCATCACGAAGCACAAGGCCGCCTTCGTGTAGGGGACGTCCATCTCACCATGGGCTGCGGGGATGCATGCCCAATCTACCCCGGCAAGCGATATGAAGATTGGGAGCTCGAGGACCCCGCCGGCAAGAGCGTCGAAGAAGTTCGGGGGATCAGAGATGAGCTCGACGCCCGCGTGAAGCAATTGCTCGCCGAACTCACAACGGCATCCGCCAAGAGCTAGGACAAGATCCGTGACGCCCTGCCTCAAATCCCAGGCCGGGGCAGAACTGCAAGCCGCCGGTGGTGATCGCGAAGACGGTCGCTGGATCAGGACGCTTTAGGAAAACGTCATCGTCGCGCAGGATTATCGGGGCATGCGTGTGCTCGTCGCCGAAGACGAAGATCCTATCCGCGACCTCCTGGCCCGCGGGTTGAGCGAGAACGGGTACGTGGTCGACGCGGCTGCCACCGGCGGTGATGCCCTTCATCTGCTGCGCATCTACCGCTATGCGGCTGCGGTCATCGATTGGCGCATGCCGGAGATGACGGGAGTCGACGTCATCCGGGCTGCGCGGCGGCTCGGCCACGACGTCCCGGTACTCATGCTGACGGCGCGGGACGCCCTGCGTGACCGTGTCGAGGGTCTGGATGCGGGTGCCGATGACTACCTGGTCAAGCCCTTCGAGTTCGACGAGCTCCTCGCCAGGCTGCGGGCACTGCTGCGGCGACCGGCTCGTGGCTCTCTCGCCAGCTTCGAGATGGGCGGCCTGCTGGTCGACTCAGCGACCAGGCGCGTCTCGGTCGAGGGCGAAGAAGTCGATCTCACCCCCAAGGAGTTCGCAGTGCTTGAACTGCTGATGAGCCGCGCTCCAGCTCTGGTCACCATCAGGGAGATCGCGCTGCAGGTGTGGGCAGACGAGTCCCAGCTGATCGGTGCGAACACCATTCATGTACACATGGGCCGTCTCAAGCGCAAGCTCAGTCACGGCAAGGTGCGCATCGTGACAGTGAGAGGTCACGGCTTTCGACTGGAGGCCGCTGCGTGAAGCCCGTATCCGTCGCCCGCTCCGCCGTGACCAGCGCGCTCACCGGCACAGCCATCGTCGCCATCGTCCTGCTTCTTGCGTTGCTCCCGAGTGCTGAAGGTCAGGCCGCCTGGTCGATGTACATCCGCATTGGAAGCCAGACAATCGGATGGAAGGTGCCCGCCCTGGCCGCCGCAATTACCGCTGGTGCGCTGGTCCTGCTGACGACGTTCGCGGTCTTCTTCCTGATCGGCCGGAGGGCGGCCGGGCCAATCGAGGTAGCCCGGCGTGAGCAGCTCCAGTTCACAGCTGATGCCTCGCACGAGTTGCGGACGCCCCTGACCGTGATCGAAGGCGAAGCGTCCCTGGCGCTCGGGCGGCAGCGGCGCGCGTTCGAATACCGGTTAGCGCTCGAGAAGGTGGCCGCCGAGAGCAGGCGCATGCGCCGGCTGGTGGATGACCTGCTTTGGCTCGCGCGCAGCGAAACGGACCGCGACCGACCGGGCTTCGTGGCAGTCGACCTCGGGGAGCTCGCAGAAACAGCGGTGGGGCGCTTCCAGGGGGTGGCGGCTGACAAGGGGCTACGGCTGTCGTTGACAAACAACGGCGGACCGCGCCCGGTTGTGCGGGCGCCGGCTGAGTGGATGGAGCGACTCTCTGGCGTGCTGCTGGAGAACGCCTGCCGGTACACGCCCACCGGTGGAGAGATTCGGGTAGATGCCCGGGCCAGCGAGGACCGGGTCTCGCTCACGGTCGAGGACAGCGGCCCCGGTATTCCGGAGGCCGAGAAGGACCGTATCTTCAACAGGTTCCATCGGGCGACCCAGGTGCCAGGCGGCTCCGGCCTGGGCCTGGCCATCGCCTCAAAGGTGGTAACCGAGACGGGCGGGGCATGGAAGGTGGGCCGCTCCCATCTCGGCGGCGCTCTAATGGGGGTGACCTGGCGGCATCGAGAGCCTCCGGTGGCCAGGCGCTCACGCGTCTTTAGAGAATTGTCAAGGTCTGATCCCTAGGCTCTCCTCATGCCGTTCGCGAGGGACGGCGAAAAGGAGAAACGCCAACGTGACATGACCCGCACGGTCGCTCGACCTCCGCTTGGCCCCGACGACCGGCTGGAGACCGCGCACCGCACTGGCGTGAGAACCGGCTGCCATGGCACAGATCGAGGCTTCGCCGCCTCATGAGGCGCTTCGTTCCCCCGTTGCCGTCGACGATTTGGACAAAGGAGGTCGATCGATGTCCGCGGAACCAATCGGGCGGCGTGAGTTCCTGAGGGTCTCCTCCAGGGCAGCGCTCGGCGCCACCATCCTGGGAACCAGCGCCTTGGCCCTACCCGTCGCATGTGGATCGACGAGCACAGGCTCCATCGCATCCGGCGATCAGCTCTTTCGGAACGGACGGTTCTCGGAGGCCGACAAAGAATATGCGGAGGTCCTGGCCCGCGACCCGAAGAATGTCCACGCGCTCATTCAGCGCGGGTACATCGCGTTGCTGTCCAACAGGTTGACCCGAGCACAAGACCTGCTGCGACAGAGGCTGCAGCTCAACCCCGGCGACGCCCAGGCGAGGCAGCTGCTGGCACTCGCCGTGTACCGCGCTGACGACTTCGACCAGGCCGCGCTGCTGGGGTGGCAGACACCCCTCCTGTCGAGCTTTCAGGGCCGCGTCCCATATGACATCCAGGGGCCGGATGTCAGCCGCGTCCCCCTCCTCCTGACCAACCCTCTGCTCCTGGTGGACCTGGCCGTGAACGGCTTGGAGCCGGTCCCGTTCGTGATAGACACCGGGGCGACGAGCATTGGCCTGGACCCGGAGCTGGCTCAGCGTGCTGGTGTCTCACTGTTCGCGAGTCCGCTCCCCCCCGGAGCACAGGCCATCGGCGCCGGCGGCCGGCCGGTGACGCTCGGGCAGCTGGCGCGAGTGGACAGGGTGACCGTTGGCGAGTTCGAGATCCACAACATCCCGGGCAGCACATTCCCCAGCCTGTTCAGGTCGACGGGCGTGACGGCGCCTGACGGTCGACCGGTGCAGGGTAATATCGGGACGACGTTCCTCAGCCACTTCCTATCCACGCTGGACTACTCGCGCGCAACACTGGTTCTGCGCAGGAAGACGACGGCGCTGCTCCGCCAGGTCGAGAGGGAGGCGAGAGCGGCATCGGCGTCTGAGATGCCATTCTGGATCGACGGCGATCACTTCATTGACACCATGGGGAAGGTGAACGGACATGGCCCGATCCTGTTGAACGTCGACACCGGAGGGCACGCGGACTATGGATCGATGGCGCTCCTGCCCACCGACTCCATGATCAAGGAAGCTGGCATCCACGTGGACACCAGCAGGGCCATGCGGTTCAACGGGAGCGCGGGAGAGACCACCGCGTATCCCATCCAGCTCGATGCGGTGGCTCTGGGAAGTGTGGTCCGCCACAACCTCCCTGGAGCGGCCGGCGTGTGGCCGTCCGTCCAACGTGGGGCACCCGGAGTCATTGCGCCGGTGACCGGGGGGTCAGTGAGTAGCGCGTTTCTCTCGCCGTTTGCGCTGACGATCGACACGGTCGGAATGCGCCTCTTCATCACCCGTGGGCACGCGACATCCTGATCAGGTCCGACAGGAAGCACCACTGGTGAACTGGCGCCGCTCACTGCGTTCATGCACTACCTGACTGGCGTAAGGCCGCTCGTGGGCGTGAATGGTGGGCCGCCTCCATCTCGGCGGCGCTCTCATAGCAATGAGCCGGCGATATGGGGAGCCTTCGGGTAACCGGCGGCTCTCGCGGCTTTAGGGAATCGTCAAAGTCTGATCCCTAGGCTCTCCTCGGCCGTTCGGCGATGGACGGCGAAAGGAGAACTGCCAGACGTGACAACCGGCACACACGATCGCTCGACCTCCTGGATCCGGCGACCTGTTCTCGGCCTGCCCGGTGCCGCCCCACTGGCCGGCCTCGTCGCCGGCACCGTCGCACTGACGGCGGGTGCCATAGTGACCGCATACGCCGGGTCGGCCTCCGACCGGCAGGTGCTTCAGAGGTACGTTCCGCTGTGGAGCATCACGATCGCCAGCGGCGGCTCGGCGACGGCGGACCTGGGGCCGGCGGCGGCCGGGGCGGCCGTGAGCGCCCGGGTGTACCTGGCGGGGAAGGACTCCCGCGGTCTTGCCGCCTATGCGGCGGCGGTGTCGGACCCGAACAGCCCGCGGTTCCACCGCTACCTGACTCCAGCGCAGGTGGGGGAGCGCTATGGCCCGAGTCGAGGGCAGGTGGCGAGGGTGGAGGCGTGGCTGGCCGGCTCCGGGCTGAAGGTGACCGGCGTCACGGCACACTACGTGGCGGCGACCGGAACCGCCGCCCAGGCCGAGGCCGCGTTCGGCGCCACCTGGCACAGCTACGTGGTGACCGGGCACACTCAGCAGGCACCGGCGCCGGACGCGCAGCTGACCGCCCCGGAGGAGGTCGCTCGTGCGGTACTGACGGTCGTGCCGGCGGAGATCGGCCTGCCCGGCCCGGGCCCGCCAGGCCCGCAGCGGCCGTCGGTTATGGTCCAGCCCTGCTCGGGTTACTTCGGGCAGAACCCCGCCACGAGCCTGCCCGAGGCATACGGACGCACCGCGCCGTACGTGGCGTGCGGCTACACCCCGCAGCAGCTGCGCTCGGCCTACGGCGTCCCCGACAACCTCACCGGTGAAGGCGTGACCGTCGCGGTGGTACGTCCATGGCGGGAGCCAACCGCGGCCCAGGACCTGGCCACCTTCGGCGCCCGCCACGGAGAGCCGCTGCGCGCGGGCCAGTTCACCGAGATCCTTCCCGCGGACCTGGACGCCTCCTGTCCGAACGGCATCCGGGCTGGGAACAATGCCGTGAACGTCCAGGAGATCCCTGATATCGAGGCCGTGCACGCGATGGCGCCGGACGCCGGCATCGACCACCTGGGCGCCAGGTGCGACGACGACCTGGGCACTCTCTCGGGCCTCGACGCCCTCACCGAGGTCACCGACCGCCGCCTGGCCAGCGTCGTGAGCAACTCCTGGGTTCCGACGCCCTACTCCCCGGGGCTAAGTGCCGCTTTCGAGCAGGTCTGGGAGCAGGGCGCCGTCGAGGGGATCGGCTTCTACTTCGGCTCCGGTCTCAACTTTTTCGGCAGCTTCACCGCCCGCTTCCCAGCCGCCGACCCCTGGGTCACGGCGGTGGGCGGCACCACCCTGGCCGTCGGCCCCAGCGGCAGCTACGAGTGGGAGACCAGCTGGGGCGATGCGGCCGCCTCGCTGACCGCCGACGGCACCGGCTGGATGAAGCTGCCCGGCAGGTTCGTCCTGGGGTCCGGCGGCGGCGCCAGCGACACGTTCGGCCAGCCGGCCTACCAGCGCGGGGTGGTGCCCGCCACTCTCAGCCACGTCAGCGGGTCCGCCACGCCGAGGCGGGTCATCCCCGACATCGCCGCCGACGCCGACTTCGCCACCCCCGTGCTCAGCGGTGCCACTGAAAGCATCGGCGGCCACCCTGCCCGCTACACCGAGTTTCCCAGCGGTGGCGCCATCTCCATCGCGCTGATCGCCAGTATGCAGGCCGACGCCGAGCAGGCGGCGGGGACGCCAATCGGGTTCGCCAACCCCGCGATCTACGCTCGCTTCGGCAGCTCCGCCTACCACGACGTCACCGACGACCCCCTCGGCCCAGGTGTCCGCCTCGACGCGGCCGTTCCGGCGGGCGCCCAACTGCCGAACGTCGCACCAACGCCGGCCCTGCTCACCTTCGGCCTCGACAGGGGCCTGGCCGCCACCCCCGGCTACGACCTGGTTACCGGCGTCGGCACGCCCACCAGCGCCTACTTCGCCTCTTACCGCAGACAGTCAACAGCGGACTGCGCGCGCGCAGTGGTCATGACCTGCCGCTCGCGCGGCTGACAGAGGAGAACACACCGTGAATCGCAAACAACACAGCGTTCCGCGGAGGCCGGTGCGCGGCCTCCTGCTTGGTGTCGCAGGGGGTGTGGTGGTGCTGGCCGTTGCCGCGCTGGCGGTCTTCTACATCAGCGGGGCTCAGATCGTCACCCCCTCGCGTGCCAGCAACCAGTCCCCGGCGGGCTCCATCTCCGGCCAGTCACCGTCGCAGGACTCACAGCTGCAGGCGGCGCGTGACTACGCCTCCTGCATGCGGTCCCATGGCGACCCAGGCTTCCCGGATCCGAACAGCCAGGGGAACTTCGGGGCGATCACCCCTGGCAGCCCGGCCGATCCCAATTCGGCCCCGTACAAGGCCGCCCAGCCGAGCTGCCAGTCGCTGATGCCTCAATTGGGTCAGCAGCAGCAGCAGCAGAACCAGAGCAGGTCCGTCCAGTTCGCCGCCTGCATGCGCTCCCACGGAGTCAAGAACTTCCCTGACCCGAACTCCCAGGGAGGCTTTTTGATGGGAGGGGACATCGACTACAAATCGCCTCAATTTCAGGCGGCGATGCAGGCCTGCCAGCCGCTCCTGGCTGGACATCCGTAATGACCACTGCCTCGTCCTCACCGACCTCCGACACCTTCGATCGCACGCGGGTCGATCAGGAGCCGCGCCCGGGTCGTCGTTGGCCGGTGCTCGTGGCGGCGCTGATGGTCGTCGTCCTCGCCGCAGCGGCCGTTGGAGTCGTGGTCCACAGTCGTGCGGCCCAGTCGAAGAGTGGCGAGGCCGGCAGCGCGGCCGGCGCCTCCCTGGCCACAGTCACGAGGCAGACTCTGGAGTCACAGGAGCAGGTCGAGGGCACCCTCGGCTACGCGGGCAGCTACAGCGTCGTCAACCAGTACAGCCCTTCTTTAAGCCCGGCTGAGGCCGCGAAATACCAGCACGCAGTGGACGCAGCACAGGCCGCCTACAAGGACGTGGTCGCTCAGGTCGAATACAGGAACCAGGTGGACGCCGACCGGGTGGCGGCCGACAGCTCCCAGCTCAGCCAGGACCAGCAGAAGTACAACTCGGACGGCTGTGTCAGCCACCCGGCTACGGCCGCCTGCCTACAGGACCAGCAGGCGAGCAACACCGATCAGAGCAACCTCACACGGGACCAGCAGCAACAGGGGGCCGACCAGCGGCAGGGACAGGCAAGCGTGGATTCCGCCAGGGCAAACCTGGTCCAGGCCCTGGACAACCAGGCCACCGCCGGCTCCGGGGGCGTGGGGGGCTCCGCTGCCGGGGGCGGGAGCAGCGGAAGCGTACAGGTCACCTGGCTGCCGGCCCAGGGTGACGTGATCGATCGCGGCAAGCCTGTGTACAGGGTCAACGGCGTGCCCATCCCTCTTCTTTTCGGGGACGAACCCATCTCGCGGAAGCTCACGGAAGGCGTCAGTGGACACGACGTCAAGGAGCTGGAAGACAACCTGCTGGCTCTCGGCTATGGCGACACCGGCCATCTAAAGGCCGACGGCAACTTCGCTGCGGCCGACACGGGCGCTGTAAAGCGCTGGCAACAGGCCCTCGGCGCACCCGTTACCGGCATCGTGAAAGCCGGCGACGTCGTCGTCCTGCCCGGGGCCATCCGTATCAGCTCGGTGGACGCGACGCTGGGAGGACCGGCGGCGCCGGGTCAGGTGCTGCTCAAGGCCACCTCAACCACCCGCCAGGTGGCGGTCCAGCTCGACGCTACCCAGCAGTCGAACGTCGCTGTCGGCAATCACGTGACCATCACCCTGCCCGGCCACAGGACCACGCTGGGGACCGTCTCGTCGGTGGGTAAGGTGGCCACCATCCCGCAATCGGGCTCGGGGTCTCTGTCCGGCTCGTCCTCCTCTGGATCCTCTTCCAGCTCCTCATCCGGCTCTTCTCCGCCGACGATTCAGGTCCTGATCGCACCCGCCGACCCAGCCGCCACGGGCACCCTGGACGCAGCGCCGGTCCAGGTGGCCATCACCACGGCCAGCGTCAAGGACGCCCTGGTGGTGCCAGTCACCGCCCTGCTGGCGACCTCCGACGGCTACGAGCTCGAGGTCGTGTCTCCGAATGGCCAGCGCCGTCGGGAGCACGTGACCCTGGGCCTGTTCGATGATGCCGAGGGCCTGGTCCAGGTCTCGGGGTCCGGACTCCAGGCCGGCCAGCGGGTCGTGGTGGCGTCGTCGTGAGCGTTGCCGGGCCGGCCGCCCGGCTGCCTGCGGTGCTGGAGCTTAGGGAGGTGACCAAGCGCTACGGCACCGAGTCACCGGTGTACGCCCTGCGGGGGGTGAGCTTCAGCGTCCACCCGGGAGAGTACGTGGCCGTCGTCGGCCCGTCGGGATCAGGGAAGTCGACCCTCCTGCACGTGATGGGCACCCTCGAGCAACCGACCTCCGGGATGGTGTCGGTCACCGGCCTGGACGTCGCCGAGCTGCCCGACCGCGAGCTGGCAGCCCTGCGGGCCACTCGGATCGGCTTCGTGTTCCAGCAGTTCTTCCTGGCCGAGCACTCGACGGCGTTGGAGAACGTGGCGGACGGACTCTTCTACGCCGGCGTGGGGGCACGGGCACGGCGGGCGCTGGCAGCCGAGGCGCTGGCCATGGTCGGGCTTGGTCACCGCTCTCGCCATCGTCCAACCCAGCTCTCCGGAGGCGAGCGGCAGCGGGTGGCGATCGCCCGGGCCCTGGTCGGCAGGCCGGCGATCGTGCTCGCTGACGAGCCCACCGGCAATCTCGACAGCGCCTCGGGAGCCGCCATCGTCGCGCTGCTCGAAGAGCTCAACGCCGGCGGCGCCACAATCGTCGTCATCACCCACGACCGGGACCTCGCGGCGCGTGTCCCACGGCAGGTGGAGATACTCGACGGGCGCATCCTGGCCGACACCAGCTCGGCGTTTGATGCGCGTCCGGTGGCTGTGGAGGTGTGCTAGTGGACTGTAACGGTCGGAGGTGGAGCAGGCCGCAGGCCCGAAGGCCGGCGTTCCAGGTGGTCGGTGGCCTCGGGGTCCCCGCGAAGCCTGCTTCGTGGGGTGGGGAGGATGGGGTGGCGCAACGAGGAGCCCATTT
>DATFWQ010000076.1:0-5669 GCA_035259145.1 Candidatus Dormiibacterota bacterium | reverse complement strand
CAACTGATTGCCCTGGCGCGCGTCCTGCTGCGGAATCCGGGGCTCGTGGTGCTGGACGAACCTTCGTCACGCGTCGACCCCGGCACCGAGAGCCAGCTGGAGGCGGCCATGAAGAAGCTGTTCGAAGGCCGCACGGCGGTTGTCATCGCACACCACCTGGAGACGCTGGAACATGCGACGCACATCCTCGTGCTCGACGAGGGCCGATCCTTCGAGTTCGGCAAACGAGAGGTCCTGCTCGCCGATCCCGGCTCGCACTTCGCGAAGCTCTGGCGCGCGGCCCTTGCGGGTGTGGCACCTTGAGACTCCCGGAGGGGTTTCGCCTCACCGCCCGGCTCCTCGCATTTCGGCCCCGGACCATCGCCCTCTACACGGCCACCGACGTCGCCTGGAATTACGCCATGTTCCTGCTGCCCGGCCTGGTGCTGAAGGCGATCCTGGACTCGATTCACGCGCGAGCGAGTTCGGGACCTGACGCGTGGTCGCTTCTCGCACTGCTGGCGGCGCTTCAGGTGTCCGGCGCGGCCATAGGCACTCTCGGCTGGTACAGCCATCAGCGCGGGCACCGGATCTTTCACGCGCTCTGCCATGCGAACCTGCTGGCGGGGATCCTCCGCAGACCGGGCGCAGAGGCGCTCACCGTTCCGGCCGCCCAGGCGGTCGCTCGGTTCGACTCCGACGCCGAGCACGTGACGGCTGGGATGTCGGTCCTCGAACAGGCGGCCGAGATCGCGGTGATGGTGGGCGCGACCGCCATCTTGGTCCTGAACGTCGGGGCGCTGGGGCTGATCGTGATGGCCCCGCTGGTGGCGATCAGCGTGGGTGTGAGCTGGGCGGCCGCCCTATTGCGGCGATACCGCGGCGCCCTCCAGGAGTCGATCGCGGACGTGAGTGGCCTGATCGGGAGTGCCTTCGGCGCCCTGGTCGCGATCCGCGCGGCCGGGGCGGAGGAGACTGTCAGCCGACGCTTCCGCCTGCTGCTGGAAGCTAGGCGCCGGGCCGGCGTGCGTGATGCGGTTCTGACGCAGGCAATCGGGGCTTTCTCGTCCCAGTCCTACGGGCTTGCGGTGGGCCTGGGAATGCTGCTGATGGCAGGGCGCCTACGCGCCGGGCAGGTCACCGTGGGCGACCTGAGCCTCTTCGTGACGTATGCGACGTCCGTCGCCACCGTGGGCAGCTGGCTGGGCGGAGACCTCGTCTTTTGGGGGCAGTACGACATCTCACTCCGGCGGCTGCTGGACCTGGTGCCCGGCGCCGAGAGCCGCGACCTGGCGGCTCCGCGGCCGGTGCTACTGGAAGATGCCTTGCGTACGCCGCCTCGCAGCGCACCGGAACCATTCAGGGAGTTGCGGGTCGAGGGGCTGACCTGTGTCCGCCCGAATACCGCGGGGGTTCACGGAGTGGACTTGACCTTGCGGGCCGGCGAGCTCGTGGTGCTCGTGGGCCGGGTGGGCTCGGGCAAGACGACGTTGCTGCGGGCGCTGCTCGGCCTCCTGCCTGCCACATCGGGGCGCGTTGTTTGGAACGGGAGCGAGATCGCGAACACGAGCAGGTTCATGGTCCCGGCTCGGTGTGGCTATGTGCCGCAGGTGCCCCTGCTCGTTTCGGGCAGTCTGCGGGAGAACCTCGCGCTTGGCGCCTCTCCCGAGATGCTCGACCTGGACTCGGCCCTGCGAGATGCGGTGCTGGAGTCGGACGTGGAGGGCTTCCCCAGCGGCTTGGAGACGCTCGTGGGGCGCCATGGCGTCCGCCTCAGCGGAGGCCAGATCCAGCGCGCGGCGGCCGCGCGCATCCTCGCCCGCGGCGTCCAGGTGGCGGTCATCGACGACCTCTCCAGCGCCCTGGATGGCCCCACTGAGGCCGCACTTTGGGACCGCCTCCGGGCCCGGTCAGCAATGGCGATCCTCGCGGTGTCGCACCGCCGCGGGGCATTACGGTCAGCGGATCGGGTGATCGTGCTGAAGGATGGGCGTGTCCTCGACTCAGGGACACTGGAGGAACTGCTTGGGCGTTGCGGTGAGATGCGGCACCTCTGGCGTGAGGAGGCGATCGAGTCCACCCTTCAGTGAAATGCCTCCTGGCCAAACTCTCCGGTGGCCCGTCGCGGATGCCTCGGCCGCTGCGGTAGGCATCGAGCAACCTGGTGGCGGGCCGGCGAATCGTCGACTTTGCACAGCCCTACTGGGCTGACGAGGGTCCGAGCTGAAGACGCCCCACCACGGCCTTTTCTTGTTGGCCGTTTCAATAAGGACAGTTTGGTCTGCCTCTCTGGATGAAATTAGAACTCGGCTACTCGAAGTAAGTGTCCCGCTCCGGCCGCGGCTGCCATGTCCGGCGTGAGGGAACTTGCCGACAGCCCGCGGGTCAGTGGTTTCAGCGCGGTTTGGCTGGACACTGGATCGAGTTCCGGAAGACTCTTGACCTTCAAGCCAAGTTGAAGGTATAGAGTCGGGCTCGTGAGCGATCGCATCAGCGTCGGCAAGCTGGCCAAGGCCGTCGGGCTGCGCACCTCGGCCGTCCGGTTTTACGAGGAGCACGGTGTGCTGCCGAGGGCAGAAAGGCTGGCCAACGGGTATCGCAGCTATCCATCCGGTGTGGTCGGTCGGCTCCGGTTCATCCAGCGAGCCAAGGCTCTGGGCCTGTCGCTCGATGACATCCGCACGCTGGTGGCAGATGCGCATGCTGCCGACGTGCCCGACCACGAACGCCTCCGCCATGTCGTTGCGCACCGGCTGGCTGAGACCGAGCGTCGAGTCAACGAGCTGCACGAACTGAAGCGGCAGCTCGAGTCCATGTACGTGAGGCTCCTGCGCTTTGAAGGAACCGAGTGTGGCCACCTCGGGGACTGCGAATACTGGCTGCCCACCGATGAGGAGGTGAAGATCATGACCAACGAGGTCCTTATTTGCTACGGCGATCAGTGCTGCGAAGGCTTCGACTGCCCGGACTTGCAGGCAGTTTCCACGGCGAGTGAGGACGCCAAGACGCGCGAGGGCAAGTCGGTGCCGGTTCGCGCGCGGTCGGAAACGATCCCCGCCGGCGTCTGCTGAGAGTTGGATTGGTAGGGTGCGCACCGGCGTCGCCCTCCCTATCCGCGCCTGGCGCGGCCCAAGCCGATACGCAGGGCGCTCTATCGGCCGCGTCAGAGTAAGGCGAAGGGCCGACTCTGTTCTCAACAGTGACGGGCGGCCGCGTCACCTGATCTTAGAACTCACACCTACCTTCTGGAGCCGGGGGAGTCAGAGATTGCCAGGGTCACATCCCCGAACTCAGCTGCAACCTGAGTGACTTCGGCACCAAGGATCGCGCGATATCGCTCGATCACAGCCGGAACTAGCAAGAACTCGCCAGCTGCCACGGTATGCACTGCGGCGATCACTCCTCGGGCCTTGTCTGGAGCGGGCTGACCCTGCGCGGCAACCCCATCGGCGGTACTCTCGCGAAATGCGACCCCTTCGGTACTACATCAACGTCACATTGGACGGGTGCTGCGATCATCGTGCGATGCTCGCGGACGAAGACTTGCATCGTCACGCAGTCGAGAACCTCAACCAGGCCGATGCCCTCCTCTTTGGCCGGGTGACGTACGAAATGATGGAAGCGGCATGGCGGCCGCCGTCCCGGACGGGAGCGAGGCCTGATTGGATGGAACCCTTTGCCAGGACGATCGACGCGGCAAAGAAATACGTTGTGTCGAGCACGCTGGAACGGGTCGATTGGAACGCGGAGCTCGTGCGCGGGGATCTGGGACAGACCGTTCGACAGCTCAAGCGGGAGTCGGGTAAGGGACTCCTGGTGGGAGGCGTGAAGCTCCCGCTGGCGTTGGCGGAGATGGGATTGATCGATGAGTACGAGTTCGTGGTGCAGCCCACGCTCGCGGGGCACGGGCCGACGTTGTTCGCGGGGCTATCCAAGCCTATCGACCTGAGGCTCGTGAGCCGGTTGGAGTTCGGCTCGGGGGCGGTGGCGATGCGGTATGAGCCGAGAAGGTAGCCGACGGTAACTTCAGGCAGTCGGAGGCAGACGAGATCTGATCTCGAGGCGCGACTTCGACACCGCCCGCGTCGCCGACGACGTCGCCCTGCTCGCCGATGTCGCTGGTGAGCCGAAGGTTGTTATTGCTGACCGCCCCGGCGCGCGAACCATTGACGTCTCTTGCGCCTCTGACTTGCATAGTCATGAGAGATCACGACCAGGACGAATCTGCCAAGGATCTGCTCGATCTGACGATTACCTTCTGGCAGCCGCGAGATGAGCGCGAACTCACCGAGGAGGACGCGCGTCAAATCGTCGAGAACCTGGTCGGATTCCTCCGCACGCTGGTTCGCTGGCGCACGGCGACCGCACCGACAATCGCCTTCGAGGATGAGCGCGAGGCCGCCTGACTTGCCTTCGTCGCACCGTTGATTCACGATCAGAGCAAGAGCCCATGAGCAGGACGACAACGCGCGCGCTCCATCCACGGAGGCCATGCTCTCACCCAGCACCGACTACAAGGCAATGCGTGCTCTACGCGCGCGTATCGTCGCGGGAGCAGGATGAGGAAGGATCGTTTCAAAGCCAGTGCCGGCCACTGGTGGCATCGTCGCCCGGGAACTCGGCCATCAGCCTCTCCAGCTCCTTGACCAGACGCCCGACCGTCCGCAACTGCCCGCGTGGGAACTTCGCCGGATCAATGAGCACGAGTCCATGATGAGCTCGCCCCCGCTGATCAGCCTCCTCGGCTAGGGGGACGAAATCCGCGACGTTCTCGGTGACTACGGCTCGGCGATCCGCCTGGGCCTCGGCGAAGATCGCCGAATCTGCGAGACAGCGAAGCTCCTTTCGCTCGGTGACCGCAACCACGTCATGGCCGCCCCCACGAAGTTGCTCGGCCGCCGTGGCTTGATACATCTCATCGATGAGGAGCCTCAAGCGAGCGCGGCCTGCGCTCGCTCCCAGGCCTCACGTAAGCGCTCGGCCTCCGCTCGATTGACGAGTATCCGGTCGTCTATTTCATCGCGGAAGTCGCCGTAATAGCGGATTGCCGCTCTCACCTCTGCCAACGTGAGAGCTCCCCATCGGGCAGTGGCCTCGACAGCCTTCTCGCCGGTGAGTCCGCTGCCCCTGAGCGCTTCGATTACCTCCCAGACGTCGGGACCTGCCGCCAGGGCGGCGCGACGACCGGCCGGGCCGTCCCGAAAGACGATGCCGGGATGATCGGCCATCCGAAGGCCTTCGTCGATCAGCCTCTCGGCGATGCGGGCCTTGGGCTCGCCCCTCCGGCGGGCGTCAGCTTCCAAACGGGCGAGCGTGCCCTGGCTCATCCGGACCGAGAAGGGCTTGGGCGATGCGGTTGATGGCATGTAGTGTGGTGTAGTCTATGAGACTACTGACCGGGCTGGCTGCAACGTCGCAGGATTACCTTCCAGCCAGCGCGTGACTCGGCGGCCTCGAGCACGTCGTCTCCGCGAGCCGCGGAAGGCGCGCAGGCCCCGGTCTTGGCCATGCCCAGTTATTTCATGCCCACCCCGATCAGCGCCTCACAAGGCGAGTCGTAGCCGGTGGGACCGACGAACTGCGCGAGGGTGCGCTCGATCTCGGCCCAAGCCTGAGCCTGTGCGCTCGGGCTCAGTCGCGTCATGAGCTCGCGCAATGGCAGCGGCCCCCTCGCGTACTGCATGGCATCG
>DATFWQ010000075.1:0-41897 GCA_035259145.1 Candidatus Dormiibacterota bacterium | reverse complement strand
CAAGGGATGTGCAGGGGCCGCAGGGATTGCTCGGCGGGGCCTCACGGCGCTTCCACGGGGTTGCGGAGGTACTCGTGGACCATCTGGATCACCTGTGCTCCCTCACCTACCCCAGCCGCGATTCGCTTGACCGAGTTCGCGCGCACGTCGCCCACGGCAAAGGCGCCCGGCAGGCTGGACTCGAACGGATACGGCTCCCCTCGTCTGGCTGCCTCGGCGCCCGATGGCCGAGCGCGCGTTAGCTCGCGTCCCGTCAGGATGAAGCCCGCCGAATCCCGCTCCACCGTGGGTGCTACCCACTCGTTGCGCGGCTGGGCACCGGTCAGTACGAAGAGGGCGGAGGCCGGAACCTGCTGCGGGGCGCACCCGGTGGTCGCCAGGGTCACCCGCTCCAGGCGGCCCGTGCCAGCTGCATCCACGACCCGGGTTCGCAGCCGGACCATTACGTTCTCGAGGGATTCGATCTCGCGCAGGAGATACTCAGACATCGACTCCGCCAGGGTCTCTCCGCGCGCCACGAGCAGCACACGGCCCGCGAAGCGGGATAGGTGCACGGCCGCCTGGCCCGCCGAGTTCCCGCCACCCACCACGACCACGTCCTCGCCGCGCAAGACCGGCGCCTCGCTCACCGCGGCGCCGTAAAACGCGCCCGTGCCCACGAAGCGCTCGACAGCCGGGATGCCCAGGCGCTGGTAGGTGACGCCTGTCGCGAGCACCACCGCCCCGGCAGCGGCAGGGCCGCCGTTTCTCAGCAACACGACCCGCTCCCTCCCCTGCGGCCAGAGCCCGATAACGTCGCCGTAGACCATCTCGGTGCCAAACAGTGCCGCCTGCTCACGCGCGCTATGCATCAGGTCTCGGCCGCTGACGCCTCCTGGGAAGCCCAGATAGTTGCGGATGCGGGAGCTCGTGCCCGCCTGGCCGCCGAATGCCTCGCGCTCGATCAGGACGGTGCGCAAGCCCTCGGATGCCGCGGACACGGCCGCCGAGAGGCCGGCCGGACCAGCGCCCACTATGACCACGTCGTGGCGGCCCGGCCCGGGTCTGGCTCTGGCGCCCAGAGCGGTGATCATCGCTGTGTCGGTCGGCTGGACCAGGACGCGTCCGTCGAGCAGGACGGCTACCGGGAGGCGGTCGAGCCCCCGGTTCGCCCGGTGCAGCAGGTCGCGGCCGTCAAGGGTGTCGACCGTGTGGAAGTCGCACTGCACGCCGTGGCGGTCCAGCAGATCGCGGAGCTGGTGGGAGCGCCGTGACCGACGTTCGCCCAACAGGAGGACGTTGGCGAAGCGCCCCGGCTCAACGTCCTCGAGCCATTCGCCGAGCAGCTCACCCACCTTCGGATACAGGAGCCGGTCAGGCGGGTCCCAGGGCCTGGTCAGCCAGCAGTCGGCCTGGCCCAGCGTCAGGGCCCGGTGCATCGACTCGTTGCGGTGGAAGTCGAGGTAGTCGATGAGCAGAGCCCGCTTGGCGAGGGGGTGCAGGCTGCGCGCACGGCAGAGCAGCTCGACTCCGGAGACATCCGCCATCTGGAGGTCCACCACGACCAGCGCTACCCGCCGGCCGGCGGCCCGGAGACGCTCGAGGGTGGCCAGACCCCCTTGCGCGTCTTGCACCGGAACGAGCTCGTAGTCGCGACCGTATCGGTGGTGGAGGTCCCGGGTGAGCCGGTTCAGCAGGGCAGAATCGTCGTCGATCAGGACGCAGGCAGGTGGATCCATTCGGAGCCGGCTCGACGCTGCGGTGAGCTGCGCACCAACATTGCGGCACGCCCGGCCCCGGTGGCATCGGCCAATCGATGGGTCTGACACCCTGGTCTTCGCAAGCCGGCGGAGCAAACGGTTGGTTGCACCCGCGGTGCCTGCTCGAGTCGAAAGCGGTCAGGTGCGGTCCCGTAGCAGGGCCTCCACGCGCTGGCGCCTGCGTGCATCCGCCAGGTGCTGCGGTCGCTCGGTCAGCAATGCGAGGAAGCTGTCCATGTCCAGCTCGTGGTTGCCTTTCAACACAACGCCGCCATCATCCACCCGCACCTCCAGGGGCCTGCCTTCCTCTCTCCGGGCAAAGAGTCCGAAGGCGCAGCGCCAGCGCACGCGGGCCTCACGCTCCTGGTCCGGGACCGGGACCCCGATGTCATCCGCGTGGGTGGCGTACTCCTGAGCCAGGTGCCGGACCTGGAGGCGCAGCGGGTAGAGTCCGACCGAGGTCGGGATGCGGGCATCGGCACCCAGCCGTCCCCAGCGCTCGCGGACGTCAGCCTGGCGTTTCGCCCACTCCTCCATCACCTCGCCCGGTGTCCTATCACGGCGCTCAGCGACTGCGCGGGCATTCCAGGCGTCGATGCCGCCCGAGAAGCTGAGCTCTCGCAGCGTCCCGTCCAGGCAGGCCTGGTTGTAGGCCTCGCCGGCCGCCAGGTGGGCGAGCACGTCCTTTACGCTCCAGCCCTGACAGTGGCTCGCCGCGTTCCAGCCCGCCAGGTCGAGGCCACTGAGGTGCTCCCGCATGCGTCTCAGCTCGGCGTCGTAGTGCGGAAAGGGATCCGCGGTTTGGATCTCCTGGAGCCGGTTCATGTCTCAAGCGTAGGCGAGTCAGTTGTTGCGGCTGCGGATCGGCGATTACGCCGGGGGTCCGGTGGAGGAGCGTCCACCGAGGCGCAGACGCGTCGTCTTTCAAGGCTCCCTGGCCTGCCCGCAGTTACTGCATGAGATGGTCATGCGCGCAGACAACGCCGGCGCCCCGTCACCCGCAGGCCCGAAACGTAGCGTGACTCGCTTCTGTGAACTACAGTACAGGTGCCAGTGAGCCAGGAGCCCAGCAGACCACGCCGGTACGGGGCGCGAGGCCGCGGCGGGTGCGGCTGCGCCAGCGTCGTCGTTGTTCTGACCGTTGGGTTGCTGCTGACGCTGTTCAATGTCGCCGTCGGAATCGGCGCATCGGTGCGTGTGCCCTTCACAGATGCGAACCTGACCGTCGCCGGTTCTGTGGGCAAGAAAGATCGCGTGGCTGACGTCATGCCCGCATATGTGCACGGCAGGCTCGGCTCCAACCAGGACTTCATAAACCATTCCAACTTGCTCACGATCTGGGTCGCTGAAGGCGCAACGCTGATTCTCGTCGGCCACCAGCCGGACGCTCCTGTAGTCGACCTGCACATCGAGGCGCGCTGACCAGCCCAACCGGCAGTGCGTTTGGGGAGGTGGACCATGAATTGGACGTTGGAGGTGGTGACGGTACCCGTCAGCGACGTGGACCGGGCGAAGCGCTTCTACAGTGAGCGGGTCGGCTTCGCACTCGACCACGACACCAGGGTCAGCGACGAGATGCACTTCGTACAGCTGACCCCGCCAGGGTCAGGGTGTTCGATCGTAGTGGGCAAAGGGATCGTTGACATGCCGCCAGGCTCGCTCAAGGGCTTGCAGCTGGTTGTCTCAGATATCCACAAAGCGCGTGCCCATCTCGTCGAGCGTGGGGTGGAGGTCAGCGAGGTCAAGGTGGCCAGCCCATCGGGCTTCCGCCCCAGCCGTGAAGAAGATGTTCTCGATAACGTGGGCTTCATCTTCTTCAGGGACCCGGACGGCAACGGCTGGGCCGTGCAGCAGATATCTGCCCGGGCTTAGCCCCCGCCCTCCGCACCAACTTCGTCAAGAGCGGTGGCTGGGACTCCGCTACCGGGCATGATTGTTGCCATGGAAGACCAGGTCTCTTGGCGCGCTACTCCATACCGTGCGCCGGTGCTCGACGCTGGCGGCGTGGAGCTCGGCCGGACCGCGTCGCTCCTTGGTGACGAAAACGAGGACATCTTCCACGGCCTGGCGGTGAAGCTCGTCCACGGCGGCCGGATCGTGGAGCTGCCGGCGGCGAGGATTTCGCGGATCACGCGGAACGCGGTACACACCGACCTGCGCCATGACGAAGTCGGCTCACTCGAGCAGTACCGGGAGGAGCGCTGGTATCACCTCGGCTGGGGCGGGCTGTTCCGCAAGCGGCCCGAGTGGATCGAGGGCGAATAGCGGGCACGTGCCGAACCGACCTCGGACTGGGTGGCCGGCCGCGGTGCCCTTCCAGTCGCCTCGGCCGGCCGGTCGGCTCAGATCTTGGACGATCGCGTTGCGTGCCCGGCGATCAGACTCCTGACCTCGCGGTGGACACCTGGGTGCCATTAGGTCTAGTCTGCACAGGTCCCGGGACGGCGCTCCAGGCAACGCCAGCGAGACGGGGGGTAGACGCTGCCGACGTGACGGAGGCCGTCCTGGGAGACTCATGCTACTCCCAATTTGAGTGTTTCGGAGTAGCCCAATACGTGTGAGTCACACGCCGCTGAACGCGTCGAAGCCGCCGTCGACGGCCACCACCACCCCAGTGACGAATGCGGCCCCCGGGCCGCACAACCAGACCGCGGTCGCGACCAGGTCGTCGGGTACGCCGAAGCGGCCCGCAGGGGTGTGGTCGATGATGGCGCGGCCTCGGGCTGTGGGTGAGCCGTCCGGCTGAACGAGCAGCGCCCGGTTCTGCTCACCCAGGAAAAAACCAGGCGCGATGGCATTGACCCTGAGTCCTTCACCGTAGCGCCGGACGAGCTCGACCGCCAGCCAGCGCGTGAGGTTCTCGATCCCGGCCTTGGCGGCGCTGTACGCCACCACACGGCTCAGCGCTCGCCTGGCCGCCATCGACGAAACGTTCACGATGGCGCCCGAACGCTGTTGTGCCATCGCACCGCCGAACACCTGACACGGAAGTACAGTGCCCATCAGGTTCAGCTCCAGCACGTCCCGCAGGGCGGCCGGTGCCAGGTCGAAGAAGGAGCTGGACTCTGTCACGGTAGCCGCCGGCGTGTTGCCCCCGGCCGCGTTGACCAGGATGTCGATCTGGCCGAACCGAGCCAGCAAGCTGCGTCGGACGTCTTCCAGGCTTGTCGGGTTGAGCACGTCGGCCGGTGCTGCCACTGCCTCGCCTCCAGATTGCCGTATGGTCGCCGCGACCTCCTCAGCGCGTGCAGCCCGCCGGCCCAGGATCGCCACCCTCGCACCCGCGCGCGCCAACCCAACGGCGATCGCACCGCCCAGGATCCCCGTCGCTCCTGTCACCAGAGCCACCTTGCCGTCAAGGCCGAACTGCGATGCAACGTAATCAGCCGAAGCCACAATGGCGGGAGAATAGGTGGATGGCCGTCTCCGATGCCCTGGTGGCCGGCCGCGGCTCGGTTGGGGAGGTCCTCACGCCGGCGGCGGCCGAGGAGATTCTGGTCGCGGCCCTCGAACGATCGAAGCTGGACGGCAAGCGCGTGCTGGCGGTCGTGCCGGACGGCACTCGCACCGCGCCCATCCCCCTGCTCTTCAGGGTTCTCAACGAGCATCTGCTTCCGCGCGCAGGTGCGCTGGACTACCTGATCGCGCTGGGCACACACCCGCCGATGGCTGAGCCCGCAGTCGCCGGCCTCGTGGGGATGCCGGCCGCCGAGCGTGACCGCCGTTATCCAGGCGTCCGGGTCTTCAACCACAACTGGGACCGTGACGATGCCCTCGTCACGATCGGGACGATCACTGCAGCAGAGGCGGATGCTCTAACGGGCGGCCTCCTTGCCCGGGACGTCGTAATCCGCCTGAACCGGCTGGTCGATGACTACGACCTGCTGCTGCTGTGCGGACCGGTCTTCCCGCACGAGGTCGCGGGCTATTCGGGTGGGGCCAAATACCTGTTCCCGGGCATTGCCGGCGCAGGGATCATTGACTTCACGCACTGGCTGGGGGCCCTCAGCACCAGCCTGGCTACGATCGGTGTCCGTGACACCCCGGTGCGGCGCGTGATCCACCGTGCTGCAGAGCTCGTTCGCGCCGAGCTCTTGTGCGTCGCGATGGTCCTCGACGGCCCGGATCTCCACGGGATCTGGGTGGGTGGGCACCTGGAGGCGTTCGAGGCGGCGGCCGAGCTGTCAAGCCAGCTAAACGTGATCCGCGTACCGCAGCCGTTCACCCGGGTGCTCTCGATGCCGGCCGAGCGCTATGACGACCTCTGGACGGCCGCAAAGGCAATGTACAAGACCGAGCCAGTGATCGCGGACGGGGGTGAAGTCGTCATATATGCGCCGCATGTGAAGGAGGTCAGCTACACGCACGGCAGGCTGATCGACCAGGTCGGGTATCACGTGCGCGATTACTTCCTCGGCCAGTGGGAGCGATTCAAGGACGTTCCCGGTGCCGTACTCGCTCACAGCACCCACGTAAAAGGCTCCGGCACGTACGACCACGTCGCCGGCTCGGAATGGCCGCGCATCCAGGTGACGCTGGCGACCTCGATTCCCGAGGAACGCTGCCGCAGGATCAACCTGGGCTACGCCGACCACCGGGCCATCGACCCCGTCGAGTGGGCCGACCGGTGGGGCGAGGACCTCCTCGTCGTCCCTCACGCGGGAGAGAAGCTCTACCGGCTTGACCAATCAATCTGAGCCCTGATTCACGTCCATCCGATGGGGCTCACGTGCTGGCCAACCGCCACGCCTCTCCCACCTGGGGAGCGGCGTCAAGGACCCGACCGCCTGTCCGAAACGCGGCTACCTGTCAAGATTGCGGCTCGTGAACATCCTGCGATCGCGAAAGCTCCTGCTGGCCGCGGCAGTTGTCCTGGTGCTTCTCGCCATCAATGAGTTCCGGCCGGTCAGCGAGGTGCACGCCACGCAGACGATCGGCTCGTCGTCAACGGTCGGCACCCCGAGCGGCCCCATCCCATGGCCCAGCGGAGCCCAGGCGGCGCTCGGGACCGCCAACGGCAACGTGATCGCCGCAACGCCGGCTTCGCACCCGGCGCCGATGGCCAGCGTCGCCAAGGTGATGACCGCCCTGGTCGTCCTCGACGCCAAGCCACTACAGAAGGGCGAGAGCGGGCCCTCAATCACGATCACGCCTGACGACGTCACCGAATTCCAGCAGCGCCAGGCAAATCAAGAATCGGTTGTGTTGGTCCAGGCTGGTGAGCAGCTCACTGAGTACCAGGCCCTGCAGGGTTTGCTGATCCCCTCCGCCAACAACCTGGCGACGGTGCTGGCTCGTTGGGCTTCAGGCTCCATGGCTGCTTTCGTCAACCGGATGAACGCCAAAGCCGGGGACCTGGGACTGCATCGCACGACATTCGCGGACGCCGCCGGCACCGTGGATCAGACGGTGAGCACCCCGATCGACATGCTCCGTCTTGGCGCGGCGGCGCTCAACAACCCGGTCCTGGTCGACATCGTCTCGCAGCTGCAAGCGACCCTACCACTGGCCGGCTCGAAACCCAACGTCAACTACGCCCTGGGGCAAGACGGCATCTTTGGCATCAAGACCGGCAACATCTCCTCGGAAGGCGCCATCTACCTGTTTGCCGGCAACGTCCAGCTGGGCGGTGGGCCCAAGGTAGTCATCATCGGCGCTGTCCAGGGCCTGCCGACGCTGCAGGCTGCCCTTGACAGCGGCAGGGCGCTGCTGCGCGCTGCCCATTCCTCGCTGGAGCGGCACCATGCGGTGTCGCGCGATCAGACCGTCGGCCGCTACGTGTTGCCCTGGGGCGCGAGCTCCGACGTTGTGTCGACGGCCGACCTGGACCTCCTGGTCTGGGGTGGCACGGTCCTCCGCATGAACCTGAAGACCGCGCCGGTCGGCTCAGCGGTGTCCGCAAAAGCCGAGGTCGGGCAGCTTCACGTGACGGCGGGGGACGCCGTGTACGACATCGAGGTCGTCACGACCGACCCGATCCCGGCGCCGGGCTTCATGGCCCGGCTCACGCGCCTCGGCTGGTGAGGCTGCTCTCCACGGCCGGCCGCCGAGCCTCTGCTGCCGCACCTCTACGCATCTGGGCCGTCAGCCTGCCGGATGGCCTGCCAGACCTTCTCGGGTGTGAGCGGCATGTCCAGGTGACGCACCCCGAGGTGGCTGAGTGCGTCGATGACAGCGTTCTGGATGGCCGGCGTGGAGCCGATCGTCCCCGCTTCACCGATGCCCTTGACGCCAAGGGGGTTGTTCGGTGAAGGGGTGACCGTGTAGTCGGTCTCGAACCCGGGCAGCTCGTTTGCCGTCGGCATCCCGTAGTCGAGCAGGCTGGCGGTCAGCTGGTTGCCATCGCGGTCGTAAACCACCTCCTCGAACAGCGCCTGCGCGGCGCCCTGCGCGATGCCACCGTGGACCTGACCCTGGACCAGCATCGGATTGACCTGCCGTCCGCAGTCGTCCACCGCGACGTGCCTCACCAGCCGCGCTTCGCCGGTGTCCAGGTCCACCTCGGCCACGGCGACGTGGGTGCCGAAGGGAAAGCTGGGCTCGACCATGACGTCGTGCACCTCGCGGAGCGTCTCGCCGCGTTCGGATGCCGCGGCCGCCAGCGCGGCCCAGGTCAGGCCTGAGCCGGGCACGCCTCGCACGCCGAGGCGGCCGTCGCCGAGCGCCACGATGTCATCCAGGCTCGCCTCGAGCACTTCTGCGGCGAGCCTCCGCCCTCGTTCCAGAAGCGCCAGTGACGCCTCAAGGATGGAACTACCTGCGATCTGAAGCGAACGCGAGGCGCTGGTGCCGTCCCCGCGGGGGATCAGTGCGGTGTTGGCCTCGATGACGCTGACCGACTCGATTGGCACCTGGAGGGTGCCGGCGACGACCTGAGCGTAAGCGGTCTCGTGGCCCTGGCCATGGTTGGCGGTGCCGGCCAGCACCAGGAAGCTGCCGTCGGTGTTCGCCTCGACCGATCCGAACTCGGTAGCGGAGCCGATCGCCGTGATCTCGACGTAGGTTGAGATTCCGATCCCCAGCGCCTTTCGATCGCCAACCTCGCGGCGGCGGCGCTGTTCGGCGCGCAGCTCCTGGTAGCCGGCGTGTTTCAGGGCGCGGTCGAGGGCCGGCTCGTACTCCCCGCTGTCGTACTGGGCACCGGCGGCCGTTGTCAGCGGAAAGGCGTCAGGTGATATCAGGTTGCGCCGGCGAAGCTCCGCTGGATCCATGCCGAGCTCACTGGCCAGCATGTCCATGCCGCGCTCGAGCAACGCGGTGGCTTCTGGCCGGCCCGCGCCGCGATACGCATTCGTCGGCGTGGTGTTGGTGACAAAGGCCTGGTAGGCGTAGTCGATCTTCGGAATGCGATAGGGGCCGGAGAGCATCTGCCCCGTGAAGTAGGGAAGGAAGGCACCCAGGCCCGGATAGGCTCCAGAGTCCGCGTGGACCCGGACGCGCAGCCCGACGAGCTCGCCGCTCCGCAGAGCGGCCAGCTCGATCTCCTGCACCTGGCCACGGCCCTGATTCATGGCCAGGAAACACTCAGATCGACTCTGAACCCAGCGGACCGGCCGGGCCAGGCGCTGGGCGAGCGCGGCCACGACCACCTGCTCGGGATAGACCGCAAGCTTCGCCCCGAAGCCGCCGCCGACGTCGGCCGCAACGCAGATCACCTGGTCTTCGGGAAGGCCGAGGCAGACGGCCACGAAGTCGCGGACCTGAAAGGGGCTCTGCGTTGATGCCCAGATCCAAAGGACCTGTGAGTCCGGTTCGGGCGCGGCCCGGAAGACGTCGGGCTCCATCGGCACCGGCGCCAATCGCTGGTTGACGAACCTGGCTCCGACGACGACCTCAGCACCTGCCAACGCGTCCTCGTCGCCGCCGTAGGCCGCGGCGAAGGCGGTGTTGCTGCCGTGCCCAGGAAAGACGGCAGGTCCGCCGTCGGCGGCCGCCTGCTCGATCGTGGCGACCACCGGCAGAGGCTCGTACTCGGCGGTCACGGCGTCGGCGCCGTCAGCGGCGGCACCCCGAGTTTCCGCGACCACCACCGCGACCGCGTCGCCCACGAAGCGGACGGTGTCGACGGCCAGCGGCGGGCGGGAGAAGACGTCAGGGAGGACGGCGAAGGAGAGCCGCGCCGGAAGGTTGAGATCGGTGGCGGCGAACACGGCGACGACCCCAGGGGTGGCCAGCCCCCGTGACAGGTCGAGGTGGCCGAGGCGGGCGTGGGCGATGGGGGAGCGGACGAAGGCCGCGTACAGGTCGTTGTCGGAGGCCAGGTCATCCACGTAGCGCCCACGCCCGGTGATCAGCCGCGGGTCCTCGCGACGGCGGACAGCACTGCCGAGTATCGATCCAGGCACCGGCTATATGTACAACAGGACGGGAACGCCGAGTTTCACGCCAGACTTGGATCGTGGTTCGTGCCCTCGTGTTCGATTTCGACGGCCTGATCCTCGACACCGAGGTGCCGGTCTACCAGGCGTGGGCTGAGGTGTATGAGCAGCACGGCGAGCACCTTCCCCTGGACTTCTGGAAGACGATCGTCGGACACGGAATGAGCACGTTCGACGCGATGGCCGAGCTCGAGCGACGGGTGGGGCGGACTCTTGACCGCGAGACCATTCGTGCCGCACACCGCCGCCGGGAAGCAGAGCTTGTCAGGGCGCTGCCAATCGAACCGGGTGTGCTGGCCTGGCGACAGGAGGCGATCGTGATGGGGGCTCGGCTCGGCCTGGCCTCCAACTCGTCCCGGCGATGGGTCGTCGGGCATCTGGAGCGATTGGGTCTTGACGGTTGGAGGTGCATACGATGCGCCGAGGACGTTGCGGAGGCCAAGCCCGCCCCCGACATCTATCTGGCCGTTCTGCGGTGCCTGGGCGTCAGCGCGGCGGAGGCCATAGCCGTCGAGGACTCGGCGGCGGGGGTGCAGTCGGCAAGCGCGGCAGGCCTGTACGTAGTGGCGGTACCCAGCTCTCTGACAGCCAGCCATGACCTCAGCGGGGCCGACCTCCTGCTGGGGTCGCTGGCGGACGCGACGTTCGGTGAAGTTGCTGCGCGCCTGGTCAGAGACCGGCCGTAGCTAGTCGAAGGCTGGCGTGCTTCTCAGTTCCGCAGAAGGACCCCTCGCGGGGTTGCTGATACGTACAACCGTCGCCAATGGGCCCCTCCCCCGGTCGTTCAGAACCCGGACGGCTCGTGGGGGCCGAGCGCCAGAAACTCGAACAAGCCCCATCCCACCTGATCGTCCAGTTCGAAGCGGGCGAGGTAGTCGACGAGGCCAACCAGCCGCGCCTGGTCCTCCGCGCGCCTGGGATCGAGCGTGAACCCCTCCACCTTGAGGCGACCCTGGTACGAACCATGCCGCCAGCCCGGGTCGCCTCCGTAACCCGCCACGCTGAGGTGGAGTGGCACCAACGGTTCCACCCGCACCTCGAACCTGGCGCTGCCAGGAGGCGTAAACGCCAGCGTCGCGGCCTGGGCGTTGCGGGTGCCCGGCTCGTAAGCGATGCGGTGCTCAGGCCTGCCCAGCGGCTCAGGCGGACGTCCGGCAGACGCCGGCCAGACCCTGACCGCCTCCTCGAGGAGTCGGCCACCGTGCCGGTCCTCCTGCACGATGGCGAGGATCGAGCAGTCCATGAACTGCATCGGGGCGTAGATCCAGAAGAACGCCGGCGGCTCGGTGGCGCCGATGCCCGGCGGCTCCGGCTCGCCCACGGGCCTGATGCCCCAGGATCGATCGCGGAATCCCCACCAGCGATCCGGCGTCACGTGCTGGGTCTCGCCGGCGAGGCGTAGAGCGCCTGACCAGCGTCCAGTCTGGGCCAGGCGGACCGAGTTGAAGACGACCCGGTTCTGGTGGCGCACGAAGTGGCGCGGCTCACGCGTGGCAGGGATGCCGCCCTCCCAGACCAGGTCGAAGTCGAGATCCCACTCGTTCGGCTCCAGCACCAGCCGCAGCCTCTGCAGCCCCTCCAGCACCTCGACCCGGAATGGCCCCACGCTCGTGTCCATTCGGTCAGAGCCAAGCTCCCGGGAGGCGCGAACGACGTGGTGCAGCCCACCCGCTGTCAGCACGGCGAACGCGTCTAGGACGCCGAGGTTGGGGTACTGGCCCAGCCCTGCGGCGAGGAACAGATCCGGGCTGCACCGGTGGCAGTTGAAGTAGTAGCGATCGTAGAAGTTGCGGTCGCTCGTGCCGACGTGGCGCATCACCTCGGCGACCTGGTGGATCGGGTAGTCGTCAAGCGGGGTCAGCATCGTGCCTCCAGGACCGCGCACAGCAGCCTCGCGGCGGTGTTGTCGGAGGGGTAGTCGCTCTCCGGAGGCAGCCACCCAAACTCGATGAAGAGCTGCCCGAGACGAGCCATGATGACAGCGAATCTCAGCGCTGCAAAGACTTCGTAGTAAGTCATGTGGCGCATCTGCCGCCCCAGAAGCCGCTCGTAACGGGCAACGGTGTGCTCCTGGCTCGGGAAGCCCGCCAGCCGGGCCACGCCGGACCCTTCGCTGTGGTGGCGATCCAGGTAGAGGAACCAGGCCAGGTCGACCTCCGGCTGGCCAAGCGTCACCATCTCCCAATCCAGCAGGGCGCGTGGCTCGAAGTCAAAGAAAATCACGTTGCCGATCCGCGCGTCACCCCAGAGCAGGCTGGGCGGCCCATCCTCCGCGGGCTGCTTGCGCCGCAGCCAGTCCAGGGCGGTCTGACAGACTGGCGGCGCCAGGCTTCCGGTCCAGGATAGGAACCGCTCGTAGTAGCCGAGCTGCTGGTCGATTCCGGTGCGCCCGTACTCGGGCCGGTCGACGAAGCCGAGACCGAGGGTGCCGACGTCGAGTCTATGGATCTCGGCGAGTACATCGATGCTCCGCCACCACATCTGTGCCCGTTGGGTAGGCGACGCCTCGGTGACCCACCCATCGACGTGGTAGGTCGGGTTGTCCGGGGGCACTCGGCCGGTCACATGATCCGTGACGACGAACGGAGCTCCCAGGAGGTCAGGGTCGGGCTCATACCAGCGAACGCGCGGGATCGGAAGGCCAGACCTACGCCCGAGGATGCTCATGACGCGGCAGTAGTCCTGAAACCGCGGCTCAGGGAACAGCTGATACGCGATAGGCGCGACCCGGACGACCAGTGCCCGCCGTCGCCTGACGCCCTCTTGCGCCCATTCGGCGTCGAAGAGGAGCGTCTCACTGGAGAATCCGCTCCCTGATGGCGTGTGGAGCCCGGAGACGGTCAGCCCTTCGGCGAGCGGTATGTGCCTGGCAAGCCAGGCGGCGAGCAATGAACACGTGAGCTGAGCATCTCGCGGGTTGGGCACCGGCAATGACTCGCCACCTCCCCTCGGTGTCTGGACGACTCCGACAGTATGGGACTCAGCGAGCTGGTCGGATGTCGTACTGGCGCAGGTCGGCCCACAGTGGCTCCAACGCAGCGTCGGGGTCGCGGTAGAAGGCGGCCCCACGGATGCGGGCGAAGGGCAGGCCACAGCGCTCCAGCATCCTCTGACGCGTGAGCGCACGCTCGAAGGCGTCATTGCCGGGCCACTGGTCGCCGTCGCACTCCACGGCCAGCCGGCCGCTCCGACCCTCCACCATCAGGTCGACCCGGTAGCCGGCCACCTCGTGCTGCGGGATGACCCGGAAGCCGCTGTCTTGCAGGCAGAGGAAAACGTCGAGCTCCAACCATGACTCGAACGGGTGGGGTACCTGGTCGCCGGCGGCGCGCTCGGCGACCCGCCGGCGCCATGCCTCAACCGCCAGGCTCCCGGCCGGCGCCGGCTCGATGCGCGGCTGGAGACAGTAGTGCAGCAGGCGGTGAGCTACACCGGCGGGGTGGAGATCGTCGAGCGTTGCCGAGTGGAACAGCCAGAGCTGGTCACGGGCGCGGCTGGCGGCGACGTTGAACCGGCGACGGTCCCGGTCGTGGGTCCCTGCGTAAAGTCGGTGGCCGGCGCGTGGGGCCTGAACCAGGCTCATGAACATCACGTCGCGTTCATCGCCCTGGAACGCGTAGGCGTCGCCGCAGAGGAGCCGGCGCCGGTCGAGCTCGGCTGGGTCGACGCGCTGAGTCAGCATCCTGGCGATCAACTTGGCCTGCTCCGAGCCGACCAGGCTGACAACGCCCATGGTCTTGCCCCTATAGCTCGGATCTTCCAGGCAGGCGACGACCTGATCGGTGATCGCGGAGGCCTCTGCTTCGTTGACGTGGCCGTCCGTGTAGACGCCGTCGTGAATGCGGCGGACCTGGATGACGGGGCGCAACCGATCGCTGCCGAACTGGCGCAGGGGAACTAGAGGACGATCCCTGTAACAGAGCGAGTTGGAGAACCCGATGATCTCGGGCATACACCGGAAGTGCTCCTGGAGCACGAGCCGATCGCCATAGCGGATGGCCGCGTGGGTGAAGAAGCTGGTGTCCGCGTCATAGTGCATCGCCAGTGGGACGTCATGCAGGTACTGAGTGTTCAGGAACTGCACCTTGTCGCGGTCGACGCCGACGTTGTCGGGGCTGATCTGCTGGTCGTCGCCGACCACGATGACCCGCCGGGCCAGGAACTGCAGGAAGAGCGCTTCTGGGCCAGACTGGCTGGCCTCGTCGACGATCACGACGTCGAAGGCCTCGGGGGTCATATCCACCGTTTCTGCGATCTTGAAGATCGGCATGATCCAGGCGGGGATGGCGCTGCGGCAGCCTTGCATCGCTTCGCGGGCTCGCTGGCGCCATCGAGCGGCGTGCTTGCCAGTGCCCTTGCCAATCTTGCGGACGGCCTCCTCCCAGGTCTCGAGGTGCGCGCGCTCGCGCTCCGACAGCCGGTCCAGGCAGTGCCGCCAGGCCAGCTCGGCGGCCAGTCCGTGGGTGGCGCGCTCGATGCGCTGCCTGACGTCGTCAAGGTCCCGCTCCAGCCTGGAGACCACTGTCGGGTCGGCCTGAGCCGCCAGCCAGGCGTCCGCACGAGCCCACTCCCAGGCCGCCGAAAATGCGCGCAGCCTGCCGTCCCATGCTGAATCCTGGGCCGTCGCCGCCAGCCGCGCTGCCAGCCGTGGAGCGGCCATTCGCAGCCGCTCGCCGAGCTCCCGCCGCCGGCGGAGCCCGTCCCGCCTCGCCGCGAGCCGCTCGAGCGCCGAACGCTGAATGGCGTAGGCCAGTGGGTCGCGGTCAGCGATGGCGGCCCGCAGCGCTGCCTCCGCCGGGTGGCCGGATCCGGCCACAGCCAGCACGTCGTCCAGCCGGCCGCGAGCTGCCTGGAGCCGGCGCTCCCGGCGAACGCCCTCGACCCTCCACAGAAGCTCGCCCAGCGCGGCATCGTCTTCCCAGGGCGGCGCGGCCAGACCTGGCACAGACGCCGCACAGTGCAAGGCGGCAGTGGTGGCCTCCTCCAGCGCCAACACGTCATGAAGAGTGGTGGTCACGTCTGCGTACTCGGCGCAGCGAAGAGCCGCGCCGCCCTCGCCCGACTGCCTGAGCGACGCCCAGGCGCCGTCCAGCCGAGCCAGGCGGTCGTGCACGTACGCCCACGCCGCCACGCGGGCCAGCGCCGTCGCGTCCCGGCAGGGCGCCCCGTCGACGCGGACGCTGTCAACGAGATAACGGGCTCTCTTCACCGGCCCTGGCCGAATCGGACCAACGCCCAGGCCGCCGCCGTTTCGAAGGTGTGCACTGAGCGCGGTGGCGTCTGCCTGTACGGAGGCGAGGTCGTGTCCCTCCACACCGGTGACCTGGCTGGCGCTCGCATCTGGCACATATGGCCGGACGGCATCCAGTGTTTCCCGGGTCATCCGCTCCAGCTCCCGCCAGCGTCCCGCCATGCCGGCGGTTACCTGGCTCGCCGCGCCGGCCACCCAGCTCTCGGCGCGGCGGCTCAGCCCGGCCCGCCGACGGCGCAGCTCGACTATTGATGCGGCCAGAGCTTCGGCGGCCTCCGGTGAGGCAGCCGCTAGCGCGGGGTCGGGCGGGTCGGCGTGCTCGTCGCGCTGTTCGGCCGCCTCGCGCTCGTCCCCTACGAGAGCGGCGAACGCTTCTGGGCTGGGCAGGGCGTCAACGTCGACCGCCAGCGCGTCCAGTTCTGCCTCCTCCAGGGCGTCGATGGAGCGCAGCAACTCCAACAGGGCGACCGCCTCGGCGTCGCCCAGCGGTGCTTCGGCAGCCGCCTCGACAGGGTCCGGGACCCAGTTCAGATCTGCAGCGCGAGCCCGCAGCTGGCGCGCGATGTCCTGGGCGGTGCCCTCGTAGCCCCCGAACGCCGGGGGATGACGATGAGTGTCGCTCTCACGCAGCCGGCGCAAGCGCTCGCGCAGATCTGACTCCGCCGCTCTGGCGGCCTCCAGCTCACGGCGGTGGCGCCCGACGCGGCCCCAGGAGCGCCTGGAGTCCCAGGTTGCGTACCGCTCCGAAATGTTGTGGACGGACGCCTGGAGCTCCTCGCGACCGCGGGCGTCATTGCCGAGCACGACGACAGCCAGCTCGCGAACCTCGGCCGGGATCCGGTCCCGCAGCACCTCGAGAGCGCGCGCCGTATGGCTCGTGACCAGCACTCGCCGGCCGTGTGCCAGCAGGTGAGCCACGAGGTTGGCGATGGTGTGCGACTTTCCGGTGCCGGGAGGGCCCTGGACGAGGACGCCAGGCCGGGACCGCAGCCGGCGCACGATGTCCAGCTGGGTGTCGTTGGCCGGAAGCGGAAAGAGGATCTCCTCGGCATCCTCTGCCTCGAGCTCGCCGTCCGGGGTCTCGACCTCTACGGCGGCCTCCGCCAGGTCCACCAGCCGGCGCACTCCTTCTGGGATCGGTGCGCCGGCGCGCACCTGGTCGGCGATGGACGTCAGCGCCTGCACGATCGAGCGCTCACTGCGGCGGCGCAGGATCACGGCCGGCGCAAGGTGAACGGTCGGCTCCTCAGTTGTCTCCCGCTGCGGCTCCAGCGTCTCATCGAATCGTCCACGCGCGGACACGGCGTGCACCCAGCGCCGGACCGAGCTTGCAACCGCCGGGTCTGCGAAGACGTCATCGCCGACAGCAGCGAGATCTGCGTCGATCTCGTCCAGCACAGGTGGCGGCGGTCTCTCGCCGGGCTCGAGCATCTCCTGCTCGAGTGCCGGCCGAGCGCCGTCTGCCGCTGCCGTGACGCTGATGGTGCCGCGGTCGGCGTCGAAACGAACGTCGGTCTGCGCGATCACGACGTGGCGACGAACTACCTCACCCGACGGCTTCCGCCAGGCCAGATGACCGATGCCCATCACAACCTCGTAGGCCTCGCCAAGCCGCTCCTGCGACTGGTGCAGGCGGAAGAGGTCGGTGTAGGCGCGCTGAGCACGCTGTAGGGGGCGGTCGCGCGAGGCCCACGGCGCCCACTCGCGCTTCACGTAATCGTCGTAGGCGGTGCGGATCTCGGGCTGGTCGTGGAGCAGGATTTGCGGTAGTACACCCTCTTCGGACTGGGCGGCCTCGGGGCGCGGGTTGGCATCCGGGATCGAGTCCCGCAGCGGAGGCGTCTCGAGCGCGGAGTCGCTGAACTGCTGCAGCCAGGGCCGAAGCAGCTCAGGGGGCCGCGGCGCCGGCTGGAGCTTCGGCTTGCGGATCTCCAGCCAGACCTCACCGTCGCGGGTGGGCTCCACCGCCGCGCAATGACAGCCAGGCAGGTCGGAGACGTCGGCCAGCCATATGACTTCGTCGTAAGCGTCAGTGGTCAGCGCGGTGCTGGCACGGAGCTGGGTGTACTCCTTCAGGAACGTGAACAGTCGGACGGCGCGATCGCGCACGTCGTCCTGCGCCACCCTGGGCAGAGGGATCACTGACATTGGTCTGACCTCCAGCGCCGTCCGGCAAGTGAACTCACTGGCCACGCCGGAGGACGACCATCATGCACTTCTGGGCGACACCCGGCAAGGGTCGATTGCCTGTTGATGGCGTGCCCTTACGCGCCGCACCAAACTCTTCCGGACAATGAGCCTATCAATTAGTCTACTGTCACGCTGTAGGGAAATGCAAGCGCGCGCAAGTCGTGATGGCACCGCGGCGAGGCTCGCTCAGGCCCCGCCACGTGAAACCGGTGCGCTATCGCCCACTAAAGTTGAGACGTGCCTGAGCGACGGAGGGCGATGCACGAGCTCGCGGGCGGAGGCGATGACGGCTCCACCGGCCTCCTGGGCGGCGGACGCGTGGCCAAAGATGACCTTCGCATCGAGGTCTATGGCACGGTTGACGAGGCTTCGAGCGCCATCGGACTGGCGAAGGCCTTGACCTCGGACGAACGCGTTCGCGAGATCGCCGAGCAGCTCCAGCGAGGCCTGTACCGCCTCGGGGCCGAGCTGGCGACCAACCCCGCCGACACCGGCAAGTTCGGCGCCACGTCCGAGACTGACGTGGCCGGTCTGGACGACCTCCTCGCCACCCTGGAGGCCGAGGTCGAGATCCCGAGAGGCTTCATCCTGCCGGGTTCCACGCCCGCCTCCGGTGCGCTGGACCTGGCCCGCACGGTTGTGCGGCGCGCGGAGCGGCGCTGCGTCACGCTGATGCAATCAGGCGGGCTCGCCAATTCCCAGGCGCGGCGCTATCTCAATCGCCTCAGCCTTGTCCTGTTCGTGCTGGGCCGGTTCGAGGAGGCGCGTGCCGGTCACAAGGCCAGCCCCGCGCGGCGCGGAGCGTGATCCCCTCACTTCCTTCCGCGCCGACCTAGACTTAAGCCGAGCTCATGGCATACATGGTTCTGGGAGCCTTGATAGGGCTCCTGATCGCCGCTTACGCGGGTCTTTCGGTCGTTCTCTACCGCCGCCTGTTCGTGCCTTCGGCCCCCGAGTTTCTGGACGACTTCCTGTTCACGCCCTGGGAGTTCCAGGCCGACTATGAGGAGGTCGACCTGACCACAGCGGATGGGGTCGCATTCGGTGCCTGGTTCTTTCGCCAGACCGGCTCGCCTCAGGTGATTGTGATCAGTCCTGGTCACAAGGGGCGCCGGCACGACCTCCTCGGCGTCTCGGTCGCGCTCTGGCGCAAGGGCTTCAACGTTCTCTGCTACTCCTATCGCGGTATGCCCGGCAGCGACCAGGTGACGATCACCCTGGGCGTTCGTGAAGTCCAGGAGCTCGCCGCTGCGATCGCCTTCGCGCGCCGCCGAGTCCGCAACGCCCGCATCGGTCTGCTGGGATACTCGATGGGTGCGGTGGTGAGCCTCCTGGGGGCCGCCGGCGACCCGTCAGTGGAGGCGCTGGTGCTGGACAGTCCCTTCAGCGACCTCCGACTGGTCTTGCGCGCCAACGTCAGACGCCACACCCTGCTGCCGGGCGCTCCTCTCGTCGCCGCGGTGTCACTCTGGATGCGGCTGCGGCACGGCGTGCGGCTGGCCGAGGCGAGCCCGATAGCAGTTCTCAGCGGTCTGGAACAGCGCCCGTTGTTCTTCATTCACGGCGGAGCCGACGTCACCACGCCCGTTCATCACTCCCGCCGTCTCTATGACGCCTACCGGGGACCCCGTGAGATCTGGGTCGTGCAGGGAGCCCCACACACTGGCGGCTACTTCGCGGACCGACCGCTCTATGTCGAGCGCGTGGCCGGGTTCTTCGCCCGCAGTCTCGGCCTCAAGGCCGATGGCCAGCTACGGCTTGTCGAGGACGAGGACCAGGAAGTCTCCTGAGGAACTCCCGCGCGTCCGGCCGCCGCTGCGAAGAGTGGGCGCAAGGGCCGGTTACCGGCGGCGGCGCGATTTCCTTGCGCGGGCAATGGCCCGTTCCGGGGCGAGTACCTCTTAACAACCGGTCTTGTGGCCGCGGCCGGCCGAGTCTAGGTTGGTGTCATGCCAGCCGCCGCGGAACACTGCGCCAAGCCTCCGCAGACGCCTAGCAACGCCGGTCACCCGTCCGCGGTCCACGCGGCTACCCCCTTTCGCGGCCGTCCACCGCTCGCCGCGGTGGACGACCGCTCTCTAATCGACGACCTGGTTGGGCCCGCGGCGGCCGTCGCCCTCAGGGAGACACCTGTGGGCGTCCTGCTGGAGGCAAGCCCCGATCAGCTGACGCGGCTTGGCCTCAAACCTGCCGCCCGCCGCCGGCTGCTGGCCGGCGCCGAGCTTGCCCGCCGCTTTCAGCCGGCGGTGAAACCCTCGGGTGCGGTGCGCACGGCCAGGGATCTCCTGCCATACCTTGCAACGCTCCGCGTGGCGCGCACGGAGGCGCTGGGGGTGCTGACCCTCGACGTCCGCTGTTGTCTGGTGGGCGAGCTCGCACTCGTCGCCGAAGGTGGGCTCATGCACGTAGCAGTGGCGGCCCGGGAGGTCTACGGGCCGGCGCTCGAGCGCAGCGCGGCCGCCATCGTCATCGCGCACAACCATCCGTCCGGCATTGCCGAGCCGAGCGCCGAGGATGTGTCGTTCACACGGCTGATGGGTCGAGCCGGCATGATCCTCGGCGTGCGGCTCCTGGACCACATGATCGTTGCTCGCCGCGGTTATTTCAGCTTTCGCGAGGCCGGCCTATGGGATGACAGCAGAGGGAAGCAGGCCTCCCCCTCCCTCGGGGTCCCCGTGACCCACCCCACGAAGCAGGCTTCGTGGGGACCCCGGAAATCGGAGATTTCGTGGGGTGGGTCCGGACCCCCACCACCGTGCTAGCGGCCCGGCAGAGCCGAGCCTACGCGCAACGCCTCATCAACTTGACCTGATCGTGACCATGCCGTTCGGCTACCGCAGCTTTCGCCGCGCGGCTCAGTAGATGAACCCGATGAGGGACACCTCTTTGGTGCTGTGGATCAGCCGGGTGTCGATCACGTCCCAGGCCCTGTAGTTCATCTCCGAGACGACGAAGCTGCCGTCGAGGTTGACCTGCTCGACGTACGCTACGTGTCCGTAGTAGTAGCTCTCCCAGGTGACCATGATCGCCCCTGGCTCCGGCACCTGTCCCTCGGGAAAGCCCATGGCTCGAGCGTTCGCCCACCACATCCAGGCGTCCCCGCTCCAGGGAACGTACCGCCGGCTGGCGACGTACCAGGTGCACTGACCATAGACGAACTTGGCGTTCGAAAACGGGCCGAGGTGAGGCGCGTCATCGGTCGCACGCCGCGGCCAGAGGAGCGGGCCCCGCCCATTGGGCACGACCAGTATGTCGCCGGAGTTGAGGACGAAGTTGCCGTCGCGGTTGGGGTCGCGGAGGTAGTTGAAGTCGACGATCGCCTGGGCGTCCACCTTGTAAGCGGCAGCGATGGCCTGAATGGTGTCGCTGGGCTTCACCAGCACGACCACGCCGGAGACGGGTGGGACCTCGAGTACATCGCCGGTGCGCACGACATCAGTCCTCGTCAACCTGTCCGGGTTGGACCAGCGGAGCTCGTCGGCGCTGATGTTGAACTTCTTGGCGATGGCGTAGACGTCCTCGCCCTGTCGCACGGTGTACCTGGTGGGCGTGTGCTGGACAGGCGCGTCGGTGGGGATGCCGATCGGCTTGACGATGGTCCCCGCCCGGCCCAATTCCACCTGGCCGGCGGCCCCGCCCTGACCAAAGGCCAGTCCCTGGGCGTTGACAGCGCCAAGCCTGAGGGTGGCTACTCCGGGCAGACCTTTGGAAAAGGACGCGTACCCGGAAAGACCGATCGCTACGATGAGCACGACGATATGCACAAAGTAGCGACTCAATGTCGTCAACGTATCGTCTACCCCCTGTCAGACTCGCCCTCCCAAGAGGCGAAAGCTGACCGCGCGCAACCCTAGCAGATTGCCCAACCAATGTCAAACGAATAGGGCCATGCGATTCGTTACGCGATGCCCGGCACGGGCGTCCATATAATCCCGTGGGAGGAACGGAGGTCGGAATGAGACTAGGTGCTGAGGAAGCTTCGCTCGACGTCGTTCGAAGGGTGGTCGATCCGGTGCTGGCAAACGTGGCCCGGGCCATCGTCCACAAGGAGGAAGAGGTGCGCCTGTGCCTCATCACACTGCTCTGTGAAGGGCACCTCCTCATCGAGGACGTCCCCGGCGTGGGCAAGACGATGCTTGCGAAGGCGGTGGCACGGTCCCTGGACTGCACGTTCCGGCGCATCCAGTTCACGCCTGACCTTCTTCCCTCGGACGTTACCGGCGTCCGTGCCTTCAACCAGAAAGAGGGCGACTTCGAGTTCCGCCCCGGCCCCGTCTTTGCGCAAATCCTGCTGGCTGATGAGATCAACCGGGCTACGCCGAAGACGCAGTCAGCCCTGCTGGAGGCGATGGAGGAGCGTCAGGTCACCATAGACGGGGAGACCAACCAGCTCCCATCGCCCTTCATGGTGATGGCCACCCAGAACCCGGTCGAGTACTCAGGCACCTTCCCACTACCCGAGGCGCAGCTGGACCGCTTCTTCATGAAGGTCCGGCTCGGCTATCTGACCTCTCGGGAGGAGGTCGAGCTGCTGGGGAAGGAAAAAGTCGAGTCGCCGTTTGATGAGCTCCAGCCGGTGATATCGCCGAAGGAGCTGCGGGCGGCCCAGACGGCGGTTCGTGACGTCTTCGTAAAGCCCGAGCTGAAGGAGTACATGGCAAGGCTGGTCGAGAAGACCCGGACTCATCCGGAAATCGCGCTCGGAGCCAGCACGCGTGGGACGCTCAACCTGTATCACGCGGCGCAAGCCCGGGCGGCGGTGCTCGGGCGAGAGTACGTGATGCCGGACGACGTGAAAGCTCTCGTCGAGTCCGTGCTCGGCCACCGGATCATTCTGCGGCCCAACGCGGAGATGCAAGGGTCGAGCCCGACGCGGATCCTGCAGCAGCTGATGGAGCGCGAGCACGTACCACAGATGAGCTATGACGCCTGACCTGACACCGGGCAGACCGCGTGGTTCTCCTGCTGCTGACACCAGACGAGGAGGTAAACGCGAAAGGACATGAGCAGGGCACTGCTCGGCCTGAGCCTCGCCCTTCTGTCCTTCTTCGCATACCTGACTGCCATCAAGCCGGCTTATGTGCTGGCTTACGCCCTCGTCCTGCTCTTCCTGCTCTCATGGCTCTGGCCGAAGCTGGCCGCGCGTGGTATCCAGATCGAGCGTGTCCTCGATGCCGGGACTCCGACCGTCGGTGAGGGGTTCGAGGAGACTTTTACCGTTCGCAAGCACAGCCGGGTCCCCGCCCCGTGGGTCGAGGTCATGGACATGAGCCGCCTTTCCGAGTACCAGCCAGGGCGCGTGATCTCGCTCGGAAAGCAGGCCGTGACATGGACCTCACGCGGTGTGTACCGGCAGCGCGGCTGGGTGACGTTTGGCCCGACGCTGCTGCGAGTCAGCGAGCCCTTCGGACTTTTCAGCCAGGAGTCCCGGCTCAACCAGAAGAACCAGGTGCTTGTTTACCCACGCGTGCGCCAGCTGCCGGAGCTGCTCATGCCTGCCACCCAGCACGCGGGCACTGCGCAGCGGTTCGGCAACTGGGCCGACTATCCACCGGAGACGGGTGGCGTTCGCGAGTACACGCTCGGAGACTCGTTCGGCCGGATCCACTGGCCGCTTTCCCTGAAGCACCAGCGGCTGATGAGCAAGACCTTCGAACAGCCTCTTACGGCAGACCTGTGGATCGTGCTCGACCTCGATCGGAACGTGCATTACGGCGTGGGCGAGGAGTCGACTCTTGAATATGCCGTCAGCCTGACCGCCTCGGTCGCGATGCAGATCCACAACCGCGGCCGTCGCGTGGGTTTGATCGCGAACGACGCAAGAGGCACGCTGCTCGAGCCTCACCGTGCCGTGCGTCAAGACAGGCTGATCCTTGACTACCTGGCGGTGGCTCGGGCTGATGGGCCGCAGAGCCTGCCCAGAGCGATGGCCTGGGACCGGATCCGCCGTCTGCCCCGGCGCGCTATCGCCGTCATCACCCCCAGCGCGGACCCGGGGTGGGTGCGAACCATGCAAGCCGTTCGAGGACGGGGCACCTCGCTGCTGGCCATCTACATCGACGCCTCAAGCTTCGGTGCACCCGAGCCGAACCTGAGCTTCGACCTGGGCTCCGACGTAGACCTCTACGTGGTCAGGAAGGGAGATGACTTCGCGCGGCTACTGAGGACGAGGGATGCTGTCCGCCTGGTCTAGCAGAGCCAGGTCGCTGCCCATCGCGTGGCGGCCCCCCACCGGCACCCTGCCCATGGCCGTGTTCGTCGTCCTCATCGTCATTTGCTTCGGCAACTCAACTGTCGAGGCCAACTGGGTTCCCGACTCGGCGGGGCTCACCAACCTCGCCCTGGTTGCGGCGTTCTTCATGGGTGTCCTGGCGTTGACGACGCGCGTTCCATGGCCGGTCGCCCTCGGCGTCGGCGCAGTGCTCGCGCCGGTAGGAGCGTCCTTCGGCGCGCACCGGGCCCTGACCCACTCTCATCCTGGCGACCCAACCGACCCGCTGCAGCTCGCCGCGACCTGGATCGGGCGCGTTCTGAACGGCGAAGACGTGTACGACCCGTCGTTCGACCTCTACATGATGTACATGCTCTTCTGGGCGGTTGGAGGCTGGCTTAGCTGGTGCGCGCTCCGCTGGCGCCAGCCACTCCTGGGCATTGCCCCCGGTGCGGCCGCGTTCGCCACCAACGTCCTCAATGCCCCTGACAATCAGAGCGGCTACGTCGTCAGCTTCCTCTTCCTGACTCTTGGCGTGCTGCTCTGGACAAGCTACGTCCGTTCTATGGACAGCGCGGTGGCGCGCAGGGTGCGGCTTAGCAGCGACGCTCGGTGGGACTTCTGGGAGACCGGCGTGGTTGTGATGGCAGGCGTCATCGTCATCGGACTGCTGGCCCCGCCGCTGACGACCACCGATCGCACCATCGACATCGAGAACGGCAGCTTCCGGGGTTGGGCTGAGTTGCAGCAGCGACTCAATCACCCGGTCGCGTTTGGCCGTGGGACCAGCTCGGGGACTTCAACCGGATTCGCTTCCCTCGCTCAGCTCGCGGGCCCCATCCACAAGACGGGGGGCGTCGTGTTCACGTACACGATCAGTGGGTCATATGGCGGCCCGCGCTATTTCCGCGGATTCAACCTGGACAGCACCGGGAGCGGCCAGGGCGGCGCTTACTGGCGCTACCCAGGTGACGCGGCAACAGTCAGCCTGCCGGTCGAGAAGAACGTCAGCCCGCCATACGCTGAGAGCTACACCAGTCAAGCGGCGGCCACCTTCAAGATCCAGATGCTGAAGCCGCCCGACAGCGCCCCGAATGTGCTGTTCTATCCGAGCGAGCTGCTGAAGGTCGACCGCACAGCAACGGCGCACGCCTGGCGTGGCAACCAGGCCCCGGCGGGCCAGGTGCTGCCGGCCGAGAAGGTGGCGACCATCGATCGGCTGTCGGTGCCGGGCAACAACGGGTCGGCGGGAAACTATACGGTAAGCGTGGCCTACTCCACGGCCACCGAGGATCAGCTCAGGGCGGCGGGCACAGCCTATCCCGGATGGCTCGACCCATACCGCAACTTCGCCGGCATCTACCGGCCACCCGGGCAACCTGAAGTCTCGCCCCTTACCTCATTCGCATACCGGACGAAGGGCACGCTCCAGCGCATCCACGACCTTGCGGCGCAAGTGACCCAGGGCAAAGACAATCCTTACGACCAGGCGACTGCGATCGAGTCCTACCTCCGCTCAACCTACCAGTACACGCTGACACCTATAGTCCCGCCGCGGGACGTAGACCCGCTCGAATACTTCCTGTTCACCTCCAAGGAGGGGTACTGCGAGTACTTCGCCTCGGCAATGGGTGACATGCTGAAGTCGCTCGGTATCCCGACTCGCCTGGTCAACGGCTATGGTCCCGGCACCTTCGACGAGAAGCTGAGCAAATACGTGGTTCGTGAGTCGGACGTCCACACCTGGGTGGAGGCTTACTTTCCTGGCTACGGCTGGATACCTTTTGAGCCAACGCCCGACGGGACGTACTTCCCGATTCCCCGTGGTACAACCAGCGCCGCATGTGCTCGGGACTCGGAGGTCTGCAGCACCGGTGACGAGGCCGCGGGCAGTGGCGAGGCGGGCGGTGTCAGAGGCCCCGACAGGGGTGCGCTCGACGCGGGAGACCTGGGTCTTGGCGGCGGGTCGTTTGGGCAGTCCCCGGTCCCCGGCGGCTTCTCAACCGTAGTCCTGGCGCTGGCCCTCCTGGTTGCCGGCACCTGGCTCTTCATCTCACGCTACCTTCGCCCTGGAACCGTCAACGGCGTCTGGCGCCGGACATCATTACTGTCCGGTCTGGCCGGGGTCGGCTTGCGGGCGGGCGAGACGCCAATCGAGTTCGGGGCTCGCCTCGCTCGGGAGATGCCTGAGGCCGCAACACCGGCACGCAAGCTGGCTCAGAGCTTTGCGGTCGCAGCGTATGCCCCGCGCGATATTGCAGCCACGACGCGTACTCCCGTGATGGCCGCCTGGGAGGAGCTGCGCCCGCTGCTGTTGAGACGGGTCAGGGGCCGGCTTAGGTTAGCCTCGTGACCAACATGCCACTTCTGAAGGTCTCGCCGTCGGGCCAGGTCTACGACATCGAGCTCCCTTATGTGAAGGTGACCCGCGACCAGGGCGGTGGTTACTACGTCCACGGCCGCGGCCACTTCATATTCTTCAAGGACCTGGAGGCCGCCGAGCGGAAGCGCCGCGACCTGGAGTACAGCACCGGGACTGGAGGACGACTGCTGTAGCGGCGGTGACCGGGCGTGTCTATCCGCCCGTCGAGTTCAGGATCGAAGCCGCCCACGTGGAGGCATTCGCCCGGGCACTCGGTGCGGACCCGGCCGACGGGGTACCGCCCACCTACGCTGCCGTTTACGCGCTCGGCACGACGGCGCGCCAGCTTTTCGAGGACCCCGTTGCCCGTGTCGACTTCGCAAGGCTCCTGCACCGAGAGCAGGAGTTCGAGTGGCAGCGCCAGCCGGAGCTCGGGGAGACTGTGACCGCCCAGGGTCGAGTGACTTCGGACGTCGAGCGCCGAGGGATCCGCCTCATCGCCTTCGAGAGCAGCGTGACCGCGGGTGGCTTAGGCCTCTGCCGTTCGCGTGCCGTCTTCGTGATCGGCGGAGCACCATGAGAGAGCTGGTCGTCGAGTTCTCGAGGGAGCAGATCGCCGCTTACGCGGCCGCATCTGGCGACAGCAACCCGATTCACCTCGACGACGAGTTCGCGCGCTCGGTCGGTCTGCCGGGTGTAATCGCCCACGGCATGCTGCAGATGGGGCTCCTTGCCCGTGTCGCCGGCGAGCCCGGCCGCTTGCGCAGGCTGAGCTGCCGGTTCGCGGGCATCGTCCGGCCTGGTGATACTGTCACCTTTCGCGGAGAAGAGTCCGATCATGCCGTCCAGCTCACGGCCGTGAACCAGGACGGACAGGTGGTCCTGTCCAGGGCGGTCGCGGAACTGGATCAGCCGGGTTGACACCCGCATTGACAAGAGGAGCTCTGCAATGTTCGATCTCTCGGGTAGGGTCGCCGTTGTCACGGGCGCATCGCGCGGGCTGGGACGAGAGGACGCCCTCACGCTCGCGCGCATGGGTGCCGACGTGGTGATAACAGACATTCTGATCGAGGACGATCCCGACCTCCAGACCACCGCCGAGGGTGCGAATTCGGGGCTGGCACAGCTCGCGATCAGCCAGGGGTGGGTCTACTCAAACGCAACCGCCGAGGATATCCGGCAGATGGGCCGGCGCTCTACCGCCATCAAGATGGACGTGACCGACCGCGACCAGGTCCGCCGGGTGCTGGCGCAGGTGAAGGAGCAGTTCGGCCACATCGACATACTGATCAACAACGCGGCGACGCTCGACCACACCGCCCAGATCCCCAACCAGGATTACCGGCTCTGGGACCGCGACATCGCCGTCAACCTCACGGGGTCCTTCAACTGCACGAAGGAAGTCTGGCCGTACATGGTCGAACAGCGCTGGGGCCGGATCATCTTCATGTCGTCGGTCGCGGGTACGCTGGGCGGCTTCGGTCAGGCCAGTTACTCGGCGACCAAGGCGGGAGTCATAGGGCTGGCCAGGACGGTGGCGCTGGAGGGCGGCCGGCACAACATCACCGCGAACGCGATTGTGCCGGGCATCATCCTCTCCGAGGCAGGGCAAATGGGTGCTCAGACCAATCCGCTCTACGAGCGTTTCAAGAACCGCACCGTCTTCAAGCGTTTCGGGGAGCCGTCGAACATCGCGGCCACCATCGGCTTCCTGTGCAGCGTGGAGGCCGGCTACATCACCGGCGCCGCAATCGAGGTGGCCGGCGGCATCCCTCTGTTCACCGCCTGAGCCGTGGGTGAATTCGTCGACGTCGTCCACGAAGGAAGTGCGGCGCGTGTGGTGATGCACCGCAGTGGCAACAACGCGATCGCACCCGAACTCATGAGCGAGCTGCAAGAGGCGTTCACGGAGCTGGGCCCTGACCCGGCCTGCCGGGTCGTCATCCTCCAGAGCGCCTACGAACGGTACTTCAGCGTCGGAGCTGATCTGGGCTCCATGGGGGGCATGGACCGCTCGGCGCCCGATGCCGAAGACCGCATCGCGGCGATGATGCTTGCTGGCGGGGCGGCCTTCAACGCCATCGCTGCCTGCCCCAAGCCTGTGATCGCCCGGATCAACGGCCACGCCCTGGGCGGTGGCTGCGAGCTGACGCTCTGCTGCGACTACCGGATCATGGTCGAGGACGGGCGCTCCAGGATCGGGCAGAGCGAGTCGGCACTGGGCATCATCCCGGGAGCAGGGGGCACCCAGAGGCTGGTCCGCCTGCTCGGCAAGGCCAGGGCGCTGCCGCTCCTCTACGAGTCGGTGCGATTATCTGCCGTACAGGCGGAGGCTCTGGGTCTGGTCAACAAGGCGGTCGCACCTGACGACCTTGACACTGCGGTGAACGAGGTGGCCGGACGCCTGGCCCGAGCCGCGACGTTCGCGATCGCAATGATCAAGGATGCGGTGAATCGCGGCCAGGACCTCCCGCTGGAGGAAGGGCTCGCCATCGAAGCCCGCAATTTCGCTCGGGCGGTCCTGAGCGAGGACGCGGTGGCCGGCATCGTTGCGTTCTTCCAGAAGGTGGAGCCGGAGTTCAAGGGCCGCTGATGTTCGTTCTCACTTGGGCTGGTGCCGAGGAGCTGCACCTCAGCTGGGCGCCGGCACCAGGCCCATCGGCGCGACACGCCGGCGGACGACGTCGACAGCCTCCAGCACACGCCGCTCGTCATCTCCCGCGAAGCGGATAACCAGCTCCTTGGTCTGGAAGTTCGGATAGGAACCGACGGACACGTCCGGGTGGGAGGTCTCCAGGTCGCGCATGACCGGATAGAACCGTGCTTCCACCGCGAACATGAAGCGGAGCTCGTGCACGACGGCCGCGATCCGGCCACTGAGAAACTCAGGCTCCAGCTCCTCGACGATGATCCCCCTCAACTCGCTCGGTACGCCAGGAAGCACGAAAAGCCGGCGCTGCTCGAGCCGGTAGACGAGTCCTGGCGCCATGCCGCGGCGGTTGCGAAAGACGTGGTCCGGCTTCGCTGGGACGCGAGCCATCCTCCGGTTGCCATCTGCGACCTGGGAGGATTCGATCAGACCGGCCTCGTGCATCAGCCGCACACGGTGCTCGATGCGTTCGAGCACCGGCTGCCACGTCACCAGGTCCCTGTCGAGCGCCGCCGCCACGGCTTCGAGCGTGCGGTCGTCCGGCGTGGGTCCGAGGCCTCCGCAGCAGAAGACGTCCTCGACCTCCTCATCGGCAAGGTCGGATCGAACCTGCTGGATGATGTCCTCCTTGCGGTCTCTGACCACGGTGATGCGCTTGACAGGGAAGCCGAGCAGGCGCAGCCGCTCGGCCAGCCAGTGCGAGTTGGTGTCAAGGGTGAAGCCGGCGAGGAGCTCGTCCCCGACGGCGATTATGGTCGACGCCACTGATCGGTTATAGCAGTGCCGCAGTCTGGTGAGGACGTCAACGTCGTGTCCACTCCTAAAATGGCCGCTGTCCAGTTGATTGAGGTCCAGGGTCTTACCAAGTACTACGACGACCGGCCTGCGATCACCGACCTCACCTTCTCAGTACCTCGGGGGCAGATGCTGGGTCTCCTGGGGCCCGCTGGGGCAGGGAAGTCGACGATCATGCGGATACTGACCGGATACCTGAGGGCTACCTCAGGGGAAGCGTCGGTGGCCGGCTGCGACGTATTCGAAAGGTCTCGTGAGGCGCGCAAGTGCATCGGGTATCTGCCCGAGACGACACCGCTATACAACGAGATGACGGTCGAACGGTTTCTCGAGACGATGTGCCGGCTGCGTGGTGTGCCACCACGCAGCCGTCGCCACCGGATCGACTACGCGCTGACAGCCTGTGGCCTCACTGAGCACCGGAAGCATGTCATCGGGCATCTCTCCCAGGCCCTGAGGCGCCGGGTCGGCCTCGCGCAGGCAGTGGTGCATGAGCCTCCGGTACTGGTCCTGGATGACCCCGGCGCGAGCCTCGACTCCGCTCAGACACAGGAGACGCTGCAGCTCATCCGAGCTCTCGCTGAGCGGCGCACGGTCATGCTGTCGAGTCGGGTACCGGCCGAGGTCAACGCGATGTGCGACCGGGTGCTGCTCATCAACGGCGGCAGACTGGTCGCGGACGAGGCTCCGCACGGCTTGAGCAGGCGGCTGGCCGAGAAGCCAAAACGAGAGGTCGAGGCAGTCATTGCGGGAGACGCAGCTTCGGCCGATCTGGCACTTCGGGGGCTGGCAGGGGTGAGCGAGGTCATCGTGACGTCCAACGGTGATGGCGAGAACCGGTTGACCGTGACCGGCGACGGAGACGATCTGCAGGACGCAGTTGCCAGGGTGATCGTCGGTCTTGGCATCAGCCTGCGGGGCCTGAGCTCCCGCAGCGTCGCGCTGGAGGACATGCTTCCGGAGCTAGTCTCTCAGGAGGCTCGCTAGCGGTGGCGCCCGCCGGCGGCGGTAAGCCGCCGAGGCGGAAGCGCCGCCGGGCAGGAAGCACAGGAGGCGGCGGGGAGCAGCCTCTTCCGACCCCGGAGACCGTGGCTGCCCCGGCTGGTGAACCAGAGGCGCAGACCACCGAGCCGCCACAGGCAAGGGCAGCCGAGGACGCTTCCGCGTCTCCGCTCGCTGCCCAGCCGCCTGAGCCGGCGGCGACGGAAGCCAGCGGGGACGAGTCAGGGCCTGAAGCCCCCGCACAGGATGGCGAGCCCCTCGCCCGGAGGGCAGCCGAGGCCGAAGCGGCCGAGGTTGAAGCGGGTGCGGAAGGGGCTGAGCCGGCGGCGACGGAAGCCAGCGGGGACGAGTCAGGGCCTGAAGGCCCTGCACAGGATGGCGAGCCGCCGGCCCGGAGGGCAGCCGAGGCGGAGGCGGCCGAGGTTGAAGCGGGTGCGGAAGGGGCTGAGCCTGCGGCGACCGAAGCCAGCGCTGCCGAGCCTGTGCTTGAAGCGCCTGCACAGGCTGGCGAGCCGCCGGCTCAAGGCGCGGCCCGGGACCCGGAGGTGCCCGAGGTTGAGGCTCAGGCCGAAGGGCCGGAGCCGGCGGAGGTTGAGGCTGGAACCGACTCGCCTCAGCCCGTGCCCATGCCCAAGCCCGAGCCGGACTCGCCTCGGCCGGTCCCCCTACCCGAGCCCGAGTCCGAGTCCACAGCCATTCCGCCGGCCGCCGCGATCGTGCAGGCGGAGGCTGCACCCGTCTCGCTGGAGGCCCCGGGCATGCCCGCGCGGGGCCTGTACGAGCTTGCGTGGGGCACCGGTCTACTCAACGTTGCAGCGATAGCACAGAAGGAGCTGGCCGCAATCTTGCGATGGCCGATCGCATACCTGGCCTGGGCGCTCGTCATCGTCCTCACGTCGATTTTCGGCTACTTGCCCCAGATCAACGCCAGTGCACCGGTCAGCATGAGCGGGATCTTCAACTGGCTGGCGCTGCTGATGGCCTTTTTCGTGCCGCTCTGCACCATGCGCATGCTGGCCGGGGAACAACGTTCCGGCAGCCTCGAGATGCTGCTGACGTCGCCCGTCCGATTCTGGGAGCTGGTTGCCGGCAAGTGGCTGGGAGGCTTTCTCCTCTACGCGGTCACGATCACTTTCACTCTCGTCTACGTGATCCTGATGTCTGCCTACCAGCAGCTCCATGCGCCTGCCGCCATCTTCGGCCTACAGGTGTCGCTGCCAGGCGTCGACTACGGATCCGTCGTTACCGGATATACCGGAATCCTTCTGGTTGGCGCGGCCTGGGTCGCCCTCGGAGTGCTGGCCTCCAGCCTCACCCAGAACCAGATCGTGGCGGCCGCCGCCGGCTTCGCCGCGCTGTTTGCGCTGGAGTATGGGCTGGGTGCCCTGTCAGGCTTTGTGACGCCGCCTTTGTCGGACCTATTCGACTACCTGGCCGCATCCAGTCGCGCCCAGTCGTTCAACGACGGCCAGATCGTGTTCAGAGATCTGGTCTATTTCGTGACTCTCACGCTCGGGGCGCTCTTCCTCACGATCCGAGTCGTGGAATCGAGGAGGTGGCGCTGATGGTGCGCTGGGATCGCCGCGTCGCCCTGCTCTGCGCGGCTGCCGGCCTCCTGCTTCTGCTCACGACGCTCAGCTTCGTCCTCGTCGACGGCGGGCTGACCCAGCGGACGACCTTCTTGCTCTTCGCGGGGCTGGCGCTGGTAATCGCCTACGCGGTGGTCGACCCGGGAGCTGTCCTGGAGCTCGGGCGGACCAGGCGCGCTCGCTTCGGCTCCCTCAGTGTGCTGGTTGGGGCAGTCGTGATCGGCATCCTGGTCGCGGTCAATGTGATTGCCTCTCGAAGCGCGCAGGCTGCCGACTTCACAAGGTCCGGGCTGCACACATTGACGCCGCAGTCGGTGAAGGTCACCAGGCAGCTCGACAGCGACCTGGTCGTCACCGGCTTCTTCCGCCCTGACGAGCAGGCCGGCAAGCGCGAGGCTGAGGACCTGTTCGACCTCTACAAACAGTGGAGCCCACATCTGAAGGTGCGCTTCCTGGATCCCGACCAGAACGCTGCCGACGCGCTCAGGCTCGGCGTCACCGTCGCCGGCAGCGTCGTTCTGCAGTACAAGAGCCGGCCTCCCGTGGTGCTCAACATCGCCTCGCAGACCGAGTCAGACGTGACGGGCGCCATCCTCCGTCTCGAGTCCAGCCGCGCACCGATCGTGTGTTGGGCGTCGGGAGATGGTGAACGCGACCTCAGAGACACCAATCAAGTCAGCGGCTATTCGGCTGTGGCGGAGCTTCTGAAGACCAGCAACTACAAGCTCGAGGACCTTCTACTGGTGCAGCAGGGCGTCCCCGCCAGCTGCGACATACTGGCGCTGGTCCAGCTGGGTCGTTCACTGAACGACGGCAGTGTCAAGGCCATCAAGCAGTACCTCAGTCAAGGAGGCAAGCTGCTGCTGGGCGTAGACCCCTGGCTCGATCCCAAGGTACTCGCAAGTGTGAATGCCGTGGTCAAGCAGTACGGTGTCGGGTTCGACGGCGGCTTGATCGTTGAGCCGGACCCGGCGCACTCCGCGAAGGACGACGCTACCGTTCCGGTGGTTTATGCCTACGGTCAGTCGCCGATCACCAACAACCTTGCCGGCAAGTACGTATTCCTTCCACTGACAACCCCGATCGTGGGCACCGCCACTGGCGACACGACGGCCGTCAACCTCGCTTCGAGCACCGACAGGTCTTATGCGGTTGCTCAGCAGCGGACCAACCTCGACAAGCGTGCGATCGACAGGGCCGGGCCTTTCGTCCTGATGCAGGCGCTGGAGCAGAGGCATCCGGCTGGCAAGACCACGAGGATCGTGTTGAGCGGCTCCTCTGGGCTGGCTGAAAACCGGACGATGCCCCCCTTCGCCGACGGCTCGAACCCCGACCTGCTGCTCGCCTCGCTTGACTGGCTGTCCGAGCAGGACTCCTTGATCTCGATTGGGCCTAAGCCCGCGGCGGCCGGAACCCTGACGCTCAGCGACCGAGATGTACGTGTCAACGAAGTGCTGACGCTTGGCCTCATGCCGCTGCTGGTTATCGCGATAGGCGCGTGGGTGCTCATCCGCGGCCGCCGCCGGCGCGACCCGTCCCCAGGTGGACCGTAACAGGCGAATGCGGAGCATCCCGGCCGCTCCCAGCGACGACCTCGAAAACCTGCCCGAGAAATTGACGTGTCGCGTCGTGCGCGGTGCGTCGTATACCCTATCGGACGGCAACCAGGGCTTCGACGGCTCCGGCCACATCGCCCAGGAATGGGCTGACAGCCGGGTCTTCGTGACCTCGGCAGTCGCGGGCGACTCGTTCAATCGTGCACTGGCCGAGCCTCCGGTCAAGCCACCTCCCCTGTCCAACTACGTGAGCGTGAGCGTGCCAAGAATCACTGAGAAGAAAATCCAGGAAGAGAGGGTGTGAATTTGATGGACTCGTACGTGCTTTGGGCGATTGGGGGAGGTGCCATCGCTGTCCTGTTCGCGGTGCTGCTCACCGCTGCCGTGCTCCGCCAGGCGCCCGGCAGTCAACGAATGATCGAGATCGCCTCCGCCATCCAGGAAGGTGCCGCGGCGTATCTGAATCGGCAGTACACCGTGATCGCGGTCATCGGCATCGTCGTCGCGATCATCATCGGCGTCACCCTGGGCCCGGTGACTGCTGTCCTCTACCTGATCGGTGCGGCTTGCTCCGCCACGGCCGGGTACGTTGGCATGAACGTTTCGGTTCGGGCCAACATGCGCACCGCCGAAGCGGCCCGCAATGGATTGGGCAAGGCGCTGGCGATCGCCTTCCGTGGCGGCGCCGTTACCGGCTTCATGGTCGTCGGCCTGGGCCTGCTGGGTGTCTCCGTCTCCTATTTCGTCACGCACAACCTGGACGCCCTGGTCGGTCTCGGCTTTGGTGCTTCTCTGGTCTCTGTGTTCGCACGTCTCGGCGGTGGCATCTATACCAAGGCGGCAGACGTGGGCGCCGACCTCGTCGGCAAGGTCGAAGCCGGCATCCCTGAGGATGACCCTCGCAACCCGGCGGTAATCGCCGACAACGTCGGCGACAACGTCGGCGACTGCGCAGGAATGGCGGCCGACCTCTTCGAGACATATGCCGTCACGATGGTGGCGGCCATGCTGCTGGGCTCGCTGCTCTTCAACAATGTGGCCTGGGTCGTCTACCCGCTCATGCTGGGCGCTGTATCCATCGTGGGCTCCGTGGTGGGCGCCATGGCGGTCCGGCTGTACTTCCCGCGCTGGATCATGGGCGGTCTGTACGCCGGCCTGGTCGTGGCGGCCGTTATCGCGCTCGTCGGTTTTTTCCTGGTCACCGACGCATTTGTCGCCAATGCCTACCTGAAGCCGGTTCCGGGTGTCCCGGATCCGCACAACCTCTTCTGGTGTGGCGTGGTCGGCATCGTCACCACGATCCTGATCGTCGCGATCACGGAGTTCTTCACCGAGACCCGTTACTGGCCGGTGCACCTGATCGCCAGGCAGTCGATCACCGGTCACGCCACGAACATCATCGCGGGATCCGCGATAGGCATGATGGCCACGGCGCTGCCTGTCGTGGCAATCGGCGCCGGCATCCTGATCAGCTTCACTCTTGCGGGCCTGTACGGCATCGCCATCGCCGCCGTCGCCCTACTGTCGATGACGGGCATCGTGGTCGCCATCGACTCGTACGGCCCCATAACCGACAACGCCGGCGGAATCGCCGAGATGGCCGACCTGCCGCCGCAGGTGCGGGCTGTTACCGACCGGCTGGACGCGGTCGGCAACACCACAAAGGCGGTCACCAAGGGTTACGCGATCGGCTCGGCTGGGCTGGCCGCACTGGTTCTGTTCAACTCCTACACGCAAGAGCTGGTCAAGCATGGCAGGCGGCTCAGCTTCGACCTGAGCGACCCACACGTGATCGTCGGCCTGTTCCTCGGCGGTATCCTGCCCTTCCTGTTCGGATCGCTCGCAATTCTCGCCGTGGGTCGGGCCGGTGGGCTGGTAGTGGAGGAGGTCCGCCGCCAGTTCCGCGAGATCGAAGGCATCATGGACGGCAGGGCCAAGCCCGAATACGGACCGGCGGTCCGCATCGTGACCGCGGCGGCGCAGCGGGAGATGATCCTGCCTGGCCTGATACCGGTCGTGGCCCCGATCGCGGTGGGCCTTCTACTCGGTCCTCAGACGCTTGGCGGCATGCTGATCGGAGCCATCGTCACAGGCCTGTTCGTGGCCCTGTTCATGACCAGCGGTGGAGCAGCCTGGGACAACGCCAAGAAGTTCATCGAAGAGGGCAACCTCGGCGGCAAGGGCTCGGAAGCACACAAGGCCGCTGTGACGGGCGACACGGTGGGAGACCCTTACAAGGACACTGCCGGCCCTGCGATCAATCCCATGATCAAGGTCGTAAACATCATCGCGATCCTGATCGCGGGCCTGGTGGCGACGAGCTCGTTGATTCGCTGACCGTTACTCCGGCCTTCAGTCCAGCGCCGCGACTTCAAGTCCTGGCAGGCCCTAAACTGCTGCCGCGGTGGAGTACCGCAACTTCGGCCGGACCGGGCTCAAGGTTTCGAAGCTGGGGCTTGGCTGCGGAGGGTTCGGCGGGGTCGGCTCCGAGCCGTCGCTGTTCGGGCGGGGTGAGGACGAAGCGATCGCCTTCGCCATCATGGACCGGGCGGCGGACCTCGGCATCAATTACTTCGATACAGCAGACAGCTATGGGGGAGGACGTTCCGAGGAGATGGTGGGGGGCTGGCTGCGCTCCCGCGGAACGCGCGACCAGGTCGTGCTCTCGACCAAGGTGTTCAACCGCATGGGACCAGGACCGAACGATGAAGGTCTGTCCCGTCGCCACATCATGCGGGCGGTCGAGGATTCGCTCCGGCGTCTGCAGACCGACTGGCTCGACCTCTACGTCACGCACGAGGTCGACCCGTCGACGCCACTGGACGAGACGCTGCGAGCGCTCGACGGCCTGATTCACCAGGGCAAGGTGCGGTACGTGGCCGCGAGCAACATCGAGGCATGGCGTCTGACCAAAGCGCTCTGGATCTCAGATCGCCGTGACCTCGCACGCTACGAGGGGGTGCAGAACGAGTACAACCTCCTGAATCGAGGCATCGAGAGCGAGATTCTGCCGCTGGCTGAAGACCAGGGCCTCGCTGTCACCCCATTCAGCCCGCTGGCTGGCGGCTTTCTCACCGGCAAGTACGCGCTCGAGGGGGATTATCCGCCCGGCTCGAGGATGACGCTACGCCCGCAGCCCTATGAGACCCTGCTGACCGCGAGTACGTTTCGCGCGATCGACGCGCTGAGGGCCGAGGCTGGTCAATGGGGCGTCTCGATGGGAGCCCTGGCGCTGGCCTGGGTGCACTCGCACCCCCAGGTGACGGCGGCCCTCATCGGGCCGCGGTCGCTCGATCAGTTCGCCCCCGCCGAGGAGTCGTTACCGGTGGCGTTGACGGCCGAAGACCGGGATCGCATCCTGGACCGGATGGAAGCGGCGCGCGCATCGTGATTCGGCTGGAAGCAGTCCGCGCGGCACGCGAGCGCATCGCCGGCGCCGCCGTCCGCACGCCTCTGGTCCGGCTGGACCACGACGCCGGTCGTATGCCGCGGCCTGGACCAGGCCCGTTTGAGGAGGTGGGCGTAGACCCAGAAGCGGAGGTCTGGCTCAAGCTGGAGGTGCTGCAGCCCGTCGGTTCGTTCAAGATTCGGGGCGCCGCCAACGCGATGGCGCAGATGAGCCCGCAAGAGCTCGCGCGGGGTGTTGTGACAGCCAGCGCCGGCAACATGGCTCAGGGCGTCGCGTGGAACGCGCGCAGGCTTGGCCTGGCGTGCACGGTCGTCGCGCCCGATCACGCGCCTGAGGCGAAGATAAGGGCCGTCGAACGGCTCGGCGGGCGTGTGGTCAAGGTGCCCTTCGACGAGTGGTGGCAGACCTTCGTGGATCGGGGCCGGCCCGACCTGGACGGCACCTTCGTTCACGCCTTTGATGACGAGCGGGTGATGGCCGGCAACGGCACCATCGGGCTGGAGCTGATCGACGACCTGCCGGACGCGGACGCCGTCCTGGTGCCATGGGGCGGTGGCGGCCTGGCATGCGGGATCGCGTCCGCGGTGAAGGCACTGCGGCCGTCCTGCCGTGTTTTGGCGGTCGAGGTGGAGACAGGGGCCCCGCTCACCGCGTCGCTGGCCGCCGGCAGTCCGGCGACCGTCGATTACCAGCCCTCCTTTGTGGATGGCATCGGGAGCAAGACCGTCTTTGCGAGCATGCTGGAGCGTGCCCAGGTGCTGCTGGACGGCAGCGTTGTCGTCAGCCTGGACGAAGTGGCTGCGGCGGTGCGCCTGCTGGCGGCGCGGACCCACGTGATAGCTGAGGGCGCGGGGGCGGCGGCTGTGGCGGCCGCCGTGTCAGGACGCGTGAGAGGCCGGCGCATCGCCTGCATCGTCTCGGGCGGCAGCATCGACGCGAGCACGCTGGCCAGAATCCTGACTGCCTCTGCCGGCTGAATACTTAAGCGTCCGGCGCCCCGAGTGGACCAAGTGCCGGGGAATGGCCCTGTCGGAGGCATTCCAACAGGGCCCACCGCCGGCAATTGGTCCAATGCCTCTCCTCTCCTCGCCACCCGCGCCCGGGCTCCGGCAAACGCTGAAGCGTGGCGCCTAGATAAAGCAAATGGGCTACTTTGTGGTCTGATTGGGTTACAATGTAGCCACAATGGACAGGATCGGGATACGCGAACTGAAGCAGAAGACCAGCGCGGTTATGCGTCGTGTTGCCAATGGAGAGGTGATGGAGGTGACCGACCATGGCCATCCCGTGGCACGTATCGTGCCGCTGCGACCAGGCACCCTCGACCAGATGATCGTCGAGGGGAGGGTCACGGCGGCTAGGCACGACCCACGCGAGTTGATGGCAGAACTCGGCCTTCCGCTTCCTGCCGTGCGTGGCCAGAAGCTGCCCTCGGAGATCCTGACCGATATGCGAGCCGATGAACGCTAGCAGCGTCGCCTACATCGACAGCTCGGCTTTCGTGAAGCTGGTTGTAACCGAACCCGAATCAGCTGCACTGGTCGGTTACCTGACGCGCTGGCCACGGTGGGCGTCTGCCGCGCTGCTCAGAACCGAAGGCGTGCGTGCTGCACGCCGCCACCATCCTCAGTACCTCGCGCCGGCTCGTCAGCAACTGGCCGGCATCGACCTGGTCCACATGACCGAGCCGCTGCTCGACTATGCGGCGACCTTGAACCCACCCGAATTGCGATCGCTGGATTGCATCCATCTGGCTGCCGCGCTGTCCCTGGGATCTGACCTCGGTGTCTTCGTCGCCTACGACGAGCGCCTGGTCGAAGCTGCGCGGCAGCAAGGGCTGTCGGTCAGGTCGCCTCGTTGAGACCCAGCAAAACGGTCGGAGCCTCATCGCGCCGGCCGAGTGCCATCACGTAGGCACATAGACCGGCGTGTGAGCGTGCCGGCTCACGGGCTGGCGCCGATGCCTAAGGACCGGCTTGATCCGTCTCCGGTACGCCCGACGGCATCATCCCTCCACGAGCGCGATCGCCCGGCAGGGACTGCCCGATCCGTTGACCAGCCTCAGCGGCAGCACCACCAGGACGGCCCCGACCGGCGGCAGCTGTGCCAGGTTCGCGAGCTGCGTCAGCCCGTACTTGCCGGCTCCAAGCATGAAGTGGTGGCAGGGGAAGGCCGGCTCGAAGGAGTGCGCCACTCCCGCGTCCGTGCCCACCGTCTCCACCCCGACGCCGATCACCGGTGATTCCTCGGCCAGCCAGCGCGCGCACTCAGGCTCGATGCCAGGTGAATGTGGGCCTGTCTCGTCGGCATTTCGGAACGCCTCCGCGTCGTGCGCACGGGCGTCCCAGCCCGTGCGGTAGAGCAGCCAGCAGCTCTGCGGCAGCGGCCCGTGCTGAGCCTCGAAGGCGCGGATGTCGTCGACGCTGAGCAGGTAGTCCGAGTGGCCGGCGGCCTCCCGAGACTTGTCGATGACCACTGCCGGTCCTACGAGCCGTGATGTCGATACCGAGGCCACGTCCTCCCGGTCGCGGCCGGTGATCCAGTGGTTGGGCGCGTCGAAGTGCGTGCCCACGTGTTCACCACCCTCGAACCAGTTCCAGTACCAGGCCGGGCCTCGCTCGTCGTAGCGGGAGATCTCGTGTGTCGTCCATCCCGGCGTGTTTGCGAACGGTGGGGGCAGCTGGAGGATGGGCGTCTTCTCGGACAGGGGCTGGGTCAGGTCGATGACACGGACACGCCCGGCGGCGAGTCCGTCGACGAGTGAGGCGAGAGCGGTCACGGCATCTTCCCTCCGTTCTGTGGCGGCTGGCGCATGGCGCGAGCGAACATGAAGCGATCCTCGAGCATGTGGGTGTCGACGATGTAGCCGGCCGGGCCGACAGCTTCGACCTTGGCCACGATGCAGGCAAGCTTCTCGCCGGCCAGAGCAGCTCGAACGGCCGAGACGAAGTCGTCGGCGTTGCGCGCGGTCACCGTGTTGTCGATGCCGGCTCCACGGGCGCAGGCCGCCAGGTCGGTCCCGGTCGCGGTGGCGGTCGGGAATCCGCCTACGGAGAGGAGGCTCTCATTGTCGAAGATGATCTCCACCATGTTGCGGGGGCCGTAGCGGGCGAGGGTCGACAATCCGCCAAGGTTCATCAGTACGGACCCGTCACCGTCCAGCACTACAACTCGGCGCGAGGGCTGACATAGGGCGAGACCGAGCCCTATCGAGGAGGCCAGGCCCATGGCGTGCGTGAGATAGAAGAAATTCGGACGGTGACCAAGCGAGTGCAGCTCGGCCGAGGTCGCGCCCATGATCGTGACCACCGCGCAGTCCTGGATGTCTTCGTAGATCGCCCGCAGGCACTCCAGGCGCGTCATGCTCCGCTTCCACCCGGGCGCTCTCCCGCGGCCCGGGGCGCCGCCAAGCCGGCCGCAGGGGGTGGGCCGGCGGGGGGCGGGGGAGGCTCCTCCCACATCAGCGAGCGCGTCATCAGCAGTGCCACCGGCGAGAGGGAGGACTGCGCCAGGGTCATCGCCCTGTCCACCTTGACGGCAACCTCATCGGGGTTTCGAAGCTCATCGTGCACAATGCCGAGAGCGTCCAGGACGCGGCGTGTGTAGCGGCCGCCCTCGGTCTGCCAGGGATCCTTCTCACCCAGATGGCCGCGGTCCGAGATCATGAGCAGCAGCGGCATGTGGTAGAGCATGGCTCCCGACACGATCCCGTTGATCGCCTGCAGGAATCCATGGTTCTGCATGAGTAGAGCGGAGCGAACGCCCGCGAAGTGGGCGCCCATAGAGACGCCGACGCCCTCCTCCTCTTTGGCCAGGCGGACCAGGATCATGTTCGGGTCGTCTTCGGCCATGCGGATCAGGTGCACCAGCCAGGTCTCGGGCAGCGCGCTGACCACCTTCACGCCCGACGCCCTCAGGGCGTCGTAGACCACGCGCGAGTGGGCTTCGGAAACCGGCATCTCCCCGGCGCATTGTATTGTGCCGATAGCTTGGAACCCAACCCTGTGAGCCCTGAGGACTTCCGCTCACTCTTTCCCATCCTGCGCGAGAAGGTCTATCTCAACTCCTGCTCGCAGGGGGCGCTGGCCGAGCCGGTGGAAGCGTCCCTGCGCGAATTCGTCACAAGCTGGCACGTGCACGGCAACCCCTGGGAGCTCTGGTGCGAGCGTATGGAGGAGCTGCGGGGGGAGTTCGCGGCACTGATCGGCGCGGACACAGATGAGGTGGCGGTGACCTTCAGCGCGTCTACGGCGCTCAACGCGGTTGCCAGCGCCCTCGACCCCCGCCGGCGCTCCAGGGTGGTGACCAGTGACTTCGACTTCCCCACCGTGGGCCACGTGTGGCTGGCGCAGGCTCGGCGGGGCCTGGAGACCGAGTTTGCCAGGGCCGAAGGAGACGTTCTTCCGCTCTCAGCCTTCGAGGCGGTCATCGACAGTGCGACGGCCCTGGTCTCCACGACGCACGTCTGCTACCGGAACGGCTGGAAGAACGACGTCAGGCGACTGGCCGAGGTGGCCCACGCACACGGAGCGTCCCTTCTCATCGACGCCTTCCAGTCCATGGGCACGGAGCCCTTCAACGTGCGAGAACTCGGCGTGGACATGCTGGTCACCGGCACTCTCAAGTACCTGCTGGGCAGCCCCGGGATTGCGTTCCTCTATGCGCGGCGCGACCTGGCGGAGGACCTGCTCCCGGCCGACAGCGGCTGGTTCGCCCAGCGCAACCCATTCGCGTACGACGTCCACCACCTCGACTACGCAGATGG
>DATFWQ010000074.1:0-20333 GCA_035259145.1 Candidatus Dormiibacterota bacterium | reverse complement strand
TAGGTCTGAGCGATCCGGATTGGGGAAGGCTCGTGCACGCGATCGTGCAGCCGGCGGACCCGTCGCAGCCACCCTCGGAGATCGAGCTCGACCGGCATGTCCGCGAACAGCTAGCGTCCTACAAAGCGCCCAAATCCTATGAGTTTGTCAGCGACCTGCCGCGAGCCGAGAGCGGCAAGGTTCGCCGGGCCGCCTTCCTGGCCGAACGCAAACTGGACTGAGGGCCTGCACCTTCCGACAACTGTCGGTTGAGGTCGGCCGGTCTCCGGTTTAGCCTGTCGGCACGCAGGCTCGGTCTTCAGACAGGGGGTTTCGCGATGGGCAAGAGGATCGTATTCAGCGGCGGGCATGTGTTCGACGGGACCGGTGCCGCGCCGGCCCAGGCCGACGTCACAGTCCAGGACGGCCGCTTCGTGGAGGTAGGTGCCCGCCTGGACGGTGACGTTCAGGTCGACGTCACCGGCAAGACGCTGCTGCCCGGGCTTTTCGACTGCCACGTACACGTCATGGTCAGCCACATCAACGTCGTCAGACACCTGGAGTCGCCCTTCTCGTACAGGTTCTACGAGACAGCTCGGAGCCTGGAGGCGATCCTCCGAACCGGGATAACCACGGTGCGAGACGCGGCAGGGGCCGATCTGGGGACCAGGACCGCGGTCGAGCGAGGACTCGTGATCGGGCCGCGGATGAAGATCGCGATCACGATGATCGGCCAGACAGGGGGTCACTCCGACGGCTGGCTGGCATCGGGCTGCGCCCTCGAACTGCTCGGCGGCAACCCCGGCGTCCCCAAGGGTGTGGTGGACGGGCCCGACGAGATGCGCAAGAAGGTGCGCGAGGTCATCCGGGCCGGGGCCGACTGGATCAAGATCGCCTCCTCAGGCGGTGTCGTCTCGCCTCGCGACAATCCTCGCCATCCCCACCTTCGTCGCGAGGAGATTGAAATGGCTGTCCGCGAGGCGGCCTTTGCAGACATGTACGTGATGTCGCACGCGCAGGCGACCGAGGGCATCAAGGAGGCGGTGCGCTGCGGCGTGCGCTCGATCGAGCACGGGATCTACCTCGACGACGAGGCGATCGACCTCATGCTGCAGAAGGGCACCTTCCTCTGCCCGACGCTGCTGGCACCGCAGAGTGTGCTTGAAGCGGGCCGCGCGGGAGGAATCAGCGAGGCGGGTTTCCGCAAGGTCCAGGAGGTTATCGAGGCGCACAAGGACTCCTACCGCCGAGCCGCCCGGGCCGGGGTCAAGGTCGTCATGGGCACCGACGCGGTCGGATATCCGCACGGTCGCAACCTGGAAGAACTGGAGCTGCTGGCGATGGGACTGCCTCCGCACGAAGTGCTGAAGGCGACGACGCTGAACGCGGCGCAGCTGCTGGGAGTAGACGGCGAGCTGGGCACGATCGAGCCGGGAAAGGGCGCCGACCTGGTCGTGCTGGAGGGCGATCCGTACCAGTTCCGCGCGATGCGCGAGCGAGTAGCGGCGGTCTACAAGGAAGGAAAGCTGGTTCCCCAGCAGCCGCTGGAGTTGATCGATCCGGCTGCGTCGGCCCCGGCCACGGCGGCGGTCGGGAGCGCGCGTCTGTGACAGGCGGGTTCGGAAGCTACGACTTCGGCCTGACACCCGACGCCGAGGCAAGGGCGCAGAGACTGCACGCCGAGAGCCTGATCATCGACATTCTCTTTCAAGGACCGTGCGGCTACCGCTCGTTCAGCACAGAACACCGGGACGAGATCGAGAAAGCCTGGGCGGGTACGGACGACCTCTCCGCCGGTCTCGTGCTGTCGGGGCGTGTCAACCTGGACCGCCTGCTGTCAGGGCAGTGGCCGGAGTCGCGGCAGGTCTGGGAAGCCTCCGGGATCACCGCCGGCAACCGCCAGTTCACGATGCGCCCACGCGATCTCGCCGGCAGCTTTGCAGGCGCCGTCGCCCAGTTCGACCGCCTCACATGGCTCAGCAAAGCCATATGTGGCGACGACTTCAGACGGGCCCAGGCTGAAGGCAAGCGCGCCGGCTTCTTGACCACGCAGGACACCACGGGCATCGACCGCGAGCTCTCTCCCCTGGACCTGGTGCACCAGCTCGGAGGACGGGTGATAGGCCTCACCTACAACCAGATGAACTACGTCGGCTCAGGGTGTACGGACCGCGCCGACGGCGGTGTGAGCGACTTCGGTGCCCGGTTCATCAGGCGCATGAACGAGCTCGGCATCATCGCCGACACTGCCCATTCGGGGCGCCAGACCACGCTGGACGCTTGCTCGATCTCCAGCCGCCCTGTCATCGCCAGCCACACCAGCGCTGACGCCGTGTCGCCACACGATCGGGCCAAGTCGGACAGTGAGCTGCGGGCTCTGGCCGGCACTGGGGGAGTGATCGGGGTGGTGGCCGTGCCCTTCTTCCTGAGCACCGGTAGAGACGTCACGATCGACGCCATGCTCGACCACATCGATTACGTCGCCAACCTGGTGGGGTGGCAGCACGTGGCCATCGGCACCGACTGGCCACTTCAGATGACCAGGGGTGCGTTGTCGCGGATTGGCGAGATGGAGGGGCAGTATGGGTTCCGGCCCGAACATCGGGTCAGCTGGACAACTAACCTCATTGGCTTCGACGACTACCGGGACTTCCCCAACATCACCCGCGGTCTGGTCAAGCGCGGATACACCGATGAGCAGGTGCAAGGGATCCTTGGGGAGAACTTCCTGCGCGTGGTCGATGACGTGTGCGGCAAGGAGGCGGCGGTCGAGTGACGTGGCCGCGCGCTCGTGAGCGCCGTAACGATCGGGGGCCAAGGTGTGAACTCGGGCTGATCGTTACGTGCCGCAGACGTCCTCAAACACGCGGAGCGCGTTGGCGCCGAGCACGCCCAGGATCTGCTCGTCGGTGTAACCGCGCCGCACCAGGCCCCTGGTGATGTTGGGGAACTCCCGGTAGTCGTCGAAGCCGACCAGGTTGGTTACCGAGTCGATCCGGTGCTCTTGCCGAAAGCCGATCCGCATCGCGCGCTCGTCGAGCCGGCGCAGCGCGGCTTTGGTCTGCTGGAGGGGCCAGTCGGTGCCGATGGCCACGTGCTGCCAGCCCACCAGGTTGGCGATGTAGCCGATGTGATCCATCATGGCTTGGATCGTCACGCCCTCGGCCCCACTCAGGAAGAAAGGGACGGCCATGACCCCGATCACTCCACCGCTTTCCGCAATCGCCCTCAGCTCTTCGTCTGACTTGGCGCGGTCATGCCGGTACACCGCTTCGGCGCTGGTGTGACTGGCGATGACCGGGCGGCTCGAGATCGAGCAGGCGTCCAGCGTGGTCCGGCGCCCCGAATGGGCTGTGTCGACGACGATGCCGAGCTCGTTCATGCGCCTGATGAACCGGGCACCGAAGTCGGTCACCCCGCCGTCCGAACGATCCGTACAGCCCGACCCGACGTAGTTCTGCCAGTTATAGGTGAGTCCGATCACCCTGGCGCCGAAATCATGCAGTGCGTCGAGAACGTCGACACTCTGGCTGATGCCCGTCGTGTCCTGGGTGCTCAGGTAGCCGGCGTGCCGGCCCTCGGCCTTGGCTTGCCGGAAATCGCCGGCAATGCGCGCTTTGACGAGCCAAGGCAGGTGGTCGAACTGAGCCTGGTTGACGGCGAACGAGGCGGCCATGGCTTCAGGGCTGGAAAGCATGAATTGACGGTTGCCGCCTGTGATGCCCGACTCGTCCCAGCACGTCTTGAATTCCTCGAGACCACCGTCGTCGAGAGCCCGCCGGATCGGCAGCCGCGTGCAGAAGACCTGGGCCTTGTCGAGGTCACGGCTCGACTCCCATACCTGTTCCACCTCGGCCTCCATATCCGCTGTGAAGGATCGGTAGCCGCAAGGACCCTGGAACAGCAGATCGATGATGATGGCGTCCCGGTGCAGGTTCGCTGCGCGAGCCTCCTGCTCCGGGCTGAGCCCAAAATCGAACCTGGCGAAATTCTCAGCCGGTTCATGCTGCGGCATGCTGAGCCCGTGATCTCGTCGACGGCCAGGTCGCCGCACCCTACCTACTCCCTGCGGGCGGCGAAGACCGACGTGTAGACGTAGCATGGCCGCCCGCCGGCGTCGAATCCATCGAATACCAGCTCTGGCGCCAGCGTCCCCTCCGGCGAAGCGACCGTGTAGCGCGCGGCCAGGCCGCTCCCGAAGGCGCTCGGCGACGCGGGCCTGAACCTGCGTCCGGCGTAGAGCTGCAGAGCCCAGCTGCCCTCCACGTCAGCCAGCAGGCCGTCGGCCTCCACCCGCAGCGTCAACTTCATGCCGTGGCGCCGGTAGACGCCTGCGTAGCGCGAGAGGTCAAGCTCGAGACCAGGCTCAACCGTGTGCCAGGGTGGCGGCTTGTGCACGCCGTACAACTCGGAGAAGAGCCGGCTGAACAGGTCATGAAAGAGCCCGGCGTCACCTGGGGAATTGAAGACCAGGGCCGCCGCCGCCCGCGACTGCGGCAGGAAGCGCAGAAAGGAGCCGATGTGCTCGTTGTGGCCGGTGTGGCCGAAGACGCGCACCGGCTGGCCGTCCATCTGCCATTCCTCGAACAACAAGCCCAGGCCCCAGCCCTGCGCCATCACGCTGCCGGCCGGCAACCTGGCATGCGGCACGCTCATCATCCCGGCCACCGCCTTCGAGACCACGCCGCCGCCGTCCATATGGAGGCGAGCGAAGCGAACCAGGTCGGCCGCCGTGGCGGTCAGCGTTGAACCCGTCGGTCCCATGGCCCGGCCCGCCGCCATCGCCCAGGCCGTCCCGGGCACGGCCGCCCCTTCGGCCGGCCGCTCGTGGCCGATGGCGATGGCGTGGGCGGCCGCCATCTCGGGCAGCGTGAAGGTCATCTCCAGTCCGCCGGGATGGAGCAGGCGCGTTCGCAGTGCGGTGTCCCAGTCCAACCCGGTGACCTGCTCGACCAGGCGGCCGAGGATCACGAAGCCCGCGTTGCTGTAACTGAACCGCTCGCCTGGGGGAGAGATCGGCGGGATTCCCGTCAGCGAGTCGACATAGCGCGACACTGCGTCGTCGCCGCGGCCGTGGTTGGTGTAAGGCCCGTTGTCCAGCCCGCTGGTGTGACTGAGCAGCTGGCGAGGCGTGATCGACTCGTCGATCGGCGCCGCCACGTACCGACTGAGCGGCAGGTCGAGGTCCACGCGGCCCTCCTCGACCAGCTGCAGGACAAGCGTTGCAGTGAATGACTTGGTCGTCGACCCAACCATGAAGAGCGTCTCCGGCGTCACCGCGTGGCCGGTTCGCAGATTCGCGATCCCGGTGGCGAAGGTGTGGATGTCGTCACCATCGAGGACAGCCAGCGAGGCGCCGACTACGCCATGCCGGCTTACCAGCTCATCGAAAAGGGGGGCTATCCAGGTGCTGGCCGGCGAAGAGGTCGACACTCGTGAGTAGCGTAGTCGGGCTAGGCGCCGCGCCGATTAGACACCAGTCGGTTTCGCACGGACACCCGCACGCATAGAGTCCCGACATGGTCGCTCTCCGTCGTGCGAGCCGCAAGCCGTACCGCCGTGTGTCGACGAGCAGTCGCATCTGCGCTCCAGCGCGGCCGGGCGCCAACCGACGGAGTCCACACTCGCCACGTCAGCGAGTACCACCTGGGGAGGATTTCGATGCCGACTCAAAATGAGCTCAAGCGGTTCGACGATTTCCTCGATCTCTGGTCACGTCGCGAATTCGTGCGCCGGCTGGGCGCGGGTGTCGCATTCGCCGCCTTCATGGGCGGCGGGCTGGAACTCCTCGAAGCCTGCGGCACAAATCAGGCCACGGGACAGACCACGAGCGCCACTCCCAAGAAAGGGGGGCACGTGATATACGGGCAGTCATACGACATCACGAACATGAACACGGCGATCGCGCCCGGACTGACGGGCAACATCGTAGTAAACCTGATGCTCTTCGACGGGCTGCTCTTCTACAAGCCGGACGGCACGTTGATCCCGTCGCTGGCGCAGCTGCCCGAAGTGTCCCCGGACGGAACCACTTACACCTTCAAGCTCAACCCGAAGGCGACATTCTCCGACGGGTCTGCGATCACCGCCGAAGACGCCAAGTTCACATACGATCTGATGTTCGACCCCCAGTTCAAGGACGTTCCATCGCCGCGCCGGAGCGAGCTGGAGACCTACGTGCAGTCGATCACCGCCGTCGACCCACACACGCTGGTGATCAAGCTGAAGCAGGTTTGGGCGCCTTTCCTGGTGTATCACGGGGCGTACGGGATAATGCCGAAGAAGGTCTTCGCGGGCATGAACGGCAAGCAGATCGCCACCGCCGACTTCAACACCAACCCGACGATTACTGGTGGCCAGTACAAATGGGTGAAGTGGGACAAGGGACAGCAGCTGTCGTTGGCACGCAACGAGTCCTACTGGGGCCAGAAGGCATACCTGGACACATATGTCCAGCGTGTGATTCCAGACACCACGCAGCTGTCGAACGCCATCAAGACCGGTGAGGTGGATATCGGGTCGGTCAGCCCATCGCTTGTCGACAGCTTCAAGGGCGTTCCGAACGTGATCATCTACGCCTTCACGGTCCCTACCATCTACTTCTACGCGTACAACCTGAACCCCGACAAGCCGCAATCGAAGTTCTTCCTCGACCGCGGAGTACGACAGGCACTGGTGTATGCCATGAACCGGCAGCAGATGGTTAACGCGGTGTGGTTCGGGTATGCCAGCGTCGCCAACAGCTGGGTGTCGCCGACCAGCTGGGGCTATAACTCCGGCACCAGGCCGGTGTACAACTATGATCCCAACAAGGCTGGGCAGCTCCTCGACGCCGCCGGCTGGAAGATGAACTCATCGACCGGGATTCGCGAGAAGAACGGTGTTCCTTTCAAGATCGAGATGGACATCTCGAGTGCATCTAAAGAGAGTGTCTCTATGGGCCAGATCATCCAGCAGCAGTGGAAAGCGGTGGGCGTCGACTTGACTCCCAAGCCGCTCGAGACCACCACCCTGGTACGTAACTTCGAGTTCAACCACGACCACTACACATCGATGATCTCGGTCAACCTCGCGGTCGCCGAGCCGGACGAGGCGATCCTGTTCCACTCACGCAATACGGTCGTCGGCGGACTCAACGGAGCCGATTACAAGAATCCTGAGCTTGACACCCTGTTCAACGATGGCGTCAGTACCCTCGACCAGAAGAAACGCAAGGACATCTATGTCAAGATCCAGAACGTCCTCCAGGAGGACCAGCCCTTCGTGGAGCTGCTCGTGCCCAAGGGCATTTTCGGCTACAACAAGCGCGTACAGGGCACCGAGTTCGGGCCCGCGGGGCGGCCGATAAACAAGAACATGTGGGTCGACGATGGCAAGTAACCCTCTGGCGGCCTCCGAGCTGCGCCGCGACGACGTTTCGTACGAGATTGGCAGTATCCGTTTCACCGACCCGTACCGATGGTTGGAGGACGACACCGCCGAAGTCCTGGCGTGGCAGCGGCGCGAGGACGCGGACACCGTCGCGTACCTGCACTCGCTGCGCTTCTTCGGTGGTCTTCGCGATGCCATGGAGCGCGGAGCCGCGGCGATGCGGGTCTGGGCACCTCGCCACCACGGCGACTACTGGTTCCGAATGGAGGCGCCGGATGCCGAGGCACCAACCAGGCTGGTGGTCGCAGCCAGCCCGACCGGCCCGGGCCGGGTGCTCGTCGACCCGGCCGCCGTCGACCCGGCGAGCCCGCCGACCCTCGACTGGTACTGGCCATCATGCGATGGGAGCCTGGTCGCGTTCGGCCTGTCGGCAGCGGGCAGCGAGCAGAGCGTGCTCCACGTCGTGCGGACGGCGGATGGAGCCCTGCTGCCGGAGCGGATCCCCAACACGTTCGGCTCGACTGTGTCCTGGCTTCCCGACTCGAGCGGCTTCTACTATTCGGGCTACGCCGGCCCCGAGCGGGCTGCGGCACTCTGCTACTTCCACCGGGCCGGCGCCTCTGAGCCGGCCGAGCCGGAGCCGCTGGCCAACGACGACGTATTGCTGGCGCCCCAGGTTTCGCCGGACGGTCGCTGGGTCGCCGTTTACATCGGCCGTGAGGGCCGGCCCGCCTACTTGAAGAATCTGGTGGACGGCGAGTGGAAGACGTTCCTACCCGCCGGCCCGGGCTTCTATCGGGGCGAGTTCGCTGGCGATGAGCTGATCTGCGCCACCACAGACGGTTCGCCTCGCGGCCGCGTGGTAGCGATTCCGCTCGCCACCGTGGATGACCGCTCCACCTGGCGCGAACTGATCCCTGAGAGCGAGGCTGTGCTGCTGCAGATCGCGATCGTGGGAGAGCGAATCGTGCTCGGCGAAACGGTCGATGCGCGTGCGCGCCTCCGGCTCACCGGGCTCGACGGCTCACCCGAAGGACAGGTCCCTCTGCCGGGCGAGGGCGTGGTCAGCGTCGATCCGCGCGCGAGCAGCAACGGGCTCATGTTCTTTGCAGGCCAGCGTGAGATCACCTTCCTCTACCATTCCTTGACCGTCTCACCGGCCGCATACCGCTACGAGATTGCCTCGAGGCGCCTGGAGCAGCTGACCCGCCCTGCCATCGAGCACCCGAACCTGGCTGCGAGGCTGGGGTGGGCGACCTCCAGGGACGGCACCCGGATACCGGTCGAGATCGTGCACCGCCAAGACCTCGACGTCTCTCGCGCACACCCTGCCTTCGTCCATGCTTACGGTGGCTTCAGTTATGCACTGCTGCCAGGATACTTTCCCCACTTCGCGGTCTTCGCGGAATCGGGCGGTGTCTTCGCAATGCCGCATTGCCGCGGCGGCACGGAGTATGGACGCGAGTGGTGGCACGCGGCCCGACTGCTGACCAAAAAGCACACCTTCGAGGACCTGTTCGCCGGTGCCGAGTTGCTTGTCGCGGAGGGCCTCACCGAACCAGGCAAGATCGCATTCGAAGGGGCCAGCAACGGAGGGGTGCTGGCTCTGGCCGCGGTCAACCAGCGACCTGACCTCTGGGCTTGCGCGGTCTCGATGGTTCCGCTATCCGACCTGATCCGGGTCGACCGCGACGGCATGGAGCCATGGACAGGGAAGGTCTCCCAGGTCGAGTACGGCAACCCGGAGGATCCGGAGCAAGGCCCGTATCTGCTGTCCTGGTCCCCATACCACGACGTCCGCGAAGGGTCGCCGTACCCGGCCGTGCTGGTGTGCAGTGGTGAATCCGACATCCGCTGCCCGGTCTGGCATGCGCGCAAGTGGGTGGCGCGGGCGCGTGATGCCACCAGCTCTGACAATCCGATCCGGCTGCGTGTCTACCCGGCCATGGGGCACGGGACGGGGCTCACGGTTCGCCGCCAGAGCGAGTGGCTGGCCGAGTGGATGGGATTCGTCTTCGACCACCTGGGCCTGGAGCCCGCCGGGTTGGTCCGCGATCATGGGCGCCATTGAGACCGGTGCGTTCGTCACCCGCCTACGTTGGCCAGGTCATGGTCATGGTCGAGGTGGCCGGCGGCGCTCGCGGTAGCGTCTCTCGACCATGACGATCGTCCCCACCGGCTTGCCGGAGGTGTGGCCGATTTCGTGGGCGGTTCGTCGTGGGCCCCTGTTCGTCACCGCGCAGATGCCGGTGCGGCCCGACGGGAGCTTCGAAACCGGCGAGCTCGAGAAGCAGATCGACCTTACGTTTGCCAATCTCCAGCGCGCCGTCGAAGCGGCCGGCGGATCCCTGGCCGACATCATGCAGGTGGTCACGTATTTCACGTGTGACATCGACCGGCCGCTGCTGAACAGAGTGTGGGAGCGGTTCTTCGCGTCACCGTGGCCGAACCGGTCGATCCTCGGCGTTCGCGAGCTTGCAGCGCCCGGCGTTGTGTTTCATCTGACGGCGACTGGCTGGGTGGGAGATTAACCCGGACGGCCACAGTCGCCCGCCCCTCGACCACCGGGCGCCCTCCTTCCAGTAGGTAGGGAATCGGCGTCCACTGCTTCTCGGAACGTTGGCGTCGACAACCGGCATTCTCGCGATTCGAGAGGCGCCCGTTCGTCGCCCATTGGGCTGGGTTCGTCCCTACCTCAATGTGCGACCAGTTGCCAGAGGGAAAGGACGTGCAAGATGATGGCCAACGGAACACCGAGGGCCACGATTCCAAGCACAGCCGGGCGCAGCGCCAAGAGTGCTGGAGTTCTGGTAATCAGCATGTGCCCGGGGCCGCCGCCTGGAATCCGGGCCAAGCCAATAGCCAGGAGGAAGTCGAAAAGGCCGACCGCATTCCATACGATTCCAATGCCGGTTGCATAGGGAGAGCCGCGAGCCACCAATAAAGCAGTGGGCACGGCAGTCAGGCCAACCAAGACGTCAAGGATCCCCGCCTCAACACTGAACTGCGGTTTCCTCAGCTCACGACTGAGGAGCGCGACCAACCAGGCAGCACCACCGGCCACGCGAAACACCTGCAAGCCGATTAGCCAACTCGCTGGAGCGACGTGCAGCAGAGATGGCAACGATGACAGCCGCGAAAGAAGAAAGAGCGCGAGTGTGGGCACGATCACGATCCCCACCGAGATCGCTAGCGGGCTCCGGTATACGCCGGCGCGGTCGAGAAACGGGATCACCAGAAGGAGAACCACGAGAGGAATGGTTATCTCGAGTTCTATCGTGACCCCGTCCCGCCCGAGTCCAAGAGCCATCGCAAGAGTCTGCCAAACGCCGACGGCGATGGCGGCTACGATCAGAGGAAAGACAGCCGTCACCAACGGCCCAGCTACCCTGGCCGCGGCGTACGCCGGCTCCGCCCCGGCGCGGTGTTTGGGTTCATCGAGAGCGATTGCATCTCTGTCCGGCGACATGATCCGTCTCCTTCAGCAATTGATTCTTGGGTGATTCACTCGGATCTGTGTCCGTCGAGTCGCTTGTTCAGGCGGCAGACTCGCCTGCCAACCCGATCTGGTGTTCAGAACAGCCAGACTCGAAATGGCTTGCTGACATGGGTCCACCCTATGGCGGCGCTTGGCCAGGCGGAATCCGCCAGGCGAACGATTCAAACATGCGACTTCAAAATCATTCAGGTGAACGATGTTGCAGTCGAAGCTTCAGGGACACTGCCCCCGTCGGGGTGCTTGTGGCCAAGGCCCGCGTCCAGCTGCCGTCTACCCAGGCAAGGCTCCGCCTATTGGACCCGGCCCAGGGACGCGGTCACTCGCGTGCGATTCTGCACAGCAAGGCCAGAAACCCCAAGTTGTTGGGGTACCCCGAGCTCACCGCGCCCCGCAGACTGCTGTCATGGACACTATCGACCAGAACAAGAACACCGTCACCTCGTTCATCGACGCCCTGTTCACCAAGGGTGACCTTGGCGCCGTCGACGAATACCTCGCCAGGGAATTCGTCAACCATGACCCACCGCTCGGAGTAACGGCCGACCGCGAAGGAATGCGACAGGCCGGAGCCATGTTCCGCGCCGCATTCCCTGACTGGCACAGCGACATGAGCATCCTCGTCGGCGAGGGTGAGCTGGTCGTGGAGCATTTCACAGCGAGCGGTACGCAGCAGGGTGAGATCTTCGGCGTGCCTGCTTCGGGCCGTACCGTCAGCCTTCCCGGGATCAACGTCTGGCGCGTCCGCGACGGCCGCATCGTGGAGCGCTGGGGGCGCCTCGACGAACTCGGCCTCCTGCGTCAGCTCGGGCTGGTGCACATACCCTGACCGGATGAATGGATGCTGTTCGCCTGGGCGCCTCTGATGACCTGGTGCCCGGGCGAACGCATCATCGGTGCGGGCGCTGCGGACGGCGCCACGCTCCGTCACTTGCCTTGTTCCGGAGTATCGTCGTTACATGTCACAGGCGGCCATGGACCGCCGGGCCACCGCCCTCATCAGCCGTTGCCATGCCGGGCTGGACGCCTCTCGGCTGCGCGAGGAGGTGCTGCGCCGGCTACGCCGGATTCTGCCGGTAGATGCCGCGTTCTTCGCGACGGTGGACCCCATGACTTTGCTGTTCACCTCGGCAGCCGCCGACGAGCCGCTGGCTACCGCAACGCCGCTCTTCCTGGACAACGAGTTCGGCCGCGAAGACGTCAATAAGTTTGCCGCGCTGGCGGAGTCCGCCGATCCAGTCGGCTCGCTCGACCGCGCCACCCGCGGTCACCGGCCCGCCAGCGCTCGCTACCGGGAGATCATGGGTCCGCTCGGCCTTGGCGACGAGCTTCGCGCCGCCCTCGTCGCCAACAAGCAGTGCTGGGGCGTGCTGTGCCTGCACCGGGAAAACGCGTCGCACGGCTTCGACGGCCCGGAGGTCGGCCTGATCCGGCGCATCTCCCCGCACGTGGCCGAGGGCCTGCGGCGGGCCATCACCATTGGGCCGGCCACAGCAGATACAGCGGGGACCGGAGCTCCCGGCATCATCGTGCTTGATGGGGACCTGGCCGTCATCTCAATGAACCCAGAAGCCGAGGCATGGCTCGCGGAGATCGACGAGGCAGCCTGGCCAAGCAGAAGCGAGCTGCCCGTGGCCGTCTACGCCGCGGCCGCCCGGCTGGCCCGGCTGGAAGAGGGACCTGCCCGGCCGCAGCCGCCGGCCACCGTCCGGCTTCGAAGCCGCTCGGGACGGTGGCTCTCGCTCCACGCCTCCCGGTTGCACGGCCCGTCCGCGCCGCAGATTGGCGTCATCATCGAACCCGCTCCGGTCACGCAGCTCAGCTCTCTCCTGCTCAGCGCCCACGGTCTCACCAACGCGCAATCCCGTGTCGTCGCCCTGGTCATCAGGGGGCACTCCACGCGTCAGATCGTCCGGGAACTGCATATTTCAGCCGACACGGTCCAGGAGCACCTGACCGCGGCCTTCGATAAGTTCGGCGTCCGCAGCCGCCGCGAGCTCGTGGCTGCCGTGCTCACCGAACATCGCTGACAGGATCTACGCTGGTCTGCGGCCCAACTCCGGGCCGGCCAGGGGATCCCGCTTGAGGCGGGCCACGCGTGGTGTACTGTCAACTTCTTCTCAGTCACCTCGTCAGGCTGCCCGGCTGTACTGGTGGATGATCCGACCGAGGCGATCGCGGCCCTCCACTGGTCCAGTCGGTAACGGATGTTCGAGAATTGCGGTCGCACGATCCGGAGCGGGCTACTAAAGATCGTGTGTGGTCAACCCCTTCTGAGTCACCTCGTCAGGCCGCCCGACTGTACTCGTGGATGATCCCGCCGTCTTGGCCAATGCTGGTTGATCCAGCCCCCCTTCCTATCCACGATCGTGACAGCAACTTCCCGGCGGCCGTCGACGCCGTCTTCAGGGCAGAGGGTCTGGAGGTCGTTCGAACTCCGGTGCGGGCCCCGAACGCGCGATGCCCACTCGGAGCGCTGGGTCCGGATCGTGAGGCGGGAGGTGTTGGAGTTACACCGGACGCTGATCTTCGGCCGCCTGGAGAGCCTGCTGGTGGAGTTCATCGACCACTACAACCGGGCTCGACCGCACCAAGGGGATCGAACAGCGGCCGCCCTGTGAACCGACCGAGGTGGTCCCGCTGCCGATTGGACCGGTGGAGCGACGCGATCGCCCCGTCACGAGTGCTTCCGGTTCCATTGCTACTTGCCGTCAGCCACCCAGACCTGGTTCATCCAGGGTCGGTAGGTGCCGGCGAACGTGCCGGCAACGAAGCCGCGAACTCTTTTGTTGACCCCCCAGATGCCGTTGGCGGCGAGCATGAACAGCATGGGGACGTCTTCCGCGATGGCGTCCTGGATCTTCGCGTAGATCTCCTTGCGCTTGCTGCGATCTACCGTGGATACTGCCTGGTCCAGCAACTGGTCGACCTCGGCGCTCATGTAATGTGACAGGTTGAGCCCACCCAGGGCGGTGTTTCGGCCGGCGAAGAACGAAGAGACGTCAGGGTCCTCGCCAAGGGTCGCCGAGAGCAACGCAACGTCGAACTGCCGGTCGAATTCGACGTTCTTGATCAGCGTCGTCACACCACTGATCCGGATGTCGCACAAGACGCCGATGTCCTTCCACTCCTGCTGGATGATCTGGGCCAGGCTCACCCACTCCTTGAAGCCGTCCGAGGTGTCCAGGTGAAACGAGAGCTGGACGCCGTTCTTCTCGCGGATGCCTTGCGCATTCTTCTTCCAGCCGGCCGAGTCGAGGAGCTGCTCTGCCTTCGCCTTATCATGGCCATACTTCGGTTTGACCCCGGGATCGTAAGCGAAGGTGTACGCAGGTACGACCGAGTTGACAAGCTTCGCCTCATCGAAATAGACACTCTTGATCATCTGTGAACGGTCCATGGCATAGGCGAGAGCCTGACGGACGGCCTTCTCCTGAAAGTACCTGGACTTGCTGGAGTCGAGATTGTAGCCGTAGAAGACTGTCTGCGATGAGTCGAAAGGCATGATGTGGACGTTGTTCGATGCTTTGACTGCGTCAAGCTGAGCCGGGAACACGGGACCAAAATCGACCTCTCCGGTCTTTAACTGCTCAGCCAGAACCACGGTATCAGGCACCACCTTGCGGACGAACGTGTCGATCAGTGGAGCGCCACGATAGTAGTTGGTGTTCCGCTCGAGCACCACCTGCGAGCCCTTGTCCCACTTGACCACTTTGAACTGGCCATTAGTGACGGTCGGATTGTCGTTGAAGGGACCCGTAGCGATCTCTTTTGGCGAAAGGCCGCCGAGAACGTGCTTGGGCATGATGCCGTATTTGCCGTGTGTGACCAGGAAGGGCGCGTACTGCTGCTTCGTCTTGATGGCTACCGTGTACTGGTCGACGGCGATCGCCGACTCGACGTAGCGCTCCATGTCGCCGCGGCGCGGTGAGGGGACGGCCTTGTAGGCGGGGTCGTAGAAGAGCTGATAGGTGAAGACAACGTCCTCTGCGGTCACTGGCCTTCCGTCCGTCCACCTGGCATCCTGGCGGAGCTTGAAGGTGTAGGTCAGTCCGTCCGCTGAGACCGCTGGCAGCGCCGCCGCCAGCACAGGCTGAAGTTCGCCGTTTGGCTTGTCAACGAGCAGGCCGTCGAAGACGAGCCCCGAGACGACGATGCCGTACGTGTTGCCCGGAGCGATGGCAGTGTTGAAGCTGTTGAAATCGGTCGAGTTGCCTTCGACCAGATGCCCTCCCTTGACGGGTTGCCCGCTCGAGCTCGGACTACCATTCGAGTTTGAGCCGCAGGCCTCAAGCAACCCTGGGACGCCCACGAGCAGCGCTGCCAGAGCCGCAGCGCCGCCGGTTCTCCTCAGGAAGTCGCGGCGTGACCAGTCAGCCAGAATCCGCTCGAAGCGCTCAAATCCCTCGTCCACGCGATCCTCCTGTCGTCAGCCGGTGGCCTGCTCTACCCAGACGTCCTTGAACCAGGGCCTCTGGTTCCACTGCGAGAACGGGCCGAACTTGATGTTGTGGACACGCTTGTTGTAAGCCCACACGTACTGGCTCGTGACCAGGGGCGCCGCCGGAAGGTCCTCCGCCAGAATTTCCTGCATCTTGAAGTAGAGATCCTTTCGTTTGTTCTGGTCCAGCACCGACACGGCGTCGTGGAGCACGCCGTCGAGCGCTGTGTTCTTGTAGCCCATGGCATTGGAGCCGCCCACGGCAGCATTCCTGCTCGCCCAGATGTTCGACTGGTCGGGGTCCTGGCCCCACTGAGTCGCCATCAGGAGCATGTCGAAGTTGCGGCTGATCCTCCAGCGCTGAATCCAGTCGTTGCCGTCGACCACCTTCGGCTGGAAGGCAACACCGACGTCTTTCCACATCTGCTGCATCGCATTCACCATGTTGATGCGGACGTTGTTGTTGTTGACGATGAGTTCAAACTGCATCTTCACGCCTTCTTTGGCGCGGATTCCATCTGATCCCTTCTTCCATCCGGCAGCGTCGAGCATCTGCTCGGCCTTGGCCTTGTCGAACGGAAACTTGACCTGTTTGGGATCGTATGCCCACGAGCTCTTTGGCTCGAAGGCGTCGGTCACCTTAGCCAGGTTGAAGAAGACCGCCGAGATGAACTTCTGACGGTCAAGGGCGTATAGCAGCGCCTGGCGCACTGACTTGTCGGAAAAGAGTCTGGACGCAGGTTTGGACGGATCGAGCTGGAAGCCGAAGTAGTACATAAGCGGGATGTCCAGGATGGTCGTATTCAGGTTCGAGGCGGCTTTGAGCTGATCGAAGAAGGCAGGGTCGGCGACCCCGAGGTCGGCCTCGCTGTTCTTCAGGGAGATGGCCGTTTCCTGGGTGTTACCGACGACCTTGTAGACGTAGGTGTCGACCAGCGCCGCGCCCCGGTGGTAGCCGTCGTTGCGGGCAAGCGTGATCTGCTGACCCTTGTCCCACTTGACGAACTTGAAGACGCCGCTGGTCACCGTGGGGCCCTTAAAGAAGGCAGCGGTGTTCAACTCCTTGGCTGACATGCTTCCGAGCACGTGCTTTGGCAGTACTCCCCACTGCATGAAGTTGACGAGGAATGGCGCGTAGACACCCTTCAGGGTGAAGACGACTGTGAACTTGTCGGGATTGGTCACCGACTGCACATAGGTGCTGAACTCGCCGCGCTGCGGCGAAATGAAGTCACTGTACTGAGGGTCGATCAGCAGGTTATAGGTAAAAGCGACATCGTCGGAGGTCAGCTGCTGTCCGTCTGTCCAGTTGACATCCCTGCGTAGATCAAACGTGTAGGTCCTGCCGTCGGACGACGTCTTCGGCATCGTCTTGGCGAGCAAAGGTACGAGCTCACCCCCGGTCTGGGTGGTGAGCAGTGAATCAAAGGTGAACCCTGAATTGATCAGGTCAACGGTGGAGCTGTAGTTGAGCGTATTGAAGGTGGCGATATCGTTGTGCCAGACCTCGATCAGGTGGCCACCTTTGTGGCCGGCGGTCGGGGCTTGCGTTTGTGACCCGCCGCCGCAGGCCGCGAGAACCTCGAGGCCAGAGCCGAGCAACATTGCGAGCCCGGCAGCGCCGCCTGCGCGCTTGAGGAAGTCGCGACGCGAGAACTCGCTCAGAAAGTCCTCAAACCGATCGGAGTCCACATCCCCTCCTTCGCGGCCGCCCGGGCCGCACGTCCCTTGGTGACTGGACGCGAAGCCCGCAATCCTCGCGCTCTCCCACGCTCAGACGATACGCGGGGGATAGTGGAGTGCCAAGTTCCAGCCGTCGAGCGGTGGATCGATACCGTCCGACAACTGTCTACTCATCACCAACAGACGTTGCATCGAGCGACCGGGTGAGACATCGTGGCACTAACGGCGCCTGGGAGCCCCCCTACGCCGCCGAACACGAGCTTACGGCTCGCCAGCAGCGTCCCGTAGCAGCCCGATCGATTCGAAGGCGACAAAACTCGGGGAATTCTGTGTCGCCGGAACTCCGATGGCCCTGACGCGGATCGGGGCTCGGTACTGAGCACCGAAGGCGGCCGTCTGCGAATTCAGGGCGGCAAGGTCATCGGCCCGTCCCCATTTGCCGCTGGCGATCCGCGAGCTCAGCACATCCAGGGCCACAGCGATCTCCGCTGTCGTGAAGTTACAGTGGCTGCCGCGGTCGACGAATAGCTGACGCAGCCAGGCCGACCGGCCCGCGCTGCGCACCTTGGAACGGTATGCCTCCTCCAGTTGCACGGGGGTCGACTCGTCGGCGAGCGTGTGAAGCGTCAGCACCGGCACATGCAGACCGCCGGTGAAGGTTAAGAAGCGTGAGACGTACGCGACGGCCGCCGGGTCCGCGCTGACCCGGGGCGCGCGGTTCAGCCGAGCGACGTCGCTGTCCAGGCTCAGCCCGGCCGCCTGGTAGAGACCCTTCAGCTCTGCATAATCCGGCGAAGCGGCGAGAAGGCGGCCATAGTCGATGCCCTGATTCGAGGAGGGATTGCCTCCGGCGCGCCTCTCGAGCGCTGGATGATTGAGGGAGTAGTCGCCAAGCGCCGCTGAGAGCAGGTCGGCCAGCTGCGCGGCGCGTAGATCTTCAAGGCTCTGGCCAGACGGCAGGAGGGCCGGGATCAAGCCCCCCGTTCCGAAGAAGCCGGAGAGGGGGATCTCGCGGAGGGCGGCAGAGAGGGCCGTTCTGGCTCGGCCGACCGCGCTCGCCCTGGCGGCCTGGAGCAGCGAATGCGCGTCATCGCCCGCCGCGGTCGAAGGATCGGAGCCGGTGACGCGGATCTGCGCGTCATTCTCAGCGAAAAGGATCTTGAAGGCGACAGCGGCGTCGAGGTTCTGGTTCCAGAAAGGGACGGCATCCGCGACCACGCCGCACATGGCCAGGGCGCCGTCTATCCGGTCGGGGTTCCGCTCCGCCAGGCCGAGCGTGACCATGCTTCCCAACGACACGCCCCACGCGATCGTGCGGGTCGGACGCCCTACCAGGCGGCGGAACTCGCCCAGCAGCGCAAGGTCATCCGCCAGTGCGTCCTCGATGAACCAACCGCTGGAGCGGAAGGAGGAGCCGGCGAGCGCGTAGCCGTGCTCCAGCAGGTACGCGGAGGTGATGGGATCGATCGTGTTCTCGGCCGCGGCGTTGGGGGTCAAGGCGCCGCCACCGTGGTTGTAAAGGAGCAGGACGCCGTTCCAGGATCCCGGCACCTGGACGATGTAGGACGCACCCTGCAGCGAACCCGTCAGGGTTCGCGACGAGTGGGCGCCAGACACGCTCTGGCGAGAACCCGTGGCCGGTCCTCCGACGGTGCAACCCGCGACGAGCGCCAGTGACAGCAGAGCCGGAATGACCCTGGCACTCTTCAAGCCCGGTCGCATGTGCCCCAATGGTGGCCTCTCGATGAGCTCCAGGCGCTAAGGCCGAATTGTCGTTGACGCCCAGCCATGGCGACCCACGACGTCGTCAGGTCGCCGGCAGTAACGATAAGGCCGGCGACGAAGCGATCCTGCCTGGCGCCCGCCATCTGCGCGATGGGAGAGACGCTCATGAGATCAGCGTGGCACCCACTCAGTCGGAGCGCCGGTGGTCAGGGAGTGGCGCCTGTCCGTCGTGGTAGATGAAGCGGATGACCCCGCCCGGCTCGTCCTGCCTGCCAAGCGGCGTCAGGTCGAGGTAGTTGTAGGTGTTGAGCAGCAGATCGAGCCCGCGCGCATATGTCGAGTATGTGTGGAAGATGGCGTCGCCCTCACGGAGGAAGACGCTCAGGCCGGGGTTCTCGCCGGCCAGGACGTAGGTCATGCCGGCCTCCTCGAGGGCCGCCCTGTCCCGGTAGTTGTACTCGATCGGGGCGACCGCTTCGTCCGAGGTGACGTGGAAGTCGTAGTTGAAGTCGCTGGCGAACGACGAGTACCACGGCACGGTCCAGCCCATCCGTGCCTTGAACGGCTCGATCCTGGCCAGCGGCGCACGGGAGACCAGGGCCAATGACGTGTCGCGCGCGTGTAAGTGTGCGAGGTGACCGATGCTGTCCACCAGGAACGAGCACGCGTTGCACCCCTCGTCCCAATTCGGGTCGAACATGAAGTGGTAGACGATGAGCTGGCGGCGCCCTTCGAAAAGGTCGTCGAGGCTCGCCCTGCCGCCGGGTCCCTCGAAGACGTAGTCCTTGGTGATCGCGACCATCGGCAACCGGCGGCGTTCGGCGCTCAACGCGTCCCGCGCCCGGCTGGCTTCCTTCTCCCTGGCGAGCAGCGCCTTGCGCGCAACCAGCCACTCGTCTCGCGATGCTACCTGTGGGAGATTCACAGTGACCTCCTTCTTTGCTGATGCCAGATGTGAACTGCGGACGGCCCCGATGGTCCGTCACCTTTATGACGGTTGGTGCGACCCGAAAAAGACAAGTTCCGAGTACGCGGGCGCGGCCATGGGGATGCCGGCGAGCGCGCAAGGGCCTGTGAGCGAGGCGCCTCAAGCGGACTCCTGGTCACATCAGACGGATCTCTTGCGTCACCCTTGTGACGGATCGCGACGGAGGAATGTGACTGATGCAGACTTATGACTTGCGACCGATCGGCAGGGTTGAGTCGCCCCTGATCGACCCTGCTGAGGCACCGAAGCAAGGCGACGAAGGCGCACCCTCCGCATGGCTGGTGTTCGAGCCCGAAATGCAAGAGGGACTGAGCGATCTGCAAGTTGGCGACCACGTGATCGTGATCACCTGGCTTCACCGGGCCCGTCGCGATGTCCTCCGCACCTATCCGCGAGATGCGCACGACGCACCCTGGATTGGCGTCTTCAGCCTGCGCTCGCCCGACAGGCCCAACCCCATAGGCCTCCATCCAGTGGAGGTCCTCGACATCTCGGGCCCCAGAATCCGGGTGAGCAATCTGGAAGCTGTTGACGGCACCCCGATTGTGGACGTCAAGCCGGTCATGGGCCCAATCGAAAACCGGTAGCCCGCCCAGGTAGTCTGCGTCCGGACTCGAACCAGGGGGCCGGCGAAAGGCAGGGTGACGTCT
>DATFWQ010000073.1:0-7444 GCA_035259145.1 Candidatus Dormiibacterota bacterium | reverse complement strand
GGCGCTGACGACGGCATAAACGGTTCCCGTCGAAGTCGGTGCGTGACCCAGGATTGCCTGTGCGAGGCGGATCTCCGCCGAGCGTCCAGGGAGGGGTTGACACTGCGAGACGTTTCATAGATGACCTGATCGTGAACCTGCGGTTCGGTGGGGGGGAGGTTTGGCCGCCGCCGCGTTTCAGTGCCCTTCCTGCGACCGGGCTGCCGGGATGAAGCCCGCCAGGGCCTGGCGGATCTTTTCAGGAGCGTCCTCTGGGTCGGGCTGGCCCACATCGAGCCAGGCCATCACGGCTTCCGCGGCCACCGTGGGAGCCAGCTGCGCCGCCCACCTCGCCCAGGGTCCGTCGGGGATCGTCTCAGCGAGCTCGCGCCGGGCGACCGCCACCATGTTGAGGCGAAATTGATCCATCTCGTCGCGAAACTCCGGCTCCCGGGCAGCATGCCGGAACAGGAGCCGAAAGCCGGCCGGGTCCGCGGCGGCAGCCCCCACGAGCGCGTCAAGGCTCGCCGGCGTGTACTGGCCTTCGCCGACGGCGGCGACCAGCCGCTCACAGGCTCGATCGAGCGAAGCGCGATAAAGGTCGGTCTTCGATTCGAAGTGCCGGTAGAGGATGACCCGGCTGATTCCGGCTTCGGCAGCGATGTCGTCCAGACTGGTAGCAGCAAATCCGTTGCGCGCGAACGCCTGGGTGGCGGCGGCAAGAATCTGCTCGCGGCGCTCGGCACGACGCAGCCTTCGCCCGCGCGCCGGGGGTGCCTGTTCGCCGGCAGGCCGGCTCCTGGCCGTCACTGTTGCCACGGGCCTTAGATTGTACACCCGAATTTGTTTATGATAGAGTATACATATCCCGATTAACCGGTGGAGATGGTTATGACCGCGTCCCGCTCCCTGCCCGCATTGCCCTTCGATCAGCCCGACGTCCTGGCGATGCCTCTGACGCTCCGCAGGCTGCAGGCCGAGCGCCCGATCACGCGTGTACGCACGCCGACCGGCGACGAGGCCTGGCACGTCGCGCGCTATGCGGAGCTGAAGCAGCTTCTAGGAGACAGCCGGCTGGGCCGGTCGCATCCAGACCCCGAGCACGCGCCCAGGATCAGCGACTCCATCCTGTTCGGCGGTCCCGCCGAAAACTACGAGACCGAGGACGCCGACCATGCGCGGATGCGAGCCCTGCTCACCCCGTACTTTTCGGCCAGGCGGATGGAGGCGCTGCGGCCCCGGGTGGAGGTGCTGGTCGACGAGCTGCTGACAGCGCTGGCGGCCATGACGCCGCCAGTCGACCTGCACGAGGCCCTGTCTTTTCCCCTCCCGGTGCTGGTGATCTGTGAGCTGCTCGGTGTGCCCTATGAGGATCGTGCCCAGTTCCGGGTGTGGTCGCAGGGCATGGCCGACCTGCATGACCGGCAGCGGGCGGACGCGGCCTTGACCAGCCTGATCGCGTACATGGGCGAGCTCGTGGCCCGTAAGCGCGCGCATCCTGGCGATGACGTCATCTCGGGCCTTTGCGCGGCGGAAGACGGCACCATCGCGAACGACCACGTCGCCTTCCTGGCGGCCGTGCTGCTGTTCGCCGGTCACGAGACGACCGTCGTCCGCATCGACCTGGGGACCCTCCTGCTGCTCCGCAACCCAGACCAGCGCGCGGCTTTGCTGCGCGACCCGTCCCTGCTTGCACGAGCGGTCGAGGAGATCCTGCGGGCCTCGGCCACCGGCGGCGGCGGCCTTCCGCGCTACCCACGAACGGACATCGACATCGGCGGGGTGACGTTGGGAGCCGGCGACGCCGTGCTGCTGGACATCGGCGCTGCGAACCACGACGAGCGCGCCTTCCATGACCCCGGACGCTTCGACGTCGCTCGCCAGCCCAACGCCCACCTCGCGTTCGGGCACGGTCCGCGGTTCTGCATCGGTGCGCCCCTGGCCCGGCTCGAGCTGCAGGCCGTGTTCGAGAGGCTCATCCCGCGCTTTCCCATGTTGCGCCTGGCGGTACCGATCGAACGGCTGCGGACACGCGCCGATCTCCTGACCGGCGGCCTGGCCGAGCTCCCCGTGACGTGGTGACGCGTCCGTTCCGCGGCTTGCGCGCCAACGACTGCTCGATCAGTCCAGGAGCCGGGCCCAGCTGTCCAGCGAATCGATGATGAGTGGCAGCCGGCGCGCCAGCTGCCCTGCCAGACGCCGGCCCTGCGCGCGCTCTGCTGCGGTCGGTGCGGACACGGCCCGCCGGTAAAGGGCAAATAGCCAGCCGTGGAGGCCGTTCAGCATGCCGGCGAACACCCGGTAATCGGCTTTGTCGAACTCACCGCCGCCGCCGCGGTACGCGCGCATGAAAGCGCGCACGACCGCTGGTCGGGGAGCTCTTCCCTGGAGGCCCCCCAACCCCGCGGCCGCGCCGGCCGCGTCCATGGCGGGGTCTGTCGGTTCTGCCGAGTCCCAGTCGAGCAGAACCAGGACGCCGTCCGGCTGCCGCAGGAGGTTCTTCACGTTCAGATCTCCGTGGGACAGAACCGGCTTTCCCACGAGGGACCGACCGGCGGCGACCACATCGCGGAGCCGCTCCATCGCCGGGCGCAGACCTCGCAGCTCCTGGAGTTCGAGCGCGTACTCGTCCCAGGCTGCCGGGTCCCACAGCGGGAGCAGTGCTGCAGCGGCGACTTCACGACGGATGCCGAGCCGGTGAATGGCGGCCAGCACGCCGCCGAGCTGGCGAGCTTCGTCGACACCGACCTCTGAGGCGCGCAGCGGGACGCCGTCGACCCATCGGTGCACCCGAACCGGCCCCTGGCTCAGGTCCTCGAGCCAGCTGCCGCCGGGCGCGATCACCGGCTCGGCTGCGGGCAGGCCCGCGGTGACCGCCTGGCGCTCCAGCTCGAAGGTGCCTTCGTACACCCGGCGGCGCTCTGGCTCACGCCAGTGGTGGTGAAGCAGCTTGACGGCAAAGACGCCACCCTCGGCTCGCAGCCGCCAGGTTGCATGGGTGAAGCCTCCCGATACACTGTGGCCGCGTGACAGCGGTCGGCCCAGCCCGAATGCAGCGCACACCTCGTAAGCCCGCAGGGGCGGCATGTGTCGATTCAGCCCCGGGCCCCCGGGCCGGGCGGAGTGAACGGCCGGTGAGCAGTCACGCCCGCAGCCCTTCCAGGAGCCTCACCTGAGGCGCCTCTACTAACTCCTGCGTGCCGGACGATCACCTCCGGATCTGACAGACTCACGGAGTGCGGAAGGCGGTGGCCGCGGCAGGCAGCGCGGCCTTCTTCGTTCTGGCACCCGGCGTCGTTGCGGGTCTGATCCCCTGGTGGCTGACCGGCTGGCGGGTGGAGCAGCCGATCCGCTACTGGGTAGGACTGCGCGTGGCGGGTGCGGTTTTGCTCGCCGTGGGTGCGGTCATTCTGGTTTCCGCGTTCGTGCAATTCGTAGTCGAGGGCGTCGGCACTCCCGCGCCGGTCGCGCCGACCGAACGACTCGTGATCGGCGGGCTCTATCGATACGTCCGCAATCCCATGTATCTCGCGGTCCTGGCGACCATTGTCGGCCAGGCCCTTGCGCTGGGCCAGATCGGACTGCTGGTGTACGCGGCGGTCGTGGGCGTCATCATGGGAAGCTTCGTTCGCTGGTTCGAGGAGCCCACCCTGAGCAGGCGCTTCGGCCACGAGTACGAGGCCTACCGGCGGGCGGTCCGGGCCTGGTGGCCGCGGCTTCGGCCCTGGGACCCTGGCCAGGACGAGCCCCCTCGTTGCGGTAGTTGAACCTTCCGGTAAGGCGTGCAGCGCCGGTCGGGAGACCGGCGCTGCGTTTTGCGCCGGGTTTACTTCTTGTTCACGAACCAGTCCTGTGAGGTCCAGGTGAGGTTGTCCCAACCGTTGTCCTTGTAGCCGCCCACGTTTGAGCGATACGCGTCGATGTTGGAGCGGTTGTACAGCCAGACCGAGATCTGTGCGTCGTTGAGGCGCTTCAGGATCGCCGAGTACAGCTGCTTGCGCTTGTCCTGGTCGACGATCGAGCCGGCCTGCTTGATGAGCTGATCTGTCTGGGGATCACAGTAGCGGTAGTAGTTGAATCCAGCCCCGTTGTTCTCAGGGCGTGGAATGTTGTCGCAGCCGAAGCGCTGCGCGATCGTTTCCTGCGGGTCGATGTCCGGGGACGAGGCGTACATGTTGACGTCGAAGTTGCCCTTCTTGCGAGGGGCGTTTGCGCTCCATGACCCGAACAGCACGCTGGACGGAACGTTGCTGACCTCGAGCGCGATGCCGATCTGCCTCCAGTCATCGATCAGGACCTGCTCGATCTCTTCGCGGATCTTGTCGCCGGTGGTCGTGGTGATCCTGAGGCTGGCGCGCACACCGTTTTTGACCCTGATGCCGTCGGAACCGGGGATCCATCCCGCCTGGTCCAGGAGCTGCTTTGCCTTCGTCGGGTTGTAGTCGTCCTGGTGCACGTCCTTGGGCGCGCCCCATCCGATCGACAGGGTCGACTGGGCCACCGTAGCCTTCCCGAAGAGAAGCTTGTCGACGAGCTGCTTCTTGGGCGTGGCGAGCACCAGGGCGTGACGCACGTTTATGTCGCCCAGCACCGGGTGCGCGACGTTCGGGTCAGCTGGGTTGCCGGGCTTCGCCAGGTTGAACTCCAGCCGCTCGACGCTTGGTGAGGGCACGGCGCGGACCTTGATGTCCGTCTGCTTCTCGACATCGGGCAGCTGGGCCTCGAGCAGGTTCCACACCGCGTCGACCTCGCCCGCCTTGAGCTGCGCCAGGGCAACCTCACGAGAGGGAACGCTTCGGAAGATTATGCGGTTGAGATATGGCTTGCCCGCCTCGCGGTAGTTGGGGTTTCGCTCGGCGGTGACGTGGTCAGCCGACTTGAACTCGGTGATCTTGAACGGGCCCGTGCCGAAGGGGGTGCGTACAAAATCACTCTTCGATATGTCGGCCTCCTTCTCGAGCACGTGCTTGGGCAGGATCGGGCTGCCAACGGACGTCGAGAACCGGCTGGCGTACGCGGCGTAGATCGATCCGTAGTGGAGCACCACTGTCAGCGGCTCAGGCGTGTCCACGCTTTCGATCTGGTCATAGCCACCGCGGCTGGTGACCTTGGGGTCCTTCATGATGGCTTGCCACGTGAACCTGACGTCGTCGCTCGTCACCGGCTGCCCGTCGGCCCACTTGAGACCGGGCTTCAGGTGGTAGGTGACGTCCATCCGCTTGCCATCCGGTGAGAGCTTGACGCCGCCGTTTCCTGTGGTGGGGACTTCCTTTGCCAGGACGGGGTTGTAGGTGCCGTCCGGCAGAACCTGGACCAGTCCTTCCAGCGCGGTTTCGAACACGACCTGTGCGACCGTCTGGGTCGCGTAGTACGGGTACAGGGTGTTCGGCTCCTGCCAGATGGCGACGGTCATCGTGCCGCCCTTGACCGGCGTCTGGGCCGCCGGACCGCCGCCGCCGCCGGCGCCGCAGGCGCCGAGGCCCACCAGGGCGGCTATGGCGATGACCAGACCGCGAGCTCTTGACATCGTTTTTCCTCCCTAACGTCGCGCCGATCGGATGACGTGCTGCGGGTCGAGAGCATCTCGCAGGCCGTCTCCGATGAAGTTGATTGCGACGACGGTCACGAAGATCGCGAGACCCGGGAAGACCGCCGTCCAGGGTGCTATGGCCAGGTCCGTCTGGGCGTCCTTCAGCATGTTCCCCCAGCTGGGGGTGGGCGGCTGAATCCCGAGCCCAAGGAACGAGAGGGTGCTCTCGGCGATGATGGCCGTGGCGATGCCCAGCGTGGCCGCGACGATGATCGGCGCCAGCGCGTTGGGCAGCAGATGCCGGGTCATTATCCAGCGGTTCGGCACGGCCAGCGCTCGGGCCGCCTCGACGAACTGGCGCTCCTTGAGCGAGAGGAAGCTGGCGCGAATCAGCCTCGACACACCCATCCACGAGAGCGCGCCCAGCAGGAGCACGACTGTCAGGAAGTGCCCGCCGAAGAACACCGAGAAAAGGATGAGCAGGAACAGACGTGGGAACGACAGCATCATGTCGACGAAGCGCATCAGCACCGCGTCCGCCACGCCGCCGTAAAAGCCTGCCAGCCCACCGAGCACGACGCCCAACGTGATCGCGACGGCCATCGCCAGCACCCCGATCGTGAGCGAGACCCTGCCACCGAACATGATTCGGGTCAGCAGGTCCCGGCCCAGGCTGTCGGTGCCCATGACGTGCCTTGCCGAGGGTGGCTCGTAGCGCAGGTTGAGATTGGTGTGCTCGGGGTTGTACGGCGACAGGATTGGGCCGACCAGGACCACGAGGACGAGCAGCAGGAGCACCACCAGGCTGGCGACGGCCAGCCGGTGGGCAAGGAAGCGTTCCAGCGCCAGCCGCCAGTGACTGGCGTGGTCGGGCAGCCCGAGGTCGACGGGCGCCGCCTCAGGAGTAGCGGATGCGCGGGTCCAGGTAGCCATATACGAGGTCCGCCGCCAGGTTCGCGAGCACGATCAGCGTTGAGGAGACGGCCAGAATGCCCATCAGCACCGGGTAGTCGGAGCGTGTGGCGGAGTCCCAGAAGAGGCGGCCCATCCCTGGCCAGCCGAAGATCTGCTCAGTCACCAGAGCTCCGACGAACAGCTCGGGGAGATCGAGGGCGGCGATGGTCACCAGCGGCAGCGCCGCGTTCTTGAGCGCATGGCGGAACACAGCCGAGCCGTAGGACAGTCCTTTGGCCCTCGCGGTGCGCATGTAATCCTGATGCAGGGTCTCCAGCATGCTGGCACGCAGATACCGGGAGTAGTGGGCGATGCCGACGAAGCTAAGCGTCGCCACCGGCAGGGCCAGGTGCCAGACCCGGTCGACCAGGTTGAAGTCGGCGCCAGGCGTGGCCATGCCACCCAGCGGGAAGAGCCGGAGCGTCAGACCCAGCACGATTATCAGCAGCAGGCCCAGCCAGAAGGTCGGCATCGACAGGCCGGCGAAGCTGAGCCCCGTGAAGAGGTGGTCGAGCCATGAGTACTGACGGATGGCCGTCACGACGCCGACGGGGACCGCGAGCAGAAGGGTGACCACGTACACAGTGCCCATCAGGTAAAGGGTGTTGGGCAGCCGCTCGCCGATCATCGCCAGCACGGGCTGCTGAGTTGCGTACGAGTAGCCCCAGTCCCCGGTCAGGAAGTGGGTCAGCCAGGTCACGTATCTGACATAGAGCGGTTGGTCCAACCCCAGCTGGTGTTCGAGACGCTGGAGGTCGAGTGGGGTGATGCTGGGAGCGTTCTCATAGGCGGACAGCGGGCCCCCCGGCACGGCGTTGATGATCAGGAACGAAGCGACGCTGATTCCAAGAAGCAACGGCAGCGCTTGCAGCAACCGCCGGCTGGCGTATCGGCTCAAGATCCTCCCGTCTCCTGCCGCATTATGATCCCGCGAATCCGCAGGTTTGTCCGCGATTTCCGTGGTCGGTCGCGGCAGGCCGC
>DATFWQ010000072.1:0-6901 GCA_035259145.1 Candidatus Dormiibacterota bacterium | reverse complement strand
CCGGCCTGCACGTGCTCAGCCCCGAGTACGACCCCAGGTGGCGCATGGTGAGCGAATACGCGAATGGGCACTACGCCTGGGTGCTGTCCCTGATGTTCGCTTCCTGGGCGGTCAGCTCCTGGTCCCTGGCCCTCGCGATCGGGTCGCGGGTGGAGACGAAGGCCGGCAGGATCGGGCTGGTCCTGCTCATAGCCGCAGGCGTTGGCGAGGCCGCGGCGTCGGTTTTCGACCTGAACAACCCTCTTCACGACCTGGCCGGAGCGCTCGGAGTCATTTCCCTTCCCCTCGCGGTCATGCTGATCAGCGTGCCTCTGGGACGCACCCAGCCGTGGTCGACCGCAAGGAAAGCGCTGCTCTGGAGCGCCAACCTGACCTGGGTGAGCCTCGCCCTGCTGGTGGTGACGTTCATCGTCATGGTCGCGACCTACATCCAGGCCGGGGGCGACGTGACCACGGCATCGTCGAAGGTGCCCTCGCTGCCGTCCGGGGTCATAGCGCTGGTGGGACTGACAAACAGGCTCCTGGTGGTCACCGACTGCGTGTGGGTCGCGTTTGTCGCGGCGCATGCGTTGAGGCTGCAGGGCCGAGAGCCGCGGGCACTGGCCGCCGTCCAGTAACAGGCGAGAGCGGGAGGCCGGCAGCCCGGGCGCCGGCCTCCCGCCTCATTCTCGAAGCGCGAGCGCCGAATAAGGTCCAATTGCCGGGCGTGCGACCCGTCCCGAGCACCTAAGAGGGCGATTCGCCGGGAGTTGGACGTATCGCGGGCCCGTAAGCTCCAGTTAGCGCTATCCACGGACGATTGGTGATCTGCGCCCGCTAGCCGGGCTGGGCGGCCGTCTCGAAGCGTGCTGGACTGAAGGCGTCGATCGGCAGCCCGGTGGATCCCTCCGTCGCCAGGTCTGCCCCAATGGCGCCGACCACGGCCGCGAACTTGAACCCGTGGCCGGCCATCGGGCCCAACATGACGATCCTGCTTGTTCCGGGAGGCCGCCCGATGACAAAGTGCCCGTCGGGCGTGTTGGTGTACATGCATACCTTGCCGCGGACGGGCACAGGTTCGAGGCCAGGAATCGCCCGCCGCACCAGGGTGGTGACCGCTTCGTAGTCGGACTCGCGGATGTCCCGGTCGAGGCGGTCCGGATCCGCTTCTTGCCCATCGTGGTGTATGGCGACCTTGACTGTGGAGCCGTCCAGGCTCGGGAACCCGTACCACGTCAGGTCGGGAGCACCACGATCCCGGATGAAGATCGGGAACCGGTCCGCCGTGAACTCCTCCGGGCGCCGGGCCGGGTACCAGACCATCACCTGTCTCTCCACCCATGTCGGCAGGCCCAGTTCGGGCAGCAGTTTGCCAACCCAGGCTCCCACCGCCGCGATCACGTGTCCAGCCCTGTAGGTGCGCGAGGGCGTCTGGACCGCCACTGCATCCCCACGCTCCTGGATCGCCTGGACACGCTCAGGGGCGACGACTTGCGCCCCAAGCTGGACGGCTCGGGCTACCGCTGTTCTCACAGCAAGCTCCGGTCGCAGGAAGCCGGCTTTGAGGTCGAGGAACCCGATCTCGCCGGCCTCGAGGCGGTGCGGCGGGTACCGGCGTTGAACGGTGTCCGGGTCCAGGATGTCGTACGGCAGGCTATGGTGGTCAGCGGTCGCTCGCGCGCCCTTCACGAAGCCGGAGTCGAGCCGGCCCAGAAAGAGCGCCCCGTTCTCGGTGAGAAGCTCCGTTGCTGTCTCCTCCTCCAGCTGACGCCAGAGCGGGAAGGCGGCTTGCAGGAGCGGCACGTATTGAGGACCCTCGGCGTAGCAGCTCCGAATGATCCGGCTTTCGCCATGGCCGGAGCCTCGATCATGTCCCGGCTCGAACTGCTCGAACCCGATCGCCTTCACTCCACGGCGAGCCAGCTGCCACAGGGCCAGGCTGCCCATCGAGCCCAGCCCGACCACGGCCACGTCGGCGTCCAGCCGGTTGTCAGGCTTCACGATTCACAAGCGCGACGCGTATTCGCGGTTGATGTCCTTCAGGCTGGGGTCAGTCCCCAGGAAGGCGTGCTTCGACATGTCCGGCGAGTAGCGGCTGGCCGGCGGTCGCCTGCCCAGAGCCTCGGCCAGGCTGCGGATGTGATGGGGGCCGGCGCCGCAGCAGACTCCCAGGTAGCTGACACCGAGCTCGTAGGCGCGCGCCCCAAACTCGCCGATTTCGTCGCGCGTGCAAACGAAAGGGTCCAGACGAGTCGGGAACGGCTGCATCTCCAGCTCCGGGTCGGTCAGCGATTGGAAGGTAGGTTCCTCAGGTGTGGTTCGATACGGGACCGGCAGGGCGGCGACGTGTCCATCGAGCGCCTTCCGAATCCGCTCGAGGATTGGAAGCATCGTCCGCGGGCCACGCGCACAGTTGAGGCCTACGACGTCGGCTCCGGCCGCCTGCGCGCGCTTGCAGGCCTCCTCAGGGGTGAGCCCGTCGCGCAGGTTGCCGTCGCGGTGGACTGCGAAGGTGACGACTGTGGGCAGCCCTGATTCGCGGGCCGCCTCCAGCGCAAGGAGGGCTTCGCCGCAAAAGTCGAGGGTCTCAGCGATGATGAAGTCCACGCCCGCGCCGGCGGCCCAGCCGGCCTGCTCGTCGAACATGCTCCGCACAGCGCGCCTGGATGATTCGTCTACGTCGTAGACGTTGGTGTTGCAGAGGTTGCCTGCTACAAGGGCGCCGGCCTCCCGCGCCACACGCCCGGCGATGGCCAGGGCCTGCCGGTTCAGAGGCTCCAACAGCTCTTCTTTGCCGATCAGCCGCAGCTTCTCGCGGTGGCCGTAGTAAGTGAATGCCTGCACGACATCGGAGCCTGCATGCACGAAGTCCCGGTGGAGCTGCTCGACAACCTCGGGGTGGTCGAGGACGACCTCCGGTACGAAGGCGCCGGCCTGCAGGTAGCCGCGCCGCTCACACTCGAACAGATATCCCTCGGCGCAGATGACAGCGCCGTTCCGCAGCCTGTCCAGCAGTCCTCCCGCAGCGGATGGAGATGGTTGTGACATGGTGCCTGGATTGTGCCTCGCCGTCTCACCTTAGCGCAGAGGTCGAGGCTCCCGGCGGCTTCACTTCACCTGGTCGCTTGCCGGATCTGTACGCCCTCGGTGGCGCGGCGAAGACGCCAATCCCCACTGATTGCCGAGCACCACCAGCGCCAGGCCCTTGATGGGGCAGGCCTGGCTCGCGCAGTACGATCGTTGTCTGGACAGGGCTGCTCTGGTCAATTTCGACGATCGATTGGGTCGGCCCCGAGGATCGCCTTGGCAGCGCGGGTGAATGGGAGGTTGAGATGCCAAAGCAACCGGCGACGCAGCAGTTCATCTTGCTGCCTTCTCGCGGACTCCGTGCCTCTCACGACAGAGAGTTCAACGCAGAGTCGGGCTCATTTCTCGTCGACCTGGCTCATGCATCGGAGAGTGCAAGCTCGACGGGCGTCCTCAGCTCCCTTCCTGGCTTGCCAGATGTCAAGGCGCGCGTCATCGATTCCATCCACGAAGATGGAGCAAAGCTCGTCGAAATGTCACCCTCGGCCGCCCTCGCGCTCCGCGCGCGCCACCCTGGCCTGCGTCTACTGCCCATCGTCTGGTATGAGCTGGCGATCGCCCCGCGGGCGAGCACGCTCGTCGCCCCGCCGGTGCCGGCCGCTCGAGGGGCCGCGATGATCACCGTCACCGTCACCGCGGCAGACCACCATCCGGTTGTCGGTGCCATGGTGGTGGCGTTCACCGACTTTGCCGCCCGCAGGGGCGCGCAGGGCAAGACAAACGCTCGTGGACAAGTGCGACTTACGCTTGGAGGAGCCAGCCGGCGGATTGACCGGCTGTACGTGTACCCGCCTGAAAACGGCCTGTGGGGTTTCCTCCGCAGGAACTTCCTGCTCAGAGACGGTTTTCAGGTCTCACTGCAGGGGCTGGATCTCGCCTTCACGGATTGTCTGAGGTTCTTCTACGGCAACTCGCCAGACGGCGCCGGGCAGGGCGTCACGATCGGCGTGATCGACTGTGGAATTGACACCAATCATCCCGACCTGCACGTTGAAGGTGGAGCCAACACGGTTCCAGGCGAGAATCCATCCGACTTCGGCCCCAACGGCTCACCGCATGGTACGCATGTTGCCGGAATTATCGCCGCCAGCGGACGGCCGCCGGCGGGGCTCCGTGGCCTGGCACCAGCCGTCCGTCTGCGCAGTTATCGCGTATTCGGCCAGGGGCAACGCGAGGCCTCGAACTACGCCATCATCAAAGCCATCGACGCCGCGGTAACGGACCAATGTGACCTGATAAACATGAGCCTGGGCGGTGGCGCACCGGATGCCGCCACCATCGCAGCCATCGCAGACGCCCGGGCGCAAGGCAGCCTGTGCATCATTGCCGCGGGCAACGACGACCGCCGAGCCGTCAGCTTCCCGGCATCGGACCCGCTTGCCCTGGCCGTGTCCGCGCTGGGCCGCATCGGCACTTTCCCGGCGACGTCCGTCGAAGCGGGAGATGTGGAGCCTCCGTTCGGCACCGATCGCAAGAACTTCATCGCCGCCTTCTCCAACGTGGGCCCGGCGCTGGATCTTGTGGGGCCTGGCGTCGGCGTCATGTCGACCATACCTGGTGGGTACGCTCCCATGAGCGGCACCTCAATGGCCTGTCCGGCGGTCACCGGCGCAGCCGCGAAGCTGCTTGCCATTAGGCCCGACCTGCTGTCCATGGCGCGTAACCAGGTTCGTTCGAACGCCATCGCCGGGGCGCTTTTCGCATCGGCAAAGACGCTCGGTTTCCAACCCGAGTTTGAGGGCCACGGACTGCTCTCGTAGACTGAGCTCATCGGACGCTTCATATTTCGATATCGAGGTCAGGGCCCCAAGCCGGCTACTGACGTCGCCAGGATCCGTTCAGTCAAGGGGGTCCGTGTGGTCGACGAGACCGGACGCATGCTGCTCGTCGACGGGCCGGCAGATGACCTTCAGGGCCTGGTCGCCATGATGCCCGACTGGGTCATCAGCCCCGAGCATACGTTCTTGCTTCCCGATCCACGTCGCCAGATCGGTCACTGAATCTGCCGCGCTCACGCACTGGTCTCTGCGACAGTCCGCAGCCACAGGCATGGTGCGACCAGCAGGTCAGCGCGCGACATATCCCACTCGACATTGCCCATTGACAACCGCGGCCGGGCAGGGAGACTGGAGATGGCTACGTTGGCGTAGCACGGCCGGGTGGGAGGAGTCGCATGTCTGCATTTGGACCGGGTGCATGACCACCGTCACAGCCATTGCGAGTGTCGCGACGTCCTCCGACCGGCTGGCAGGGGTGGTGTTCGCTGTCGCCGCCGGCATCCTTCTCGTGTCCGCTGGATTGATGCTTCTGCAGGCATCGCTCGACCGGGACCCACTGCGTGGATCGCTGGTCATCGTGCTGGCCGGCCTGGTCGCTGCTCTTGGTTACGAGAGCTACGCGCTGTGGACCGGCGCGGTGACCATCTCAAAGATCGCAGCTCAGCAGTTTCAGGATCACCCGGGGCCATGGCTGGCGATCCTGCTCGTTGTGATGCTGGTCCTGGGGGGCGTGGTGGTCGACTTCGTCTATCGCTCAAAGCGCGCATGGCTGGTGCTGGCTGGAGGTGCAGCCGCGTCGGTGGGTGGTGGGTTGATCGCACATTTCACTGGCTGGGTACCGTGACAACGTCCGAGCAGCCGTCTCCAGCTGGCCAGGCCCCACCACTCGGCACGCTCATGTTCAGGACGACAGAATTCGAGCCGCCGGACTACAGCGTCGTCATTCGTTGCGGGCCGCGCTGGCAGCCGGCGTACCCGGGCCAGTACCGTGACGGCGTCTGGTTGTTCACCGTTCCCCTCTCGGCGGACGGTTCCGGCCCGATGTTCAGGTTCATCATCCTCGACAGTGCCGGACACGTCCGGATGATCAGCGAAAGGCTGAGGGTTCGAGCATTCCCAGACGATGGGGCGCTCTTCGTCGAGGGCCGTGTTCGTCTTCGGAGGATCTCGAGACCACTACGTACTGTAGCGGCGGGAATGGATCGGCATCGGACGTCCGCTGCCTGGATCTACGCCCTTGCCGCGTTGGTTCTCGTGATCGCCGCCGTGCTGTTCAGCTGGCGCGCTTACCAGGATCAGAGCCTGCTCCGTGCGGCCCTGGCTCTGATCCTTCTGGGTATCGCCACGGCCCTCGCCTACGAGGCTGACGCCCTCCGACAAAGGCGTGCGGACCCGTCGGACCCCGACCCGACCATTGCACGAGTGGCCGGTCTGGCCTTCCTGCAACACCCAGCCGCATGGTGGGGCATTTTTGTGGTGATCATGGGGCTGGCGGGGGCCTTGATCATCCATTTCACCAGCTCGAACGGCGCTCACCCGTGGGTCCTCGGCTTCGCCATTGCCGCCTATCTGGTGGGCGGCCTGGTGGCGGCTGCCGTCGCTGCTCGTTTCCACCTGTGGTTCCTGGCCTGAGCGCGCGACGTCTCAACGGATGTCCGAGTCGAGCGGAGCTCCGCGACATGGCACGGTTTGTATGAGGCGAGTGTAGACAGATCGATACTCAGCTCGCGTCGTCCTGGGGCTTCCTCGTCATTTTCCCGAAGCTGATCCCTGGTCTTGGGCGGTTGTCATAACGCAGGTGCTGATCGCCCCTTGACCTCTTCACAGCCGCAACGCAGTGTCGGTCCAGATTTGGGCAGCATCGCTGCTGGCAGTGGGAGGTTGAAGTGGACATGGAGCTCACCGATTTCAGTCAAGCTGAAAGGGCGGCTGGACAGAGCGCGACGGACGCCTGGGAGCAGGCATTCCGGGAGCAGGGGGAGGCGGGCCCAGCAGCCGACCATGCGGAAGTCGTTGAGGCCGTAGCCGGCATTGCGGAGCAGCAGTACTCGCATGAA
>DATFWQ010000071.1:0-14914 GCA_035259145.1 Candidatus Dormiibacterota bacterium | reverse complement strand
CTGGCATCGAACGATTCCAGCGACGGGTTGGCCTCCTGCTCCCGAAACCGGTGCGCCCGCCAGCGACCGATCTGATAGGGCACCGAGCCGCCGCCGTGGGACACGATGAGGCGAAGGGTCGGGAAGTCAGAGAAGACGCGGCTCTCCGCCTTGCAAAGGTTGAGCACCGCGATGCTCTCCTCGGTTATGAAGTGGGCGCTGTACGACTCCCGGAAATTCTTACAGGCGGTGGAGTGGATGAGGCCAGGGACGTCCAGATCGACCATCCTCTCGTAGAGCGGGTACCAGTATTCGTCGTCGAGGGTCGGCATGAGGCCGGTCCCTTCTGTGGGGTCCGGATTGATCAGGCAGCCGATGAACTCGTGCTCCCTGACGCATCGATCCAGCTCTTCGACGCAGGCCTGGATGCTCCCGCCTGGTGTCTGCGGCAGTCCGCATACACCGCGAAACACGTCCGGGTACGCGCGGCACTGTCGGGCGATGACGTCGTTGTTCGCCTCGACCCACCACCGAACTATCGATTCGGGCTGCTCGGAGTGCATCAGCTGGAAGGGCCGGGGTGAGAGGAACTGGACGTCCGTGCCGACTCTCCGCAGCAGGTTCAGGTGCCGCGTGACGGCCTGGTGCATGCGCTCGTCGCTGATGCCCGTGCTGCCTTTGCCGTGATAGCCGCGGCTTGCCAGCAGCGTCGACTTGTAGCTGTACAGCTCGGCCGGCGCCGTCACATGGCCGTGCACGTCGATGATCATCGCCGTCTCCTCTTCAAAGGTCCGGCCCGAATGAGCTGGGCATCAACCATCGAGGACGGCCACCACCTCGCACTGAATCAGCATGCCTCCGGGCAGGTTCCACAGCAGTGTGTGACGGGCCGGGCGGTCGCTCTCGTCCGGAAACGCCTTCAGCCACTCGCGGTTCAGGTGCTCGCGATAGGCATCGTCCTTCACGAATACGGTGACGTGGGCGACGTCGTCCAGGCTGCCGCCGGCCTGCTCGAGGAGTGTGCGAAGGTTCCGGAACATCAGCTCGGCCTGGCGGGCGGGATCGTCGGGAAGGGCGCCGTTCGCGGGATCCTTGCCCATGACGCCGGATGAGAACAGCAGATTGCCGACCTTGACGCCCATGGGGATCGGGGCCCCATGCGTCACACCAGGAATCTCCAGCGTCTGTCGCTTGCCCAAACGGCGCCTCCTCCTCCTGTGGGCTGATGCCACCAGTGGCGCCCACCTGGCAATGCTAAGTACGAGCCGCCACGGTGTCCAATGGGTGGCACCGATCAGCGACATCGGCCGGACCGATGTCTCTGCACACCTCCGCTCGCGGACGAGGGTCCGAGCGCACATATCATGGCAGCCGTGGGAGAGACCGGATCTCTGCTCGTGGTAGGTGCCCACGCCGCCGACTTCGTCTGGCGGGCCGCGGGCACCCTGGCGCGGCACACGGCAGCGGGCTGGCGGGCGACGGTTGTCGCCCTGTCGTACGGCGAGCGGGGCGAGTCCGGCGACCTGTGGAAGGAGCCGGGGCAGACCGCTGAGAACGTCAAGCGCACCCGCCACGGTGAGTGCGCTCGCGCGGCTGCGGCCGTCGGCTGCGACTTCGTGCCGTTCGACCTGGGTGACTATCCGCTCGAGGTCTCTGCCGGCGATGTCGAGCGACTCGTCGAGGTGATGCGCGAAGTTCGGCCAGATGTGCTCATCACGCATACGCCGGTCGATCCGTTCAACCCGGATCACCCGGTGGCCTTCGCCGTCGCTGATCGGGCGCGGAAGCTCGCCATGGGTGCGGCCGGGGTGGCCGGCGCGTTCATCACGATCCCGCCGCCGCGCGTCTACCTTTTCGAGCCGCATCACCCTGAACAGTGCGGCTTCACTCCCAACACCTTCGTCGACTACACGCCGGTGGCGGACCTCAAGGAGGAGGCGATGGCGGCTATGGCAGCGCAGTCGTACCTGCGCGACCACTATCGTCAGAGAGGCGAGCAGCGGGCCGTCCAGGCGAGGTACTTCGGCGCAGGCTCAGAAGTCCGCTGTGCCGAAGCGTTCCAGAGGACGACACCCCGGCTGGAGATGCCGCTCTGACCCCAGGGGCCCTAGGCCTGAGCCCAGATTCGGCGCGCAACGCGTGCCACAAGGGCCAGCTTGGCTCGCTGTTCCTCTGGCGTGAGCGGGTTGCCCATCGCCACCGACGCGAAGCCGCACTGCGGGCTCAGTGCCAGCTCCGCGAGCGGCTTGACCTTCGCCGCCTGCGCGATCCTGGCCTCCACCTCTCGCTCATCCTCGAGGGAGCCCGACTTCGTCGTGAGCAGGCCCAGGACGGCAGTGGTGCCCGGTCGGATGCACGCCAGCGGCCCGAAGTCGCCGGCCCGTGCAGTGTCGTACTCGAGCAAGAGGACGTCCACATCCAACTGCGAGAAGAGCCGTTCGGCGATGCGACCGTAGCCGCCCGTGGAGTGCCACCTGCCGGCTGCGTTGCCCCGGCAGACGTGCAGCGCGCGTGTGATGCCCGTGAACCCGTCGAAGACCGAGTTGTCGAGCTCGATGTCGAAGGCCAGCTCCGCGTCGAGGTCGTGGCCTCGCGCTTCCAGCCGGCGACGGTTCTCGACGTCGCACAGGGTCCCGTAGTTGGGAGCATCGAGCTGGACGTAGTCGCACCCGAGCCCCGTCAGCCGGGCCACCTCAGCGCGCAGGTAGTCCCGCACCGCCTCCAGGAATGCCTCGCAGGTCGGGTACGCGTCTGCCGAGTGCTGTCGATACCAGAAGCGGCGGTGATAGCTCGGCGCGGGCAGGCAGTACTTTGCCCTGAGCCGCGCGTGCTCGGCCAGGAAGGCGTAATCCTCGGCCAGGCTGCCTCGCGGGGAGATCCGGCGCACGACAGTCGGGTAGCCGGCGTCCGTCTGCGCCTCGGGGCCCTCCCCGCGCCAGTTCAGGCCCGGCCCACCCGGACGTGGCTCGAAGCCCTCGAGCGCCTCGATCGTGGCCGCCCAGCCGCGGCGACGCATCTCGCCGTCGGTGATGACGTCGAGACCAACGGCCTCCTGGAGGCCGATCGCCTCGAGGACCGCGGCATCCTCGAGCTCGCGGATCCGCTCCGGGGTGCTTCGGCCCTCGCTGAGGTCGTGCCTGGCGGCCAGGAGCTGGGGGGGTCGGAGCAGGCTGCCGACCGTCTCGGCTCGCGCGACCGCGCGACGTGCTGTCACGGGCGCGTCCGCCACAGATCGCTGAGTTCCTCGACGATCTCCTGGGGCTGGCCCGCCAGAAACGGAAACGAGGGAGGGCCTGTCTCGTCGCCCCCTGCTCGCGGCGGCCCGTCACCGATGAGCGGCAGGTGGACGCGCCGATTGATGGCGGCGTCCCGGATCGTGCCAAGTGGGTCGCGCCCGGAGCGAACGACCTCCATCTGCTCGAACATCTTCTTGCGCATCATGAGAACGCCGCGATCGCTGTCCCCGAGGTGCTCCCTGGTCCTGTCGGCGACCCGGCCCTGGCCGATCCAGGCAATGAAGTCCTGGTTCATGATGTGGGTGTCGAGCAACCGCCCTGTCTGGGGATCGGCCACGGGAGCGGTCCAGCATGGGATGCGCTCCTGCTCGAACGGCTCGTCGCCCGGGATGGGGTCGATGAACCAGCCGACGCTGAGGGTGTTCTCTTCGTCGATTGGCACCCGCCACTCGAAATGGCCGGTGTAGAGGCAGTTCGGCCAGAGGCAGACGCGACCGATGGTCCACTGCTCATCCGCCTCAGTGGTGTCCGAACGAACCCGTCGGTAGACGAACCCGTAGTCGAATTCGTCGAAGCCCAGCCGCGTGTGGGTCGGAGCCCGGGGCCCATCCTCGCCGCGCAGGACCTGGGACCAGTTCGAGTGGAGCCATTCGAAGTGGACCGGGTCGATCGAGTTCTCCTGACACTGGAACCAGTTACAGGGGATGTGTGACAGAACCACCTGCTTGTAGCCCCGGTGATGGAAGCGGGCCCAGTCTGGCAGCAGCGGAGCCGGCCTAGGTCCCATGTAAGTCCACACGATGCCGGCCTTGGCCTCGACCGGATAGGCCATGATCGCAACCTTGTCCTTGAACTGGGCACGCGGGTGGGCATGCTCCTCGAACGGCTGGTGCAGGCATCTTCCGCTCTCGTCGAACAGCCAGCCGTGGTAGTTGCAGCGCAACCCGGTGTCCTCGACGAAGCCGTATGACATGTCGGCTCGGCGATGCGGGCAGTGCCGGTCCACCAGGCCGAACGTCCCTGCCCTGTCCCGGTAGAGAACCAGGTCCTCGCCGAGGATGCGTACCGGCTTCGTCGGCCGGGTGTCGAATTCCGCCACTCCAGCGATCGGCTGCCAGTAGCGTCGCAGCAGCTCGCCCATCGGTGTGTCGGGCCCGGTCTGGCACAGGACCCGGTTCCGCTCTTCGCTAAGCAATATCCTCTCTCCTATCTGCTGGACCGGCCGTGGGGGCACCGATGACTGGAGCAGGACGGGGCTCGATGCCTCGGGGATCGAGAGCGCCATCGGCTTTGGGCTGACCGTGGACGAGGTTCGAGACTGGGCTCCACTTCACCCGCTCGAGATCTCCTGGGCCAAGAAACACAAGCTGTCCCTCGCCGAGGCCCGCCGGTGGGCTGAAGAGGGCGTCCCAGTCCGCGACGCGGTCCAGGCCAGGGCGGTGGGCTTGACGATCGAGGAGCTCCATCGGTGGGAGGACGAGGGCTTCAACGTAGCCGACGCCTGGGAGGCGCGGGAGACGGGCGTGACCATGCCTGAGGCGATTGCCTGGCGCGACGCGGGGTTCGTGATCCCCGACGCCCTTCAGCTGATCCGTGACCACTGGACCCTGGACGCGGCAAGGGTTGCCAGGGACGTGGGGCTCCGCCGGTACGGGCGAAACACTGAGTAGGCGCGGCCCCGCCATCGGTCGCACTCCAAAGCAGCCCCCCACATCACGCTCCCGACCACCCTCGCCCTCGATGGTAGGCGGACGCGGCCGCACCTTCAATCCACGCCCTCCGATGAGTTTGATCGGCCATGCCGATGACGCCCGGCTGGGTCGGACCGTAATAGCCTGGTGGAGTTGCCTATGGCCGAGCTCCGTCACTACCGTTACTTCGTGGAGATCGCCCGGCGGGGTACCTTCACCGCTGCCGCCGAGGCGCTGAACATGACCCAGTCCGCGCTGAGCGAGCAGATCCTGCAGCTCGAGCGAGAGTGCGGCTCTCAGCTGTTCAATCGGCGGCACAGCGGGATCACCCTGACGCCCGCCGGTGAGTACCTGCTCCACCAAGCCGAGGTGCTGCTGGCCAAGGCGGCGGAGACTCGCGAAGGGCTGGCCGGCTTTCGTCACGGATATCAGGCCCGTCTGCGGATCGCGTCCGTGCTGGGTCCCATCCAGTCCTGGCTCCCGGCTGCCCTGGCCGACTTCGTCCAGGTTCATCCACATGTTCAGCTCCAGGTCAACCACCACCACGGGGTGAACGAGATCCTGGCCAAGCTGGCCGGCGATCAGCTCGACATCGGCATCGTCAGCCTGATGCCCTCCTCGCCGGCACGGTCACGACACCAGGACCTGTCACAGACGGTGCTGCTGGACGAGGACCTGGTGGTCCTCGCTCCGGCAGGCCACTCGCTGGCTCAGCTCGCCCATGTCCGCCAGGAGGATCTCCTCGACGCTCACCTGATCACCTTCCCCGCCGATTACAACGTCCGGCGGATCACCGACGAGTGGTTTCGACGGGGGGGCTCAGCCCCGATCGTGGCGGCAGAGACCGGTGCAGTCGAGGTCATGCTGGAGCTGATCAGCGCCGGGCTCGGCGTCGCCATCATGCCGCGGTCGCTGGCCAGTCGAGGTCTGGCCTCGGGAATGCGTGCACTCCGAATGACACCTGACGACCCGCCTCGGCGGGTGGTCGCCGCGGTCCACCGGCGAAACGGCCGAAACGCGGATCTGGTCGGCGCGATGATGCGGGCGCTGGAGGCCCACGCCCGGGGCTCAAGCCGGTCGGCGGCGCCGGCCGAAGCGAGCGCGCTCGGCAGAGGGTTGGGCTCCTCAACCTGACCCGCGGCCAGATTTGTGCTGCCCGATCTCTGCGTCACCGGTGGCACTTCGGGCTCGATTTCGACTGCGCTCCCCAGATGCAGACCATGTTCTCGGCGTCCTTTACACTGAGGTGAGCTGCGAAGAGTTCCCTGACGGCGGGCGTCACGATGGTGAAGGCGGGCGCTTCTCTCGCCCGGCGTCGTCCGAAGGAGGTACTGCATGACCACGATATATGTGGCGCTGGATCGCGGGCTCGTCGTCGTGCGCGGTGGGAACGGGCGCTGGGAGGCCGAGCCGCGGATGGAGGGAATGGCCCCGCGCTGCCTCGCGGCTGACCCCGCTCATCCGGAACGCGTCTGGTGTGGCACGGTTGGGGCCGGGGCGTGGCGCAGCTCCGACGGTGGTGCCTCCTGGCGCGTCGCGGGCGAGTCGTTAGCAGCGCTGGACGTGAGCGCGCTCGCAGCCGGCCCGAATGAAGACGTCGTGTACGCGGGAATCGATCCGAGCGCGATGTGGCGGTCGGAGGATTCGGGCCGCAGCTGGGAGAGTCTGGCCGCGATGAACGGGCTGCCTTCGGCGCCGACCTGGAGCTTTCCACCGCGCCCCGACACCAGCCACGTCCGCTGGATCACGCTCGATCCCGGGTCTCCCGACCGCCTCTATGTCTGCATCGAAGCCGGCGCGCTGGTTCGCAGCAGTGACGGCGGCCGCACCTGGACCGACCGTGTGCCCGACGGTCCCTTCGATACGCACACGCTGGCGGTGCATTCTGAGGCGCCGGGCCGGCTGTACTCGGCGGCCGGTGACGGCATGATGATGCCCGGCCATGGCTACAACGAGAGCCACGACGGCGGCGACACGTGGGTGCGGCCGGATGAAGGCATCGAGCATCACTACCTCTTTGGTCTAGCGGTCGACCCCGGCGACCCCGAGACGATCGTCGTATCGGCGGCGGACTCACCGTTTGCCGCGCACAACCCCCGGAGTGCGGAGTCGACGGTCTACAGGCGCGGGGCCGTTGGCCCATGGCGCGAGGTGCGCGAGGGGCTCCCCGGGCCCAGGGGCACGCTGCGCGCTCTGCTTGCGACGAACGTCGAGGAGCGGCGGGTGTTTTACTCCGTGAGCAACCGTGGCGTCCATCGCTCAGCCGATGGAGGCGTGAGCTGGGAGCAGGTGATGGCGCCTCTGCCGGACCCGTTCGCGGGCCAGTCGCCAAACGCGATCGTTGTGACCCCCTGAGTCGCAGCCCGCTCGCGACACACGGGTGGGCGCCTGGGCCGGATAATCTGCCGGCTATGGAAGGCAGGTTTGCCGGCTGGAAAGGGGACTTCCAGGGCTACTTCCTCGGGCTTCGGGCTGACAACTCGAAAGCTTACTTCGAGGCTCACCGCAGACAGTACGACGAAGAGGTAAAGGGGCCGATGGTCGCTCTCCTCGCCGACCTGGAGTCGGAGTTCGGTCCGGCGCGGCTCTCGCGCCCCAACCGGGACATCCGGTTCTCGGCCGACAAGTCGCCGTACAAGACCAACATCTATGCCGATGCTAGCGGAGGCGGTTATGTGGCGCTGGATGCGACCGGTCTCGTCGCGGCGGGCGGACGGTACATGATGGACGCGCTGCAGCTGGCCCGCTTTCGTGAGGCGATCGCGGCGGACGCGACGGGCAGGGAGCTGGTTGCGATCGTCACCCGGCTGCGTGAGAAGAAGTACGAGATGGGCGGTCTGGAGCTGAAGCGGGTGCCGCCGCCTCACCCGCAGGACCATCCCCGCGGGGAGTTGCTGCGGCACAAGCGACTGATCTACTGGCGACGCTGGGAGGTCGGGCCCTGGATTGCAACTGCAGAAGCGCGCGAGCGTGTGGCTCATGCATGGCGCGACGGAGCGGAGCTGAACGCCTGGCTCGCCACCTCCAGCACTTGCTGATCTGGTGAGCTAGAGCGTAGGGGCCCGTTTGGCGCGCGGATATGACGAGCGACACAGCGACCGCGTGTTGTTCGTCACATTCGCGCCAAGCCGCGCCGGCGAAGCTGATCCGGCTGCAGCACCGTGATCCGGCCACGAGACTTGCGTATGAAACCGAGAGCGACAAAGCGGTTGAGAGCGCGATTCACGTTCTCGCGGCTGGCGCCGACCATGCCGGCGAGCGTTCGCTGGCTGAGTGGAACGTCGATCAGGACACCGCCACTTACACGGTTGCCCTTGCTCTGAGCGAGCTCGACCAATTTAAGGCCCACACGGGCCGGAATGTCGAGGAAAGCCGCTTCTGCAATCGCGGCGTCTTTACGACGTATGTAGGCGGTCAGCCAGGAGATCATTTTGAACAGCACATCGGGGTGGCCCAAAAGGAGACTGACGACGGCGTCTCGGTTGACCGCGAGGCATCTCGCCGCCTCCAGCGCCTGTGCGTCGGCGGTCCGTTCGCCGTCTGGGGCGAAGAGCGACAACTCACCGAACATCTCGCCCGGCCCTACGAGTGCGAAGACGACCTCGCCGCCACCGACGCTGAAGCGAGCGATCTTCACCCTGCCGCGGACGACTACGTACAGGTGCGAACCAGGGTCGCCCTCGCGGAACACATACGCATCTCTTGCGAAGCTGCGGCTGCGGATCGCCGGGCGGAGAACCTCCAGCTCGGTGGTCGACAGGCCCTCGAAGAGCAAGGTGCCGGCCAGCAGTTCGAGGTCATCCACAGCTGCGTCTACTGACCTGACGGCCGACTGCGGTACGTCCTGACCAACCTTCGTCCCCACCAGACCGCCATTGGCGGCTCTACTATGCGATGCTGGAGCACAACCGTACAGCAACTGGGACATGATGCGGCCGGGCGGGGAGAGGCTGGTCCAGACTGACGGCTACAGAGGGGCGCTTCGCCATGGGTTCCATGATTGACAGAGTTGGTCACCCGCACGGGGTAGTGCCATTTGCGCGCATCCAGGTTGCTGCTCTGGCGGTCCTTGTGCTCCTTGGTGGCTGCGACAACGGATCGAGCCACGCGCCCAGTCCAACGCCTTCGGGCGGGGTGCTGCGAGTCATCACGCTCGGTCACGTGTCAAAGGAGCATGGCGACCCGGTTCTCAATGACGACCTACTCAATCGGGAGCTGTTCAGGTGCTGCCTTGCCCGAACCCTTCTCTCATACACCGGTGAGGGGGACGCTCCGGGAACCCACCTCGTGCCCGACCTGGCCAGCGGGTTCCCCGACGTGTCCGCGGACCGCAGGATATGGACCTTCCATCTGCGGCACGGCCTGCATTACGGACCGCCGTTGCAGACGGTTGAAATAACGGCAGGGGATTTCGTCCACGCCCTGAACAGGGCCGCCCGAGTTGGCCCCGACGAGAATACACCCGGGTTCGAGCGATCCGACTTCTTCATGATCCAGGGCTACGCCGAGTTCTCACAGCGCAAGTCGGCAACCATAGCCGGCCTTGAGGTTCCCGACAGATACACCTTGAAGGTACGGCTCGTCCAGCCCTGGAGCGACCTCGGCTACCGCTTCAGCACGTCGTTCACGGCTCCGATCCCTCCGCTCCCAGGCGACGAATCGGCTCCATTTGGGGCGGCGACAGGCCACGACACAAACTACGGGAGCTTCATGGTGTCGTCGGGCCCCTACATGATCGAGGGCAGCGAAAAGCTGGACTTTCGCCAGCCGCCTGATAGGCAAGAGCCGGTCTCAGGATCGAAGCCAGACGGCAGCCGCACTCTCGTGCGGAATCCGGCGTGGAGCCATACGAGCGATCCGCTGCGCCCGGCTTACGTCGACAGAATCGAGATCCGCCGGGGTGTCCCGTCTAGAGCCGATGCTGCCGCGCGGGTGCTGTCCGGCGAGGCTGACCTTGCTCTCATCGATGGCGTGGCGCCCCAGGCGCCTCTGGACACGCTGCACGCGGTTCGCGAGCACCCAGATCGCGGTTCGGTGGATGTCAACGACGACGACAACCTGATGTCGATCACCATGAATCTCGCGGTCCCACCGTTTGACGACGTGCATGTCCGGAGAGCTGTGGCCTACGCCATCGACCGGCAGAGGCTGTTGGTCCTCAGGGGCGGAGAATATGCGGGAAGCCTGACTGGTCATGTGGGCTTCGACACCGCGGAGGACAACGATCTGCTCAGCTACGACCCCTTCGGCGCCAAGGGCGACGCGGCGGCGCGCCTCCAGAGCGCCCGAGCCGAGATGATGCAATCACGCTACGACAGCAAGCATGAGGGAGCCTGCGATGCGCCAGCCTGCGCCCACGTCAAGGCGGCCGGCATCGTCGATGAAGGTCGGAGGCCCCCCGAGATGGGCGAGACGGTCAAGAGCAACCTGCGCAGCATAGGCATCAATCTCGACCTCTCACTCGGCTCACCTCTTGAAGTCCTCACACAGGTGCTGGATCCGACGACTCATACCGCAATGACGCTGTTCGTCTCACGTTCAGCGCCGGATGCAGGCGGCGTCATCTTCGGAGACATGTACACACGACTGGCGTTGGCGCAGCACAGGGATCCCTCACTGGTGGGCGCGACGGGCGATCAGCTGCGCGCCTGGGGTTACGGCGATATCCAGGTTCCCGACATCGAAGACCGCTTTGCCCGTTGTCTCGCTCTTTTTCCCAGCTTCAGCAGACGCTGCTGGACGGAGCTCGATCAGTACGTGACCGAAGAACTGGTCGCAGATGTGCCGCTCGTCGAACAGTATTACGTGGAGATAGTGCCGCATCGAGTGGTGTCGTACTCGTATGACCAGGCGATGGTCGCTCCTGCGTTCGACCACGTGGCCATCGAGCACCCCTGAGTTTGAGGGGGTTGTGTGTGTGTCTCCCCTTTCAAAGAGACACCACCACCCAGACGGAATCGTCACGCGACGCCAGGGCGGAGGGGTGGCCGCGAACCTTCAGGTGGCTCGTGACCGTGGATGAGACAAGATCGATGCGCTCCACTTCACTCGCCGCATAATTCGCGACCCAGACCGCGCCCCCCGCCACCGCGATGGCCACGGGCCCGCCGCCCACAACCAAGGTCTCCACAGTCTGCGATGTGCGAGGGTCGATGCGCGTGATGGAGCCTGGCGTGCTCGCGAGCCAGATAGCATCTGCAGAGACCGCGACAGCGGTGGCGGTGGCCTGGAGAGCGATGGGCGGCGACACCACGTTCGAAGCCGGATCGATTCGGCTCAGCGAATTGTCGAGTGCGTTGAGCACACACACGCCGCTGGGCCCCACTGCAACTACTTCCGGTTCCCGTCCAACGCTCCTGGTGGCGACGACGCTGTTGGTAACCGGGTCGATCCGCAGCACCCTGTCATGGAGAGGGTCGGCGACCCAGAGGCTGCCGGCACCGTAGGCCATTCCACTCACTCCACTGGGAACCCGGATGCTTCGCTGTCTGTCCCCAGTACGGGCGTCAAAGCGGATGACCGAGCCAGTAGGCCCACTGCTCACCCATACGGATCCGTCGCCGAACGCGATTCCCGTCGGCGTGCCATCGACAGGACTCGAGTGCAGCAGCTCGCCGGTATTCAAGTCAACCCGGAGCAGAGTGTGGCTCGAATCGTCGATGATCCAGATCGAATCTCCAATCGCCATCTGGCTGGGTTGGCCATGGACCGCGATGGCAGTGTCAAAAGTTGCGCGCCCGACGTCAATGCGAGCGATTGACGGGCCCGCGGGCATAAGCGGCGGGGCGGTGACGGCTCGGATTATAAAAACGACCCCGATCACCATTGCTACGAGCAAAATGCCGCCAGAAACACCGGCCACGACAGGCCGGCTGCCGAGACGCACGTGGCTCTTGTCTGGCATGCGTACGTCGCGATGCAGCGGTACCGCGGAGGGCCATGCCACGCCGAACACCCTCCACTGCCCGGGGACACCTCTCAGAGGATGCACACCGCGGTCTACGTACTGGAGCTCGGTCCCGGCCACCAGGTCACGCACAGTGCCCGACAGCAGAACTTCGCCGGGGCCGGCCAGTGCGGCGATGCGGGCGCCGATGTGGACAGCAATCCCACCAACCTTGCGGCCCATCAGCTCGACTTCGCCGGCGTGCACACCAGCTCGCACCTCGATCCCGACCTCGTGAAGCTTGTCGGTGAGCGCACAGGCGCAGTTGACGGCCCAGACGGGCTGCTCGAAGATCGCGAACACGCCATCGCCTGTGGCATCAACCTGCCGGCCATGATGGCTTTTGAGTGCACTCCGGATGATCTGGTGGTACCTCTGCAAGAGCTCCCGCCAGCGCCGGTCGCCGATCGCCGCCGCCACCTCGGTCGATGCCACCATATCGACGAACATGGTGGTGGCCAGCCGGCGTCGAGAGGCTGGGCCCCGCACACGCATTGGCAGAGTCTGCGCCACCGGAATCGATCGCACCAACGCCCGAGTCATGATCGGGCGCGCAACTCATTTGGCAGATGCCTCAGGGCGCTCGGCTCTGCCGGAAACGATGGTTCTCAGGGTGCAGGCGGCCGTGGTGGACGTCGCACCTGAGCTCGAGATTGGGGAGGACGGTCCGCCCGCCATCTGCCCAGTGCAGCCGGTGGTGTGGCACGCACAGCTCGGGCGGCGTCGTGCAGCCTGGGCTCACGCAGTGGCGATCGCGCAGGTTCAGCGCCTTCCGCAACCGCCCGGGCACCGAGCGCGAGCTGCGGCCGACGTGGAGGATTCCGCCCTTGTCGTCCACCAGGACCGGCGTGATCGAGGCGTCGTCCGCGAGGCGACGGGCGGTCTCACCGGTCACCAGCGGCCCCCAGTCAAGCTGGGCCAGGCGCGAGCCAGGCGCGAGCCGGAGCGTGGAGAGGTCGGCGGTCAGCAAAAGATGCGGCTTCTCGCCGCCCCGCTCGGGCAGGTCGCCCGCATCCAGCCGGCGCCTGGCCAGCTCCACGATGGCGTCGGCGCGGCGCTGGGCAGGCGTACGTTCGTCGTCGCTGGCCGGGCGGGGGCCGAGAAGGCTCCGGATGGCGGTCTTCAGGGTGGCTCCACCTTCGGCGTCGAGCACCCCCTCGATCCGGTAGTTGCCGGTCGAGATCTGGCGCAGGGACAGCCAGCGCTGCCGGCGCCGCTCCTCCTCGGCTTCCAGGGCCGCCTCCTGGTCGGCCTGGTAGCGGATTTGCTGCCAGTGCTGTTCCAGGTTGAAGGTGTCCATCTGGCGGGCTGCGAAGACCAGCGCCGGCTCCACATCAGAAGGGTCGAGGCAGGTCTTGGGGACCTGTTCCATGGCCCGGCGGATGACGGCTACGTGCTGGGAGCTGATCTGGCCGCGCCGGAAGGCAGCCGCGGTCCAGGGCAGCTGCTCCAGCATGCGGGCGGTGCGGACATGGGCATAGGCGGCGTTGGGGGTGAGCTTGAGGGTCTCACTCAGCCAGCGGGTGCAGGAGTGGAAGTCATCGTCTGGGGCCTGCTGCTCCCGCCGGTCGAGCTCGCCCAGCCAGCGGGCGCTCATCGCCTCCAGGGTGCGCTGCTGGATCGTGAACCACTTGAGGTCCTCGCGCAGGGTGTTGGTGGTCAGGTTCTCGGGTCCGCCCCGATCGATGACGGCGAGGCCCTCCTCGACGCTGGCGAAGGAGGGCGGCACGTAGCCGCCTGAGCCCTCATAGAAGAGCTCGGAGGCTTTGCCCGGCGCAGCCATCAAACGCATGTTCGTATAGTACCACTTTTTCGCCGCAGCGTCTACCGGGCAGCGTGGTTAACAGTGGCTGGTCTGTGCAGCAGATCACCAGTGCCGACGGGAACAGAAAGACCGAGGTCCAAGCCTGCCCCCCCGGCTCACTCAGTTCGTGACCTGGCGCTCGGCGAGCTCCCTGAATTCTTCGGGAACTCGCCCGAGATCAGAAAACACAACCGTCGCGTAACCGACTGCGGCACGCCCGAAGCGGGCTCGAATGGAGTCGACCGCTCGGTCCAGAGCCCAGCGAGCCGAGCCGGCAGCGGTTCCAGGCCGGTGCCGATCGTTATGGAGACCGAGCGGCAGCTCGAGCTGGAGGGCGGGTTCGTCCACCAGATGAGACACCGAGACGCCCAGCAGCGTTATCTCGCTCTCGCGCGGATAGTCCGCAAGGGCTGCGCCGGCAAGGTCCATGGCGATCTCGGTAAGCGTCAGGGTGGTGGAGATGGGGGCTGGAAGAGTGATGGAGCGGGTGACCGAGCGCAGCCCTGTGAAGCGCACCCGTACTGTGATGGTGCGCCCGGCCCGGTCGGCCGCCCTCAGCCGGCCCGCTACCCTGTCAGCCAGGTAGCCGAGCGCTGACCTGAGCAGTCCGGGCGTGACCTGCCGGCGTCCAAGCGCAGACTGCGCGCCCATCGACACCGCCCGCCTGCCCGTTTCGATCCGGCGCGGGTCGCTGTTGGCAGCCAGTGACGTCAGCTTGCTGCCGGCCGCCTCACCGAGGAGCCGCTGTAGAAGGGGACCTGGCGTGGCGGCGAGGTCTCCGATAGTGCGAATGCCCATGTCAGCCAGCCGGGCACGCGTCGCTGGACCGACTCCCCACATCAACTCGACGGAGAGAGGATGCAGGAACTCCATCTCCCGACCGGGCTCTACGACGACCAGACCATCGGGTTTGGCCACCTGTGAAGCGACCTTGGCGAGGTGCTTCGTTTGCGCCACGCCGACTGACACAGCGAGGCCGATCTCGCTCCGCACTCGCTGCCGGATGGCGATCGCGATATCGGAAGGCGAGCCGAACAGGTGCTCCGTTCCGGCCACGTCGAGGAACGCTTCGTCGATCGAGATGCGCTCGACTAGCGGGGTGAAATCCCGGAGCACATCGATGACCTGATCGGCCAGGCGCTGGTATTCGCGGAAGTGGCCGCCGACGAAGCGCAGGCCTGGACACAGCTGGCTCGCTCTCCACCCGGCCATTCCGGCTCTGACCCCGTACGCCTTTGCCTCGTACGATGCGGCCAGC
>DATFWQ010000070.1:0-3554 GCA_035259145.1 Candidatus Dormiibacterota bacterium | reverse complement strand
GTCGCCGATACGATCGCGCGCATCGGGTCCTCCAGCCGCGCTCGGATCACCAGTTCTCGCCCACGCCGACCCTGTTCGAGCCCGAGCAGGTCGCTGCCCGAACCGACGTCGACGCCGAGCGCCCTCGCCAGCATCAACGCATTGGCCATTGCGTCTTCGACCCCCTCGAGCCGCGACACCACCAGCTCCGGCAGGCCCCAATCGCGCCAGCGGCCGGGCATCAGGTCGACGACCGTGAACGTGGGGACGAGGGCCACGCCGTGCGACGCCATCAGGACCGCCGTCTCCTCGTCGAGGTAGGTTCCGTGCTCCACGCAGCGGACCCCTGCCAGGATGCCATTGCGGATCCCGCCGCAGTTGTGTGCGTGGATGGTGACGTATGTGTTTCGGGCATCGGCCTCGGCGACCGCAGCGCGCATTTCATCAACTGTGAGCTGGGTGTCGGTCAGCTCATCGGTCAGCGAGACGACTCCGCCGGTCGCCATGAGCTTGAGCTGGGTCGCGCCGCGACGGAACGCACGCCGCGCCGCCAGGCGGACGGCGTCTGGGCTGTCGCAGACCGCCTTCCCGTTGACCAGGCCCGGCATGTCGAGCGGGCAGACGCAGTCCGAGAACGGCGCCATGAGGGTCCCATGGCCTCCGTCCTGCGCGATCGCCGGTCCTGAGGACAGGATTCGGGGTCCGCGGACGAGGCCCTGGTCGATGGCGCGCACGATGCCCCAGTCGACCCCGCCGGTCTCCCGGCAGGTCGTGAACCCCGCATCCAGCCCGAGCTCGCAGTTCCGAAAGATCTGCGCGGCGATCTCTGCTGCCGGCGTCGCGCCGGCAGCAGCCCGGGTCGCCGGGACGCTGCCGAGGTGGGTGTGGGCATCGATGAGCCCGGGAAGCAGTGTGAGGCCGTCGAGGTCGACCTCACTGCCGCCGCGTTCGACCGTTCCGACCCGGGCGATCCGATCGCCTTCGACGGTGACGGCGTGCCCGCGCAGCGGATCGCTGCCGGTCCCGTCGATCAGGGTCGCACCCCGCAGCGTGAAGCTCACGTGCCAGTGACCCTCACCGCGCCGCGACGAGGGCCCCTGTCCGCGCGACCCGCCCCTCGGTGTCCTTGAACACGCGGCCATCCTTTATGACGAGCACGACGCGGCTGGGGTCGTCGAACAGCTCGGGCTCTGCGATGGGGTCGCCGGAGACCGCGATCAAGTCGGCGAGCTTGCCTGCCTCGATGCTTCCAAGGCGGTCGGCCCGACGCAGGATCCGGGCATCGTCCAGCGTGGCGGACCGGATCGCAGTGAGTGGGTCCTCCAGCCGCGAACGGAGCACCAGCTCCAGACCGCGGCGGTTCTGCTCGGAGCCCAGCAGGTCGGAGCCCGAACCGACCAGGATGCCGTGCCGGCGCGCCAGCAGGGTCGCGTCGGCCATGCCCTTTTCCACGCCCTGGACGCGGGGTACGACCAGCTCGGGCAGTCCCCACTTTGCAAACTCGGTGCTCATCAGGTTGGCCACGGCCAGCGTCGGCACGAGGGCGCAGCCCGACTGCGCCATCAACTTGGCCGTCTCTTCGTCGAGGTTGGTGCCGTGCTCGACGCAGAGGACGCCCGCGGCAAGTCCGTTGCGGATTCCGCGGCAGTTATGCGAGTGGACCGTCACATATGTGTTGCGGGCCTCGGCCTCCACGACAGCGGCCCGGATCTCCTCCACCGTCAGCTGGGTCTCGTCCAGCTGGTCGGTCAGCGAGACCACACCCCCGGTCACCAGCACCTTGATCTGTGTGGCCCCCCGGCGGAAGTTCCGGCGCACCGCCAACCGCACCTCGTCGGGGCTGTTGCAGACCGCGCTGATCTGGAACAGGCCCGGGATGGCGAGCGGACAGAAACAGTCGGTGAAGGCAGGCATCATGGTGCCGTGGCCGCCGTCCTGAGCAATGGCGGCTCCGGAGGGAAATATCCTGGGCCCCCGCACCAGATCCTGCTCGATGGCCCGGACGATCCCGCTGTCGACCCCGCCCGTCTCCCGGCAGGACGTGAAGCCGGCGTCGAGCGCCAGCTCACAGTTGCGGAATAGCCGGCCCGCCAGCTCGGCGATGGAGTAGGTACCCTCCGGCGTGCCGAGGCCTACCACGGCGCCCAGGTGTGTGTGGGCGTCTATGAGGCCGGGCATGACTGTGAGGCCGTCGAGATCCACGGTGGCGGTCTCGCCGGCATCGTCGCCGGGGCCCGGCCCAGCGCCTACCCGCGTGATCTGGTTGCCCTGGATCTCGACCGTGACGTTGCGAACCGGCTCGGCGCCGGTTCCGTCGATCAGTGTCCCGCCCTTCAACAACATGTTCATCACCTCAGAGGCCCATTGCCTGGCCGGCTCGCCGGGGGTCGCCGCAGGCGCTCATCACACCCGTCGAGCGATCGATGTGCACGCCCTCGAAGCTTCCGTGGTGCCAGTTCCATGGATTGACGACGTCGAGCTCGATGCCTCGATCCGTCACGCCCTTGCGCAGCTTCTCGTCGATGTCGGCTTCGATCATCTGGCCGTTCAGCATGGTGGCGCCGAAGCGGGGCCGGTGGACGGATTCCTCGATGTCCATCCCGAAGTCGAGGATGTTGGTGGTGTTCTGGAGGATGTTCGGAATCAGGCCGACGCTCGGCGAACCCGACGCCAGGATCGGCTGGTCGTCCTTGAACACGATGTTAGGGGCGACGTAGCAGGAGGCGCGGTGGCCTGGACGTGGCATCGTCCGAAGGAAGTGGGCGCCTCCGGAGCAGATGCTGACGCCCTCGACAAAGAGGCCGCTCGACCACGGCAGCGACATGCACGAATGGAGGATGGTCGCCACGTTGCCCGCGCTGTCAACCACTGTCACGTGGTTGCTCCCTGGCGGGACCGCGGCCGCCAGCTCCAGGCTCGGCGACGACATCTGCATGAGCTCGAAGCGGATGCGTGCGTACTCCTTGGACAGGATCGTCTCGAGCGGAAGCGGGTGAGTGTCGGGGTCGTTCTGCCTGCCACCCTCGACCTTCACCAGCTCGCTGATCCGCATCATCTGGTAGAGCGTCTCGGCCGAGTCGGTGGGGGGCCCCCAGCGCTGCAGGTCGAGCAGCTCGATCATGTTCAAAGCCTCGATGACGTGGGTTCCACCGTTGTCCGGGGGCGGCGAGCCGGCGATTCGGTAGCCGCGATAAGTGCCCCAGGCGGGCTCCTGCCAGCGCACCCGGTATGCCTCGAAGTCCTCCCTGGTGATGACTCCGCTGTCCGCCTTCACCGTCTCTGCGAAGCGCTCGGCGAAGTCACCGCGGTAGAAGTAGTCGCTGCCCTCGTCGCGAAGCCGCTCGAGAGTGCGCGCCATCTTTGTCTGTCGAAGCGTCTCGCCGACGTTGAGCAGACAGCCTTCCGGCATGAAGATCTCGCGTCCCTCCGGGTACTTCCCGAGCAGGTGGCACTGGGCGAACATCTCGCCGTAAAGGAAGGGGTGGATCTCGAAGCCGTCCCGGGCGAGTTCGATGGCGGTCGACATCAGGTCCTTCTTGGTCCACGTCCCGTGGCGCTCGAGCGCCGCCTCGAAG
>DATFWQ010000069.1:0-7443 GCA_035259145.1 Candidatus Dormiibacterota bacterium | reverse complement strand
TCCCTGAGAGTCGTGCCCTCGCGGTTCGCCTTGTGGGCGATCGCCGAGGCTTTGTCGTAGCCGATCACCGGAGACAGCGCAGTGACGAGCATCAGCGACCGGTTGACGTAGTTGTGGATCTGTTCGCGATTCAGCTCGGTGCCTTCGATGCAGTACTGGCGCAGCTTGGTGCACCCGTCGCCCAGAATCCTCGCCGAGTGCAGGAAGTTGTTGATGATGATCGGGCGCATCGCGTTCAGCTCGAAGTTGCCCTGCGTTCCCGCGAAGGCGATGGCACCGTCCTCGGAGAGCACCTGGATGCAGACCATAACCATGGCCTCGCACTGAGTTGGATTCACCTTGCCCGGCATTATCGAGCTGCCCGGCTCGTTGGCCGGCAAGACCAGCTCCGCCAGCCCACAGCGCGGGCCAGACGCGAGCCAGCGGATGTCGTTGGCGATCTTCATCAGTGGTACCGCCAGCGCCCGCAGCCCCGTCGAGGCCGCCACCATGGCATCCAGGCTGCCCTCGGCTGCGAATTTGTTCGTCGCTGTTCGGAACGGCTGGCCCGTGAGAGAAGCGATCTCGGCGGCCACGGCCTCGCCGAAGCGGGGCGGCGCATTGAGTCCAGTGCCTACTGCGGTCCCGCCTACGGCGAGCTCGTAAAGCCCCTGCGCTGATGTAGTGAGACGATCGATGCCTCCGCGCAGCTGGTGCGCATAGCCTGACCATTCCTGCCCGACGGTCAGCGGAACGGCGTCCTCGAGATGGGTTCGGCCGATCTTGACAACGTCCTGCCACTGCTTTGCCTTGGCGGCAACGGCCTGCTGCAGCGCCTGGACAGCAGGCAGCAGGTGCTCGTGAATTTCCTGGAGCGCGGCGATGTTCATCGCCGTCGGGAACGTGTCGTTGGACGACTGCGCCATATTGACGTCGTCGTTGGGGTGGACCGGACTCTTGCTGCCAAGCTCACCGCCAACCAGCTGTATGGCACGGTTGCTGATCACCTCGTTGATGTTCATGTTCGACTGGGTTCCCGATCCCGTTTGCCAGACGTACAGCGGGAAGTGGTCGTCGAGCTTGCCTGCGATCACCTCATCGCAGACGCGTGCGATGAGATCCGCCCTCCATCGAGGCAGGCGGCCCTCGCGGCCGTTGACGATTGCGGCCGCCTTTTTGACGTAGCCGTATGCGTGGTAGACGGCCTTGGGCATGTGGTCGTCGCCAATCGAGAAGTGGATCAGCGAGCGCTGCGTTTGCGCACCCCAGTAGCGATCGGCCGGAACATCGATGGCGCCCATGGAATCGGTCTCTCGGCGCGTCCCGGTCGCCGCCAGGCCGATCGGCACGTCGAGAATCTTCGGGGCGCCCACGGGCACGCTGAGCCCGCTGGCTGAGTTGCCCCTGTGCGCGGGCGACATCAGACTGCGTCCTCCTCGTAGACAGGCTGCCACATGGCATCCTGCACTGCCTGGACCGGGTTGTCGATCCTGGCGGTCGCGACGCCGTCGCGAGCAGCTGCGTTGACCACGGCTACAGCCGTCGTGGCCGACGACGCGCGCAGGTTCTCGACCAGGGGCAGCAGTGACGCGCCCGGGGTGCTGACGTCGACCTGCCGCGCCACCGCCTCGGCGGCGGCGAGCAGCATTCCGGGGGTCACGCGGCTGGCTCGGGCGACGATGGTGCCGAGACCCAGCCCCGGGTAAAGGAGCGCATTGTTGGCCTGCCCGATGGTGTACGTGACACCCTCGTAAACGACGGGTGGCAGCGGGATCCCCGTGGCAACCAGGGCCTTCCCCTTCGACCAGGGGATGATGTCGGCAGGCATGGCTTCGATGCGGGATGTTGGGTTGGACAGCGGGAGGATGATCGGCCGATCGACCTTGGCGGCCATGGCCTCGACCACCCCGCGTGTGAACGCTCCGTGCGCCGTCGACGTGCCGAGCAGGATCGTCGGCCCGACGTTGCGAACTGTGTCGAGCAGCGAGATCGCGCCGTCCGGACGATTGTCCCAGCCGGAGACCTCTGCTGCTCTGCGAGCGTACGGCTTCTGGTAATCGCGCAGGTCGGTCATGCTGTCGAGGAGCAGCCCCTGCTTGTCGATGAGCCATACCTGTGCGGTCGCCCGCTCGGGCGTCGCTCCGTCCCGCGCCATGGCCTCGCGCAGCTGGTCGGCGATCCCGACGCCTGCCGTGCCCGCGCCAAACACGATCAGCTTCTGCTCCCGCATCGGCAAACCTGACACCCGCACGGCTGACAGCACCGCGGCCAGGGTGATCGCGCCCGTGCCCTGCATGTCGTCATTGAAAATTCGGTACCGGTCGCCGTACTGGACGAGGATCCGGCGTGCGTTGCCCGGACCGAAGTCCTCGAAGTGCAGAAGCGCGTTGGGGAACAGCGAGGACGCGACCTCGAGATACGCCTTGATGAAGGCGTCGTACTGGGCGCCCCGCACACGAGAGTGCCGGTTGCCAAGGTAGAGCGGGTCGTTCAGCAGCCCCTCGTTGTCGGTGCCCACGTCGAGTGACACAGGGATGACCTTGCGCGGGTCGACCCCGGCCGCGGCCGTGTAGACGGCCAGCTTGCCGACCGAGATCTCGATGCCGCCCACCCCCCAGTCGCCGATGCCAAGGATCTCCTCGGCGTCGGAGCACACGATCAGGTCGACGTCATCCGGGCCCAGGTCGAGCGTTGAGAATGCCCTGGCGATGTCAGCAGGCCTGTCGATGGAAAGGAAGACTCCTCGTGGGCGGCGGTACTCGTGGGAATACTGCATGATCGCGTCCCCGATCGTGGGGTCGTACACGATAGGCAGCAGCTCGGGAAGATGCTCTGTGAGCAGCTTGAAGTACAGGGTCTCGTTCTGGTCGTGCAGTTGCTCCAGATAGACGTTCTTGGCCAGGTCGGTGCCCTGGTTCTGCAGCTGTCGGTAAGCGCGCCGCGCCTGCTGATCGAGCGTCAACACTGCTGACGGAAGCCGGCCGATGAGCCCGAGGGACTCACGCTCTGCCGTGGTAAAGGCCACGCCACGGTTGCGAATCGGGTCCTCCAGAGCCCGGGGCGTAGCAGGGCCGGTTCGTGGATGAGTACGCATGGATCTCACTCCCTAGACATGCCAGGTACCTGGCTACGAGTTCATGCTGACCTGTGGCGCCGGAGTGTGCGAGTCGCACTCGACTGTGAGTCTGGTCGTTCAAACGGGGGAGCCGGGCCGGCGGAACCGTGAGATCGTCCCCGTTCAAGCCGTGACATCGGGGCTAGGGACCCTTAACCGAGCATTGACCCGGCCCTAACTGCGGGACCGCTAGCCTTACGCTGGCTGGTGCTCTGCCGGCCATTTCTCAGAAGAGAGGTTGCCCATGCGTAGGTTCATCCTGCTGGCCGTCGCCGTCCTGGTCGCTGGGCTGCTACCATCCCCGGGGCTTGCCGACGAGACCGGGAACAGACCTCCCTCGTCCAGCTGCCGGTTGGCTGACGACGTGCGGCACGTGATCTTCGTGCAGTTCGACAACACACACTTCACGCGTGACACCCCGAACGTTCCCTCGGACCTCGAGCAGATGCCGCACCTGCTCAACTTCCTGGAGAACCAGGGCACGCTGCTCGCCAACCATCACACGCCGCTGATCGCCCACACCGCGACCGACATCCTGACTTCTCTCAGCGGTCTATACGGAGATCGAATGGGCATCCCGATCTCCAACAGCTTCCGCTTCTACAGGTCGGACGGCACTGGTAACACGCTGAGCTCGGCGTCGTTCGGTTACTGGACCGACCCATTGTCGGATCCCACTCGCGCCACCCCGCCGCCTCTGATGGCGGGCGCCGACGGCAAGATCGCCCCGGCCCCGTGGGTGCCGTTCACCCGCACCGGCTGCAACGTCGGCGCCATCAGCACCGCCAACATCGCGCTCGAGAATATCGGCAGCGACATCGCCACCGTCTTCGGCAATAACTCGCCGGAAGCCGCCGAGGCCAAGGCCAACCCCAGGCAGGCGGTTGCCGACTTCGAGGGCATCGCGATCCACTGCGCCAGGAGCTCGGCCCTCTGCGCCAGCGCCAACAACGGGCGGCCGGACCTGCTGCCCGACGAGCCGGGCGGTTACAGCGGCTTCCAGGCGCTGTTCGGCCACAAGAACGTGGCCAAGGGCATCGGCGCAATCACCGCCATCGACGGCACGGCGCTTCCTGGTTTCCCCGGCTTCGACGAGATGCCGGCCAACAACACGCTCGGTTATGTGGCGGCCATGCAGGAGCGCGGCGTGCCGGTCACATTCGCATACATCTCAGACGCGCACGCCGGCCACGGGTCCTTCCCGGACCGCCCGTTCGGTCCGGGGGAAGCTGACTACGTGGCCCAGCTGAAGCAGTACGACGAGGCTTTCGCGAGCTTCTTCACCGATCTGCATAAGCACGGCATCAATCGTGAGAACACACTCTTCATCTTCACGGCCGACGAAGGAGATCACCTCATCGCCGGTCCGGCGTCGCCTGCCGGCTGCGACGGCGTCCACGTCGCGTGCACATACTCCAAGATCGGCGAGGTCTCGGCCAACCTGACCGGCCTGATCGCGACCGAGACAGGCGTCACCGCGCCTTTTACCGTCCACTCCGACTCGGCACCCAACGTGTACGTCACGGGCCAGCCCGCGCCGACCGCGGCAGCCGCACGTGACCTGGAGCGCGCTGCCGGCACGGTCACAGCGGTCAATCCTTACAGTGGGAACACCGAGACGTTGGACAACACGCTCGCCGACCCGGCGGAGATGAAGCTGCTTCATATGCTCACCTCCGACGCACAGCGAAACCCCACGTTCACGATGTTCGCCAGGCCCGACTACTTTCTGTTCGCAGGCGCGCCCAACTGCAACTCACCCTGTGTGTCGATCAACCCGGCCTTCAACTGGAACCACGGCGACATCGCGCCTGAGATCAACGTCACCTGGCTGGGCATTGTCGGCCCCGGCGTCCGCAAGCTCGGCGTCGACCGCAGGGTCTGGAGCGACCACGTCGACATCCGACCGACGATCATGGCGCTGACGGGGTTGCGCGATGACTATATGGACCAGGGCCGCGTCATAACCGAGATCATGAAGGGCGATCCGGGCGAACGAGGCGGCCAGGACCTGGTTCGAATGGGTGCAGCTCTCAAGCAGATCGACGCCCCGGTCGGTCAGCTGTCTCTTGACAGCCTGCGCTTCGGGACCAGGGCTGCGCTCAGCGGCACCGACGCCGCCGATGGTGCCTACATTGCGGCAGACAGCATGATCGCGGGCTGGACGGCGCGGCGGGACTCCCTGGCCGGCCAGATGCTCTCCCTGCTACGGCGAAGTGGCGACCGCGAGGTCGACCACCGGCAGGCTCAGGAGCTGACGCGCCAGGCGCAAGCGCTGCTCGCTGAAGTGCACCTTGCCGCGATGGCGGACTAGCACATACGCGCAGCGGGATTGGACCAACTGCCGGCACTGGGCCCTCTCCAGGCCCTCTGACCGGGATGCGTGAGCAGTCAGGCGTTTGAATTCGATGGGCGTCACTCAGCAGGTGAAGGAAGTCGAGGTGGCGGTAGCGGCGTGGGAGCGCGGTGACGATCGGCTGAAGGGGGCCGTAAACCGACGAAGGTGCCGGCCCATATCGGGAAGTGTCACAAACCCGAGTCGGAGGCACCTTCGAGTGAGCAGGCACCCTTCCCCACGCCGCAGCACCAGCAGCATCAAGATCGAACACGACGATCCCACCCTCACCGGCCACCTCAGGCCTGTTGCTGACCGGCGAGCTCGATCAGCTCCCCGATGCACTCCGGGTACTCGCAGGCCAGGCCGGCGAGCGTGCCGCTCATTCGGCGCGCAGAGGGTGGCGGACCGTCGCACGTCGGCGCGGGCTACCAGACGTAGGGCACGAAGCGGTACCGCACGCGCACCATGTACTCGTCGTAGCCGGGCAGCTCCCGCGCCAGCATGCTCTCCTCCAGCATCGCCCGCGCCGCGAGCCCGATCGCCAGTACCGGCACAGCCACAAGGCCGAGCCACGAGCCCAGCATCAGCGCGGCGCCCGCCGTAAGGCCCAGGAGCGACGTGTACATCGGGTGACGCACGTACCGGTAGGGGCCGGTGTCGATGACCTTCTGCCCTCGCTCTGACTGGATGCGGATGGCCGGCGAGAGGTACGAGTTCTCGCGGAACGTCAGGAAGTGCAGCCAGAAGGCGCCCACCAGCAGCACCGCGCCGAGCGCCTGGACGACCGCCGGCACGTGCGACCACTGGAAGCGAACCGCGTCCAGCGGCATCAGGACCAGCCAGGCGAGAAAGAAGACGCACGTCAGCGCGATGAAGGCGTTCTCCCACGCGCTCTGCTCGAGCCTGCCGAGGCCGGTCATTCGCTCCGCCACCAGGCCCGGGTCGTGTCTGACCAGCCATCCGTACATGGCCGCGCTGAGGCCGAACGAGAGGACGAGGAACGCCCAGCCCACCGGCCACGCGATCGTGCCGGCGGCAACGAACAGGATCGCCGCGGCCAGGACGAACATCGCCGCGAACTCCGCCACCAGGATCCTGAGATTGCCCCGCGTACCGATCACGGTCCGTCCTCCTCCCGCTCCGCCCTGGCCGGGCGGCTCGGGGCGGCCGCGTAGCGCTCGTACTGGATCCGGAACAGTTCGATGACGTTGTCCGCGTCATCGGGGCCGTCCATCCAGCAGCTCACCCAGCCCGAGGCCGGGAGGACGTGGTGCGGACTGGCCCGGCCCGCCGCGATCACCTCGTCGTGGAGCCTGCGCGGCAGCGGCAGGTCGGCCAGGCGGTCGCCGTGGACGTGGCCCATCTCCTTCCTGCCGTAGCGGTACTCGGTGCCGCCGAAGCGGTGCGGGACCGGCTCCACGCCCGGCCACGACGTGACGGCGGCTCGGATCAGCTCACCCGCTCGTCTCATGCCTCCAGGATCCGCCCACTCGGCGGCCGCGGTCAATCGGACCATCGACCGATCCGCGCCGGCTACGCGAAGGCGTCGCCGACGCGGTCGAGGAGGACGACCTCCATCACGCTACGCCCGAGCGTGTGACCCACCTCCACAACCTCCAACTCGTCCGACGCTGGCTGATCGACGTGCTGATGGTGGGCGGCGACCACCTGGTGCACCTGGACGAGCTGCGCGAGGACGCGGCCGGTGCCGAGCTGCGGGCGGTGAGCGAAGGACCGGCCCCGACCACGGCCGGGCAGCTGATGCGACGCCTGAACGCCCGCCAGTGCCCTGCGGCGGTAAAGGAGCTGGCCAAGATCGGCGAGGACGTCGACCGCCAGCTGGGGCTGATGACGACTGGGCCGGTGACGCTGGACCTGGACTCGTTCGACAGCGAGGTGTACGGCCGGCTGAAGCAGGGGGCGGCGTTCAACTACCGAGGCGAGCGCAGCTACGACACCCAACTGGCGACCTGGGCCGAGCGGCGCCGGATCCTGGCGGCCGAGCTGCGGT
>DATFWQ010000068.1:0-5447 GCA_035259145.1 Candidatus Dormiibacterota bacterium | reverse complement strand
GTGGAAAGTCCGCCAGGTAGCGGTAGACCTCCGAAACCGGGACGTCGATATCGATGCTGACCTCGCTTTGCCACATGTTCCGAACCTCCGGGTTGATGGAGGCGAGTCTCCCACGGGCTCGCAGCCCCGCACATCGCGCGTTCGCGCTATTCGAGGAGGGCTTGCTCGACTGCGAACAAGGTTGCCCCCGCCCGCGTCGCTACGCCGATCTTGTCGTAGACGTCTTGACCATCGGGGCCACGTTCACGTCGGTCATAGGCTGATCCCAAGGCTACGCAGACATGACGAGGGCGGGCCTGGGCCCTGAGTTCGCCCCCAAATGGGGGAGCACGAAGTCACGCATTTGAGCGTGGTGACGGCTTGCCACCGGCGGTACATTCGGAGACTGCGCCGACGCGTGAATGGATCTCGGGGCTGATATGGAAGTCGTGAGGTAAGCCGCGACTGGACTGTGGAGGTCGTTCCCAACACCGGGCAGTTGCCCATGAAAGCTGAGCGCTTCGGGACCGATTTCTGGGCCGCGCTGGTCCGGAGCTCGGCGGATGGAATCAGCGTCCTGGACAGCGATTGTCGCGTCGTCTACGCAAACCCGGCAACGTGCGAGATGCTGGGGTATCGGCTTGATCAGCTGCTGGGCCGGCACCGTCTCACGTTCCTGCCAGAGCAGGAGCGGCAAACCTACCGCAAATTCCTGGACGGAGCTCGAAGTGGGCGCTCCGAGCCGAGGACCGCTATTGCATACCGGCCAGACGGCTCCAGAGTAGAGGCTGAGCTGACGGCCACCGTGCTCAGCCTTCAGGGTAGGCAGTTCTTCGTGATCGCCGCACACGACGTGACGGAGCGCAACCAGCGAGCAAGGCAGGCCGCCGCTCTGGCGCAGGCCGCCGCCAGCGTCGCGGAGAGTGGGTCGATCCAGGCGACCCTCCAGGCCATCGCACAGTGCGCTCTCGGCGGCACGCGCGCGCTGGCGGCGTGGCTGACGCTCGACAGCGAGGATGAAGTTGCCGCCTGGGTCGGCGCCGCCGGGGTGCCCGATGGCTTCCATGACCGCATAAGGCCGGCAGCCGGTGCGCGCGCTGCGTGCGGCGGCTTCACCCGGGCATTGATGACGCAGCGAGTCGTCGTCTATGCAGACGCACGACGAAAGGTGGAAAGCGAGCCTGGAACGGCCTGTGTGGCCAGCGCGCTGAGGTTGCTCCCGTGGCAGCCGGCCGCCTTCGCGCCCCTCCTTTACGAGAGTGGCGTTGTCGGGGTGTTGACCGCCGTGTACCCGAAGGACGAGCTCCCATACGCAGCCGAGACGACTTTCCTGGGGGCGCTGGCACACCAGGCGACAATGGCCGCCGCAAATGCCCGGCTGGTGGCTGCCGCGCGCGAGAAGGCGGCACTGGAAGAACGGCAACGGCTGGCGAAGGAGCTGCACGACTCAGTCTCCCAATCGCTCTTTGGAATCCATTTGGGCGCGCGGATGGCACGCGAGTGGCTCGACCAGGACCGCGACCAGGCCGCCAAGCCCATCGACTACGTCATGCGCCTCGCCGAGGACTGCCAGGCTGAAATGAGCGCGCGGATCTTCGCTCTGCGGCCGGACCTGCTCGAGACGGAGGGCCTGGTCACCGCCCTCAACAAGCAGCTCGAGCCGCTTCGGACAAGGCACGGCATCACCGCCCCGAGCCTGGTCAGCGATGAACCCGATCTGCCTATCGACGTTAAGCGCGCGCTCCACCGGATCGCCCAGGAGGCCATCGACAACACGGTGAGGCACGCACGCGCGCGGCGCCTGGACGTTCATCTGGAGGGAAACGGAGGGTCACAGCTCCTGGAGATCGGAGACGACGGCGTCGGGTTCGATCCCGAGCAGAGCCTCCCCACGCGCCCTGGCCTGCGTTCGATGCGCGAGCGCGCGCTGGAAGTCGGGGGTTCGTTCGAGGTCATCAGTTCTCAGGATCGAGGCACGCGGATCGTGGTCAGCGTTCCGACTGCGCGCCGCACCCTGCCGGCGGAGACCGCTCTCCTCCCTCCACCCCGCGCGGCGCGCACAGGGACCGGCTAAAAGGCTCACCGGCGGAGTGTGGCGGAGCTGGGCGCCTCCCGATCCGCGATGTGTCACTCGCACTGCAGGATCTCGGCGACCCTGCTCCGGGGGGCTCGACGCGCAGGCAGGAAGCCGCCGGTGAGGGCGATGGCAATGCCTGCGAGACCCAGCGAATAGAGGGCCGTCGGGGCGAGGATGTCGAGCAGGTGCAGCGGCAATTCATTGGGCACAGAAATATCCACAAGAACGGAGTACGAAGTGTTCAGCCTCCACTTCGAGTGGACCGATCCACTGCGCACCAGCCTGCACAGGCACCAAGGCTGGGAGCTGGTGCTCGTGCGCGACTGCCGACTGCTGTCGGTCTGTGACGGCCGGCAAGGTTCGACCAAGCCGGGCGGGTTTCTTGAGCTGCCAGCGGGCTCGGCGCACGCCATCTGGTCGGAGGGACCGTACAGCTTCGACGTCAAGGGAAATGGCCTTGGGCTCTGGATGTCGTGCGTGCCCCGTTAGCACCCTCATAGTCGGGGTCTGGCCTGAGGGGTAGCGGCGACCCGGCGACCGTGGCGAACGCGCTAAACGGATCTCCGCGGAGGGCCAACTGCAGAAATTTGCTGCACTCGCCGCGCCGACGGCGTTCGTGCCCGTCCTGGGGGCGTGCCGAGGCAGGCGAGCCAAGGTCGTGCACCCAACGGCTGGACAGCGGCGTTGAGCGGTCGGGCAGCGGCTGGTCAGGCGGCCCGGCTGTACTCGTGGATCAGGCCGCCGAGCCGATCGCGGCGCTCGATGGGCCGAACGTCAGAAGCACCTCGTCGGCCGGTGGCCAGGGTCGGCGCTGGTTGATGCCCTGGTCGGGCCGAGCCTGGTGGTAGTGCTCTAAGAACTCGCTCAGCACTCTCTCCCACAACGGCCAGCGGCGGCTCCTATCAACGGTAAAGGTGGGCTCGCCAGTCGGCCCGAAAACGAGTCGACGGAGTGAGGTAATGGAACCGATTCAGTGGCGGCGCCGCGACCTGCGCCCACCGGGTCGCCGAGGGCCGATGCGTGGCGGCACCGGTCCGGCGCCGACACCCTGGGGCTGGGCGAGAACGCACTCGTAGAAGCCATAGATTGGATCTCCACGCTGGCCGGTCGGCATGGACACGATGATCCCGTGCCATCCGCTCGTGGCGGTCAGGCGGAGCCGAAACTGCGCCAGCGAGCGCTCATGGGCCGGCAGCTGGGCGACACCGTGCATGCCGCGGTCGGTGACGATGACGATCAGCACCCCATCTCCGACATCGATCAGCGCGATCCCTTCCGGGCTGGCCGCCGCCAGCTCCCGCGCCACACGTTCGCCAGCGGCACGCTCCACGCCGAGGATGAGGACCGGCAGGGCGTCGCCTGCGGTTGGTCTCTCACGGTGAGGAGGTTGATGGAAGTGGGCCCGTATTCTGACGGCTTCCAGCTCCTGCCAGGGAAGACCGCCGAGGCCCACGACCGCACCCTCAGGGATGAGGTCGTGGCGCACCTCGCCGGAGAAGAGCCGGAGGCCCGGCGGCATCTCCAGCGGCGCGTTCGTCTTCAGGGTTGCCCGCCAGCGGACTCGTCTGCCGTCGGCCAGCGTCATCTGACCGCTGACCCGCGTCCCCAAGCCAGCTCCCCGGCGGTCGTGCTCGGTGGCGGTCGCCAGCGCCACTGCGAGCATCATGGCCTGGTCGCGATCAATCTCGTGCGGGCCGTCTGGGCCCACGGCGATGAACAGAGGCGCATCGAGGGTGGTCGGCCAGCCGTAGCGCTTCGCCCGCTCCAGCATCTCGGGCCGGGCCTCCGCCCGCTCGATGAGCGAGAAGCTGACGGCTCCAGCCGGCGGAGGCGCTCCTTCCCTGTCGCTGGTGAGCGCCTCAGGGACGTCGCGGCCTGGGCTCAGGAACAGCCCTTTGATCGCGCCAGCGTTGCCGAGGACGATCGCCACCCCGTCGGCGCGGCCGGAGCCGATCCGAAGCTCGAGCGCCAGATGAACGTCGTCCGCGCGGCGCTCCCAGGGTTGGGTGAGCGCATAGGCCGCGGCCTGCTGATGAACGAGCGCCCAGTCTTCCGGGCTTGGCGCGTCGGCCACCTGGACCCTGCCGGAGAGATGGCCGACGAGCTCGGTCAGCCCATCCTCTGCCCAGTCGGGCGTTGCCACCTCCTCCACGGCGGCGCGGATGCCCTCCTCGCGTAGGACGTAGCGGACCTCGTCTACCAGGCCCGGTGCGGCCACGACCGCAGAGGGACGGCCCGCCGGCGCACCCTTGCTGGGAGCCTGAATGGCCTGGCGCATCGCGCCGACGAGAGAGCCGTGCGGGGTGGAGTCCGCGTGCCCGCTGGCGATCTTGCGGCTGGGTGTGCTGAAGACGGCCGTGAACCAGATCTCGGGTGAATCTATGACCTGGACGCCCCCGGTGAGCTCGCGCTGGACCACCAGCCAGCCAATCGGCGTCTTCAACAGGCCAATGATGGTTCATGGGACCTCGTTGCCGCGAGTCAGCCCACACTTTATGCAGCCTGTCGAAGCACATCGGCGTGCCCGAATTCGGCTCGTGACCAGCCGCGAAGTCGCCGCAGGGCCAGGCGCTGCCGCGGACCGCAGTGGTGTGACCGCAGGGCTGGAGGCAACGCGGAGGCTGCGCAAGCCGTAAAGGCGCTCTTGCCGTCCGGCTCGAAAACGAGTTGACGGATAGAGGGCATCGCGGTAGGGACCGACACTGGTGCCGGCCCCCCGCACAGATCCCAGCGTGCGCTACTAACGCACTGGGCTCCTGCCTCGGATGGTGGCGTCGAACCGAGCATCAGGGAAGGGGTGCGGTACGCGGGCAGGTGGCAACCACTTGGCCCTGAGACGTCTCATGCGCTCCCAGTTCAGTCGCGTGCGCTGGCCGCGGCGTCGCAACGCTCCGTACCAGTGCCATGTGCGCCCTGGTCTGAACCCATAGGAAAAGCCGAGGAAGTGTCCTCCGCACGGGCTTCGCCAGGTACGCCCCGCTGTGCAGCCGTCGGTGGAGGTCCCGGAGGTTGGCCTCCAGGTTCTCGCCGTAGGCCTCTCACGTCACCCCGTCCACCCCCGCCGCCGCCTTCGGGTTGATCGCCCTAAGGCCTCGCGCAGGCAGTCGATGTCTACGTGTGCAGGAGCGCTGTGAACCGCGCCTCCTTGTCCCGTTCTGCCGCTTGCTGCACACGGTCCAGTCCCCGTGACACGCGCATGCCGGCCCTGCGTCCGGAGCCTGTGGTGCTGGGCCGTGTTCCCCTCTCGCGCATGAAGGTTCGGTGCATGCAGGGTTGCTAGACCCCGCGGGGCCCGCTCGCGGCTCGCGCTAGCGCCGCTGGCAGTATTGCCTTCCACATCCACGACGGTGTCGGCGCCCCGTTCCTCGGTTATTTCGTGGCTCAATAGCCT
>DATFWQ010000067.1:0-41740 GCA_035259145.1 Candidatus Dormiibacterota bacterium | reverse complement strand
GTGGCAGCCCTACGCGCTGGTTGCGCCGGCGGCCATCTTCATGCTGGTCTTCTTTGTCTGGCCGGCGATCCAGGCTCTCTTGATTACCTTCCAGACCTCGAGTGGGCAGTTCACCCTGGGCAACCTCCAGGCCATGATCCGTGACACCGACTTCCGGTTTTCCCTGACCAACACCCTCCTTCTGCTGGCGCTGATCATCCCGACCGAAACCGCAATCGCGTTGCTGATGGCGGTCCTGGCGCAGACTCGACTGCGGGGCACCAATGTCTTCCTGTACTTCTGGACCCTGCCTCTGGCGGTCTCGGATCTGGCTGCTGGGCTGGTCTGGCTCTCAATCTTCACGTCACACGGCTACCTCAACTCCGTCCTTCAAGACCTGCACTTGATCCGCCATCCGATCGGCTTTCTCGACTACAACAGCCTCGGAACCCTTGTGGGCGCGGTGGTGATCGCCGAGGTGTGGCGCAGCATCTCGATCGTCATGGTCGTGGTCATGTCGGGTATCCAGTCGATCCCTATGGAACTACAGGAGGCCGCGGCCGTCATGGGCGCCACCGGGTGGCAGCGCTTCACACGCGTAACGCTTCCGCTGCTGAAGCCCAGCATCCAGGTCGCACTTATCCTGAGGACGACGGCGGCGTTCCAGGTCTTCGCGATGGTCCTTGCGCTGGCCGGGGCGGCCTACCCGGTGCTCGCAGTGAAGACCGAGCAGTGGGTGTACGACTACCAGAACTACCAGCTGGCAGGCAGCTACGCGGCCCTCATATTGCTTCTTTCATCATTGGGGACACTCACCTACCTGATCCTGCTGCGTACGCCACGACAGGTATTCCAGCGGTGACAAAGACACAGAACCCGCGGTCATGCGGAGATCCCAGGTGAGCCTCCAGTCCGCCTCACGCCGCCGCACCTCGCCCGAGCGGATGCTCGCTTATGGCGCGACGGTGCTGCTCACCATGTTCATGATCACGCCGCTCTACCTGATCACGATCGCGGCGTTCTCACAGCGTGCGTCCGTCTTCGACTACCCGCGCGCGCTGTTTCCAACGCAGCTGTCTCTGGACAGCGTGTCCTTCTTCCTGACCACGCACGGCATATTGCCCGCCCTGGAGCGCAGCCTGCTCGTGGGTTTGATCACAGTAGCCCTCTCGCTGCTGCTCGGGTGCCCAGCCGGCTACGCAATCGCCCGCTACCCCTTCAAGGGCCGCGACCTCGCACAGCTCCTCTTGCTGTCGGTCCGGATGTTCCCCGCGCTGGTGCTCGCCATCCCGCTGGCAGTCACCTTCATCGAGTGGCGGCTCTTCGACACCCTGTGGGGTGTCGCCTTCCTGCACACGGCGATGGCGCTGCCGTTCACGGTGCTGCTCTCGGCGAGCGTCTTCGTGCGGGTTCCCGGAGAGCTGGAGGAAGCCGCGATGATCCTGGGGGTCGGCCGCCTGGGTGCCGTGCTCCGCGTGGTCCTGCCGCTCAGCGTGCCCGGACTTGCAGCGGCCGCGCTCTTCAGCTTCGTGCTCTCCTGGAACGAGGTCTTCGGCGCGCTGATCCTTACCCGCCAGAGTGCGACGCTTCCGGCGCAGGTGGTCCAGTCGCTGAGTGTGTCGCCTCTGCCGTTCAGATTCGCCGGAGGCTTCGCCCTGACCGCTCCGGCCTTCATCTTCATTTACTTCATGAGGCCGTATCTGTTCAGCGCCTTCCGAGGCGTGGTCGGCCACTAGCCCGGGGCGAGGAGGCGTCGAAATTGGCCGAGATCCGCGTTGAGACAATCACCAAGACCTACCCGGGCGGCGTAGTGGCGCTCAAAGACATCTCCCTCACCGTCACCGACGGGGAGTTTATGGTCCTGCTGGGCCCGAGCGGGTGCGGCAAGACGACGCTGCTGCGATTGATCGCGGGATTCGAGCAGCCGGACTCCGGCATGGTCTGGATCGGGGGGCGGGACGTGACGGACGAGCCGCCCCGGCGCCGCGGCCTCGCCATGGTGTTCCAGAGCTACGCGCTCTTCCCTCACCTCAAGGTCTTCGACAACATCGCATTTGGGCTGCGAATGCACCGTACGCCGCGTGAGATGGTGCAGTCGCGAGTGGACCAGGCTTCTGAGCTGATGGAGATCCAGACCCTGCTCAGCCGCTATCCGAGCCAGCTGAGCGGCGGCCAGCGGCAGCGCGTCGCGGTAGCGCGCGCCCTCGCAATGAAGGCCGACGTGATCCTGATGGACGAGCCGCTGAGCAACCTCGACGCGCTGCTGCGGCTGCAGATGCGAGCGGAGCTCAAGCGCCTCTTTCAGGAGGTTCACGCCACCACGATCTACGTGACCCACGACCAGATTGAGGCGCTCAGCATGGGAGACCGGATCGCGGTGATGCGAGCGGGGGAAATACTGCAGGTCGACGGCCCGATGGCTGTCTATGACCGGCCACGCGACCCGTTCGTCGCCGGGTTCATAGGGAGCCCGCCTATGAACCTCCTTGAGGGCGAGGTGTCGGCCGATGGGGTCGCCGTGGAGGGTAATACGCTCGCCCTGGATGAGCGCGATGGCTTGCGCCCGGGCGACCGTGTGCTGGTCGGTATCCGAGCGGAAAATTTTGGAGTCTCGCACACCCGATCGTCAGGTGCGCTGCCGGGCCGGGTTCGCGTGGTGGAACCGCTGGGATCTCACTTGCTGCTCACGATCAACATCGGCAACCAGCAAGTGAAGGTCACCACCCCCGTCGACTCTGCCGTCCGTGGCGATGAGGATGTGTGGGTCATGGTGAAGCCGGGGAGCGTCCGGCTCCTGCCGGCGACCCGCTGACCCGCTGCCGCTCGACAGCATCAGAGCGGCTCAAGGCGGGTAGGGGTTTTCAGACGAAGGTGGGTGGGCAGCTAGCCCAGGGCTAGTGGGTTTCTTACCCCCCTCCCCCGGCTTCGCCGGGTACTCCCCCGACTACGCGGGGGAGAGGGGCCGTGACCGGGTCAGCTGCCCTGGCCGCGTCGCTTCCGCCTCGCCTCCAGCAGGCGGGCCGAAAGGGCCTCCTCCTCCTTTTGCCGCTCGCGAACGCGCTCGGCCCCCGCAGATGCGCCAACCGGGGACGCTGCCGCTCCCTCATGACGGTCATCACCGCCGGCCGGCCCCGCCTCCGTCCCAACCACGGGCCGCGGCGGCGCAGGCTGCCTACGCCGCGTGCTGGCGACCCGCTCCCGCAGCCGCGCCAGCTCCTCCGGTACCGCCACCTCCAGATCTCGCATCCGCCGCTCTGTAGCCAGCAGGATCGCGTTGGTGACCAGCTGCCGCGGGCTCAGGGTGACTCGCCGCGCGGCGACGTCAAGCGGCCACAGCAAGGCCGCCAGCAGAAGCAGAGGCCAGAAGATTTCCGAGCTGATGGGCACAGGGAGTGGTTTCTGCCCCCAGGCCAGGGCCGCCCTGGCGAGCACCAATCCGGAGCCGTCCCGCGCCACCTCGCGCAACAGTCCGTCATCGCGTCCCTGCTGGAGGTACTCCGGTGAGTAGGGCACCGACACAGCCCGATCCGCCTGGGCCTTCACCTGCCCGTTGGTTTTCAGCGCCCCGTGCAGGAGATACGTGCCCACCGTGGTGCCACCGATGCGTCCTTGCCACCGGCCTGGGCCCACAGCCACCAGGTCCTGGCTGGAGCTTCGCAAGTCAGGTCGCACCACTCCAACAGACACGGTCGCACCCGCTGTCTGGGGGCCGGTCACGTCCACCTGCAGCCCATCGCCACTGGGCTGGGCTTCGATCTGTAGCTGTTGAGCTGAGCCTGGCAGCGTCCAGGCCACCATGCGTGCGAGCAGAGCCCCCGACACAGTCGAACGAAGGAAACCCGCTGTCCAGGCGCCGGTCGAGTCGCTCGTCCATGCCACCGACCGGCCAAGGCCGTAGCTCCAGGCAGCCAGCACCGGGTCCTGTTTGGGGCTGATCAGGTACTGCTCAGCCGAAGGCTTGGGCGTCGTGACCACGTAACCGCCGAGCTGCGGGAAGCTGTCCGTTGGCACTCCCTGCAGGAGATCGCCCGCCGCCGCGATCTTGGGGAAGAAGGGCGTTGTCTCAAACCATGGCCGGAGTGCAGTCGTGCTCTCTTTGAGGAACAGGTCGGGTACCTGAGATGCATTGTTGGACTGGTAGAAGCGGCCCCCGCCCCAGCGGGCGATGTCCTGCATGAAGGACATGTACCCAGGTACACCATGGACGTCGACCGCGATCGACGATGTCGTCACACCCTTGCCCAGCGCATCCTGCAGGAATGCCTGCATCTGCGGTGGCGGGGTTGAGTCAGCGTCACCATCGCCGAGCACGACGATGTGCTTGACTGGCGCATCCGTCTTCATCAGCGCGTCGAAGCCGCGCTGCATATAAGGGAGGTAGCTCGTCGGGTCTGAGAGCGCGGCCGACTCCAGCTTGGCGTCGATTGCCCGCTTGTTGCTGGCCGGGGTCATGTCGACGAGGAAGCCGGGGCCGGCGGTACCGTCGGTCACCGCCACCAGGTCGTCCGGTGAGAGCTTGTCGATCACGCCCTCGGCCGCCCCAAGGACGACCTGGTCAGCACGCGGGTCCTCCATGGTCTCCATCACGAGCACCACGGCGACCTTGGGCTTGTCCTTACGCTGAGGGATGTCCATTCGCACAGGGAGGGCGTCCTCCAGCGGCGTGCCCTGCCAGCCGCCGGGGCCATACGAAGTCGTGCCACCGACCGTCACGAGGCCCTTGCCCAGGTCGTGGACCGAGGCTGCGATCGCGGCCAGGGAGTCTCGCGGAAAGCTGTCCGTCGGCGCGTCGACGACCACGGTCGCGTCGTAACGCCCCAGGGTGGAAGTGTCGGTCGGTCCACCTGCGGCCGGCCGGCGCTCGACCGTCATCCCCGCCGCCTCCAGCGCGCTCGCCTCGTTGGCTCCCTCCCCTGCCTTGCCCTCCAGCACCAGCACCAGTGGCCGGCCGAACACGCGCACGCTGGCCTCGCCGACATTGTTCTCGGTATAGGTGTCGGGTTGGACGGTCAGCTCTGCACGGACGGTGTGCAGGCCGAGGTCCAGCTTGGGCAGCTCGAACGTCTGCGACGAGCTGCCCGCGGGCAGGACCACGCTTCGGCTCGCCAGTTCATGGCTGTCGAGTATCAACGTCAGCCGTCCGGTGGCCTGGCCAGTCGATTCGAGCCGGACGGTGGCCGTGGCAGTCTGGCCCTCCCGGAGCTCCGACGGCAGGTCTACACCCCGGACTAAAGCCTCCGCTTTGGGTGCCTCCCCCACCGGCACGACGTCCACCCTCACCCCTTCGGCCCTGAGGGCAGCAACGGCGCTCGCGGCGTCGCCCAGGTTCTGGCGGCCATCCGAAATCAGAACGAGCTGCCGCGCATAACCGTCGGGCAGCAACCCGGCCGCCAGCCGCACCGCCCCCGCGAGGTCGGAGTACGATGGGTCGGGCTGGGTCTGGAAGTTCTCGAAAGAGGGGTCGCGCGTGAGGGGCAGTTCCACCGCGGCGTCGTGGCCGAACGTGACCACGCCAAACAGGTCGTCGGGGCCCTTGGCGGACTGGAGGGATCGCACTATCGACGCCTCAGCGTCCAGATTCCCGTGGGCTTTGACGCTGGCCGACAGGTCGACAACCGCAACCAGCGCTCGCTTGTTTGGCTGGGTCGTCAGCCTGACGCCTGAGAGTGCGAAAGCCAGGAGCGTGATAAGCAGGATCCGTGAAACGAGCACCACCCAGCCGCGCGTGGATGACAGTGGGGGCGGCCACCGACGCCAGGCCCAGATGACGACAGGCAGCAGCAGAAGCAACCCCAGGAATTCGGGATGCGTGAACGTGAACCCGATCATCGCCGTACCTCACCGGCTCTCTGCGGGATCGTTCCCTGCCTGGGCTGCGTGACCCGGGATCGCCGCGGGATCAAGGATCTCGTGGGGTGGGTCAGGTAGACGAGCCACTCGAGAACCAGCACCACGATCGCAGCGGCGACGAGATATGGCCAGATCTCGAGCGTCCCCCTGGGCAGGGGCCCAGCCGGCCTGTCCAGTGGCTGCACGAACGGCCCCGCACCTGGCGCAATACGCGAGATCGAGGGGTTTTGAAGCTGCACGACGAAGCGGCTCAGGCGCTCCCCCGACGAAAGCTGCTGGCGGACCGTGTACACCCCCGGCCGTGCAGTCGCGGTAAATGGAGGATACGGAGCCGGTGCCAGCCGGGTGGTATGCCCGTCGGGGCCGGTCACGTCTGCCCACCTCGCGTCCGGCTCCGCAATCAGAGTCACCGGCTGGCCAGGCGCGAACACCTGATTTTCGAAGCCGCCCGGCAGGAGATAGTCGAGCAGGTTCTGGACCAGAATAGGGAAGGCCGCCTGCAGCGGAAGGTCCGAGTGGTGCAGGTCGAAGGTCAGCAGCGCGTCGCGGGGCTCACCCTCTTTGACTAGAAGCAGGGGGCCGGCCGCCGCCGAGATGACCGTCCTCCATCCCGTCGGCGGCTTGACGGTGGCCGCGCTCTGAATGTGGACCTCCTTCAAGCTCACGTGGCTCAGGAGCGGGTCGCGTACGTCGCCCGGCAGGACCGAGCCCGGGTCGACGGCGGCGCCCAGTGGAACGGGCCCGTCGCCCGGGGGCGGGTTGATCAGCAGAGCCGGCTCGGGCAGCTTGCCCGCGGGCACGAAGCCATCGAATATGACCAGGTCGTACCGCCCTGGCTTGTAGTCGGCAGGCTTGACCGTAGTCAGATCGAGGCCAGGCCGGAGCTTCAGCGCCTTTTGCATGAACCCGTTCTCGGCCGTGACCAGCACCACGCTGTGATGGGGCGGCTCGGCGATGACCAGCCAGGCTGTATCGTCCAGCGCGAAGGCGTCACCGGGCGTGAGCTTGGCCTCCAGCACTTGAGTCGTAGCGGGCAGTCGTGACCAGGTGAGATCGCTGGTCGTGTTGCCATCGATCTTTATGGGCACGACATCCGCGAGCCGCCCGTCTGCCCGCCACTCGATCTTGAGGTCACGGGTGGTCCGGCCATAGTTGGTGACGCGCAGGAACACGGAGCCCGACGACGATCGCGTCATCGTCTCGATCGCCACGTTTTCGCCGGTGCTGCCGATCGACTGGTACGTCAGCGGAGCCACGACACGCGCGGGGCTACTCGGCGGCCGGCTGTGGCCGTCGCTGAACAGAATGATCGAACCGCCTGGACGCCCGGAGAGTATGGAGTTGGCCAGGGAAATGCCCTCGGCGAAGTCGCCCGCAGTGCCGGACAGACGTGCTCGATCTAGCGCCGAGCGCAGCAGCGATGAGTCACCGGTCGGCGCGGCCAGCAGCTGGGCGTGGTCACCGAGCAGGATCAGGGCCATCTCCTGGCCCGGCTGCAGCTGGCCAGCCAGGGAGCGCGCTTTCTCTACAGCAGCACCGAACCGGCTAGGGCTGACGTCGGTGGCGGCCATGCTGGGTGAGGCGTCGATCATGACCACGGTCGTGGCGTCGATCCCGGCAGCTCCGACGACCCCCGGTCGCATCAAGCCAACTCCGAGCACGAACGCACCCAGGAGCTGGAGAAGGAGCAGCAGGCTGAGCCGCAGCCGCTGCCAGGGCGCGTTGGCCTGACGGTCTGCCACGAAGCGGCGCCAGAACATGAGTGTGGAGACCCTGACCTCGGGCCGGCGGACCTTCAGAAAGTAGAGGAGGACGATCGCCGGCACCGTCAGCAGCGCCAGCCCCGCCCCTGGCAGTAGAAACTGCATCAGGCCCGCCTCACCAGGCCTGCCCGCAGCCCGGCCAGCATCATGGCCTCAAGGTCGTCGGCGCTGCTCGAGTTGAGGAACCTGCCGCCGGCCGACTGGGCCGCCCTGGCCAGTTCCGCCCTGTGAGCCGTCAGCGCCCGCTGATAGTCGGCGACCAGCCCGGGGGTGATCGTGAGCTCGCGGGTGCGCTCGGTCTCGACGTCTACCAGCTTGAGGTCCCCCGCAATCGACGGGTGTTCCTCCTCGGGTGCAAGGACCTGCCAGAGGACCGGCTCCTGCCGCCGAGCGGCCAGGCCGGCAATAGGAGGTGCCCAGTTGCCATCCTCCTCGACGAGGAAGTCCGAGATGACCACCGTGATGCCAGGGCGCGCCCACAGGAGCAGCCGCAGCTCAGCGGGACCCGCCTCGCCTGCGGGCTCGAGGCCCTCCAGGAAGGTCCAGATCCGCGATACCCCGTCACGTCCACGCATCGGAGGTAGACGAGCACCGCCCAGCGCCCCCACCTGAACACGATCGAGCGCCGCAAGCCCCATAAAGCTCAACGCCGCGGCCAGACGCCTTGCCGTTTGCCACTTGGAGGGTTCGCCCATGACCATTGAGCCGCTGGTGTCGAGGACGACGTTCAGGCACGCTTCCTCCTCGGCGACGTACAGGCGGAGCATCAGCTTCTCGAGGCGGGCGTAGGCTGGCCAGTCGATCTGGCGGAAATCGTCGCCGGCAACATACGGCCGGAAGTCTGAGAACTCTGGCGAGCGAGCCGAGCGCGGCGAACGGCGCTCGCCGGCGTAGAGACCGCTTTGAGGCCGCCGGTAGGCTAGGTCCAGCCGTCCAAGCAGCGTCAGCTCACCCGCCGTGAGCATTCTGCAGATGGAGCCAGGTTTCCTCCCCCGGACCCACTCGTTGCAGACGCCGCTCGGGAAGGCGCTGAAGGAAGCCATCCAGCCCGGGAAACCGGGACCCGGCCAACACGGAGCGGAGCCGGAAGCCGTTGCAGCTCGCCACGCCTCAGCGGCCCGCTCTGCGATGCAGTTCGAGGACTGCCGCCACGACCCGTTCGGTGTCGACGCCCGCGGCGTCCGCCTCGAAATTCAGGAAGATCCGGTGGCGCAGCGCCGGCGGCGCGACCGCCTCCAGGTCCTCGAGAGCCAGGTTGTACCGGCCTTCGAGCAGCGCCCGGATGCGCCCCGCCAGGACCAGCGTCTGCAGAGCTCGAGGGCTGGCACCCCACCGAACATATCGGCGGACCTCGTCTGGCGCCTCCGGACGGTCCGGGTGAGTACCTAGCACAATGCTCACAGCCCGATCCATGACCGGCTCAGCGACCGGCACCTCGCGCGCCATGACCGACATGGCCGCCAGGTCCTCGCCGCTGGCCACTGGGTGCAACTCCGCTTCGGTCACACCGGTCGTACGGCGCGCGATCTCGGCCAGGTCGCCTGCGTCGGGGTATGGCACAAGCAGCTTGAAGAAAAAGCGGTCCAGCTGGGCTTCTGGCAACGGGTAGGTGCCCTCGAGCTCGATCGGGTTCTGCGTGGCCAGCACAAAAAATGGGTTGGGCAGCGGGCGGGTGCGATCACCGACGGTCACCTGCCGCTCCTGCATGGCCTCTAGGAGCGAGCTCTGGGTCTTCGGGGTAGCGCGGTTGATCTCATCAGCCAGCAGCAGGTTTGTGAAAAGCGGCCCAGCCTGGAATTCGAAGCGGCGGCGGCCGCTGTCATCCTCGCTCACGATGTTGGTGCCGGTCACGTCCGCCGGCATCAGGTCCGGCGTGAACTGGACGCGGGCGAATCCGAGGTCGAGCGCGCGGCCAAGAGAGCGTACCAGGACGGTCTTGCCGAGACCGGGCTGGCCCTCGAGCAAGACGTGGCCGCCGGCGATCAAGGCAATGAGGACGGAACGGACCAGTTCGCGCTGGCCGACGATCAGCTTTGCCAGCTCGCTTTCGATGGCAAGCGCCAGCTCCTGGAAGCGCTCCGGCTCCATGGCCGGCTGGATCTCGGCCGCCCTCATTTCGACAGATCGCTGAAGTACTGCTGCACCAGCTGCCTCTCCTGCTCCGGGATGTCGGCGCGGTCGACCTGGCTCAGCGCGCTGCTTTGATACTGGGCAAGAACCTGTTCGTACGGCACCAGGTCATTCTGCACGCCTGGCTGACTGCCCTGATTCTGGCCGCTTCCCGTGTCCTGCGCCTGGCTGGGGATGTAGACCTTCTCCGTGCCGCCCGCGGGCTTGCCCGTAGCCGTGCCTCCACCGTTGCCCCCCGAACCCTGGCCTGGCTGGCCCTGTCCCTGACCTTGACCCGGTCCCTGTCCTTGTCCCTGGCCCTGGCCCGGGCCTTGTCCCGGACCCTGGCCCTGGCCGGGACCCTGGCTCTGGCCTTGTCCCGGGCGCTGGCCCTGCGACTGCTGTCCCTGCCCTGAACCGGCCGCAGCCTGGTTTTCCAGCGGCTGCTTGGCCTGCTGCAGCGAATTGATCGCCGAGTTGACGTCTCCCTGGAACTGGTCCTCACCGCCGACCGCCTCTGCCTCCTGAGCCGCACTCTGAAGCGCCTGCTGCGCTGCGGCCGTATCTCCTCGCTGCAGAGCTTCCGCCGCACTGCGCAAAGACGTCTGGAGCTTCGGGTCCCCCGACGCGGCGTCCGCCGCCTGCGAGAGCGCCTGTGCCAGCTGCCGTTGCTGCTGCTGACTCAGGTTGGGCAGGTTCTGGGCCAGTTTGTTGAGCTCGCTCGACGCAGCGCTGAGGTTCTGGCTGGCCAGCGCGCTGCCTGCCTTGGCCGCGTCCGCATTCTGTGCCAGCTGCTTACCCGCAGCGCCTGCGGCATCCTGCTTCGCCCCCTGGTTGGGGTCCTTGAGCTGGCCGAGCCTCTCCTGCGCCTGGCTAAGGCTGGCAACGGCAGACTGCGGGTCAGGCGCCTTACGGGCGGCGGCGGCCGCCTGCCGCAGTTCGCGCGCCAGCGCCTGACGCTTCGCCGCGTCTTCTCCTGGTTTCCCCTGCCCGGCTACCTGACGAGCGATCGCCTCGATCTGATCGGCCGCCCTGGCCTGAGCCGCTGCGCCTGCGCGCTGTTCGCGCAGCGCCAGCAGGGCGGGATTGGGCAGCAAAGCGAGCGCCAGCGCAACCGCACCCGCGGCCGCGGCGAGTGCCAGCATCCTGACTGGCAGCTTCAATGGCCCCATGCGATCAAGGTCAGCTGTGATCGCGAATGCGGCGGCGTCGTCCCGCTGGCGGCCGTAGAGCCCACCGCCTTCGGTGGCGAACTCGAGCGCCGTGGTCAGCCGCTCATGCCCGCCGAGCCTCGCATCCACGGCCCGGGCGACTTCACTCCACGACGGCCGGGACAGTGCCCAGCCGACCACCGCCAGGCTCGCGCCAGCCACCGCTGAGGCGATCAAGGCCGGCCAGCCCGGGTCCAGCGGCCAGCGTCGGTAGATGACCTCGACCACCAGCGCCAGCATCGCCGCAGTGGCCGCGCCGCCCGCCACCCAGACCACCGCCTGGTCCCGCAGCAATCGCCACCGGGCCCGACTGAGCAACGCTCGAACCTGAATCATGCTTCGCTCCCGGCGTCAACGCGCTCTACCAACGGGATGGGCTCGAGGGGCCGAGTGGGCACATACGCCCGGCGATGCTGGACCAGCTGCACGGCACCTGTGATGCTCAGCGCTACGAGCACCGCCTGAACCAGGATCGTGGTCACCCACGGTTCGATCATTGGACCCAGGCTACTCGGTGAACCGGGCATGAATGCCAGCATCTGCATGAGCCGGCCCAGGGGCATCGGCGCCCCATTGGGACTGTTGAGCACGATCCACATCGAATAGAAGGGGTTCGCAAACTCCAGGGGGTGGACGTTGGCGCTCACGCTCACCGTCTGACCGGCCGCGCGGCCGAGCAGCCCCACGGAAAGGAGCCCGCCCACTATGAGAGTCCCGACCATGCCTGCAAAGGCGGCACCGTACGCAGCAACAGTCGAAGACAGCGTCCGCCCGAATGTGGCGCTCAAGAACAGCGACACGGCAGCAATGCTTATCGCCGTCGTCACCGTCAGGAGCTGGGTGATCACAAACTGCTCGAAGTCGATGCCCCCGAACAGAAAGACGGCCGCAAACAGAGGGAGCGCCGCCAGGATGAGCAGCAACATGAAAGCGACTGACGCGACGAGCTTGCCCCATACGATGCTCAGCGCACTCAGCCGGCTCACCAGCAGCACGTCGAAGGTCTGCCTCTCCCTCTCGCCGCTGATAGCCCCCGCTGCAAGGGCCGGTGCGAACAGGGCGACCAGTGACAGCTGCATGAAAGCCATCGTCTCGAAGACGATGCCTCCGATCTGGGCCGCGCCACTCCGGTCGCTTGACGAGATCACGATGAGGGCTACGAAGACCGAGTACCCGAAGAGCCCCAGCACTCCCAGGTACAGGGTCAGAACCAGCGGCGCTCGCCAGGAGCGCATGCGCGAGACCCCGTCCTTCACGATCAGCGGGTTGTCGAACAGGCGCACCAGGCGCTCTATATATGTCACGTAACCGATTCCGCCGGCCGGCCGGTCAGTCGCATGAATGCCTCCGAGAGATCGCCGGTAACGGGGGCGAACGACCGGACCGCCACGCCGGCACGCACCAGCTCGATCAGGAGGTCCTGGTCCTTGAAGCCGTCTTCGACCGCCACCTCCAGGCCATCTTCGACCAGATGGACGCTGATCACGCCGGGACGCCCGTCGATCTGGTCCCGAGCTGCAAGCAGTTTGACCTCGTCAGGATCCACAACCTCGACCCTTAGCCTGCGCCCGGCCAACACCTGGTTGCGTACGTCGCTCATCGGCCCCGAGGCCACGATGCGGCCCGCATCAATGAACCCGACCCAGGTGCACAGCTCCTCGAGCTCGGGCAGGATGTGGCTCGAGACCAGGATGGTCTTCCCCATACGTCTCAGCTCCCGAATCAACTCACGCATCTCGATCCGGGCCCGAGGGTCGAGACCGGATGCGGGCTCATCCAGGAGCAGGACCTGAGGGTCGTGGACAAGCGCTCTGCCCAGGCAGAGCCGCTGCTTCATGCCCCGGCTGAGCGTGTCGACCTGATCGTCGGCGCGGTCTGTCAGGTCGACAAGCTCGAGCAGCTCGTGAGCGACCGCTCGCCGGCGGCGGCGCGGCACCCCATGGCAGGCGGCGTAGAACTCGAGATATTCCAACGAAGTGAGCCGGTCGTAGACACCGAAGAAGTCGGGCATGTAGCCGATCAGCTCGCGCACCGCGTGTGGGTCCTGCGCGACCGGGATCCCGCCGATGGTGGCGGTGCCGGCGTCGGGGAGAGCCAGCGTGGCCAGGATGCGAATCGTGGTCGTCTTCCCAGCGCCGTTGGGACCGATGAATCCGAATATCTCGCCGGCCGGGATGGCGAAGTTCACGGCCTGGAGCGCCACCTGGGTCCCGAAGCGCTTGTGGAGGCCCTCGACTTCGATCACTGTCCGGTCTGTCCGTCACTCAACGCCAGGCTTGCGCCATAGGTCTGGGCCTCGTGCACGCGCACGCGAACCACACCTCCGGCGAGCTCGCCGGCGTTCAGCGGCACAGGCCCGGCGACCCTGGTTGGGATCGTCTGCTTGGCGAGGGCGCGCCAGCTGTGCCTGTTCCAGTCGTAGACCTCGACAGACCTGACCGCAGGCTGGGATACATCCGGCAACTGATAGTTGAGGCCTATCTGAGTGGTCACACCCAGTGGCAGGTCGAAGTCATAGACGTTGACGTGGTCGCTCGCGTCACCGATGTAGTTGGACACCAACCTGGGGTGAGGGGCAACTCCATTGAGCGAGTCGGCTGACTGCAGCCGCACAGGCTCGACCAGCGCCGCCACCGAGGTTCGACTCGGTGGCGCTCCGTCGACGCGGATCGAGTCGACGGCGCGTGTGAAGCCGATCACCGCGAACTCGCCAGCCCGCCCGCTCAGGGCCTGGGTCTGCGCCAGGCGGATCATGGCATCGCGCGAGTTGGCTGAGACGCCGGGGACAGGCGTCGGTCGGGCTCCTCCGCCAGTCTGCCCAGGCCCTGTCGAGCCGGTGCCTGAGTTGATGTCAACGTCCACCGTGGCGGTGGCGCCGGGCGCAAGCGTGCGAGCCAGCGTTCCCTGCGTACCCGCGGCGCTGACAAGCTCCAGGTCGTTTACGGGGTGCGAGGTCAGGTTGACGACCCGGCCGACCAGGTGACCCTTCGATAGTCGTACCTGCACGTCGATTGGCATCGACTGCTTCGGCTCATATTGGTATGGGTGCGTGACCATGAGGGTCTGAACCGGACGCATGGTCCACACAGCGACACCGCCCAGCAGCGCCTGTGGCTTGGCGCCGGCGGTGATGACCGCGCCACCCCGGGTATCGCCAAGCGTGCCTTGCGCGACCGCAGTGGAGACGAGTGTGCCTCCCTGCAGTGTCACGCTCACGTCTCCCTTCCTGGGCGGATAGACGCCGTCGAAGCTGTACGACTCTACTGCCCCTTCAGGCCCCAGACGCTGGACCTGCACCTCGGTGATGAGAAAGTCCGAGCCACGGCTTCCAAAGCCAACCGCGTAGGAGCCCGCAGTGAACACCAGGGCTATGGCCGGGATACTGACCCACATCAATACGCGCCGGCCCAGCGTCTTCACGAAGAGGTAGTTGAGGAAGCCCACAAGGAGGACGTAGGCGACAAGCAGCCCTCCGAGCAGCCCAACCGGCGGCGCGGTTGCAGCCGGTGTGTCCTGGAGGATGTTGCTGATCTGGTCTCTGCTCCCGCCGAAGCCTGGCGCCCAGCTCCCTGGGCCGGCGGCCAGGTTGCTGCTGGGGTTGTAGGCGCTTCCAAAGCCCCTGGAGGGCGGCGGCGATGCTCCGCCCTGCACGTTGCTCAGCGCGCGGCTTATAGCCTGGCCCCAGACCAGACCGGCCAGGTCGACCTGCGTATCGAAGGGCTGTGCGAAAGGATCGAAGGTCAGCTCGACTACGCGACCGGCGCCGTAGGTGCCCTCGACCACCAGAGGCTGGCCGTCTGGCGCCCTCAACACAACCGCGCCCGAGGTGCCGCCCCCCGCCACCTGCGCCGTGGCTTCGGTGGTTTTTGCGCCAAGCTCGGCCAGCGGCGCCAGCGAGGCGGTGCTGGTAGAGGTGGGGGGCATCGGCAGCAGCTCAGGAGGCAGCGGGTGGAGCGTCTGGCGCCAGAAGGACCCGCCGGCGACGATCAGCGACCCGCCCAGGCCGACAAAGTCCTTCAGCGCCTGCACTTGAGTCTGGCTGAGGGCTCCACTGTCGAACTGATCGATGATCAGGCCGCTGAGGCCACTGAGGTAGGCGGCACTGTTCGGGAAGTCCTGCGGCGAGCTGAACCGTACGAGCGCCGTGTCGAGCTGGCTAAGCGCCCGCAGGGGCGCGCTGATCTTCTGCTCCGCCTGCGGGAGGTCGCTGAGGATGCCGAAAGCTGTGCGAGACCCGGGGGACCCGGTCGGTTGCGCCCGTGCCACGACCCGCCCTGAGGGATCCCTGAGCTCGGCGTTGTAGCCGTCGGGCCCGTCGATCACATAGAACGTTGTGGTGCGCTGGCCTCCCTTTGCAAGCGTGATCGGAGCGCGATAGCTGGGGAAAGCGTTTGGCGGGGTCCGGCTGTTGTTCGGGACGAGGTACACATCGCCGGTGAAGCCGGCGCCGCCCTCTTCGTGCACGGTGACCACGTAGGGGGTCCACAACCCTTGAGTGGCCGCCAGCTGCCAGCGCTGGCTGACGGTCATCGTCAGCTTGGCATCGGTAGCCAGAACTGGCCGGGCAGCCACGCCCAACAGGAGGCCGACCAGGGCCGCCACGGCGCCCAATCGAATCCCCCATCCAGCGAAGTGGCGTCGAGGAGTCTGGGCGGGGCTCGAAATCATGCTCTACCAGAGGCAACGCCGGTCGAAACCAGCTGAAACAACACACTACCGTACGCAGGCGGGTTACCGGACCGATCGCACTGAAGGCGTTGTAATGGAAGTGTCAGCGCCGGCGCTCCCGCCCGTTCTCTCCCCGCCTTGAGGTAAGGACGTGGTCGGGGTGGGGCTATGCGCCGCTGAACAGCTTGCCAACCTCGGTCAGGATCTCAGCTCGGCCCCGCACCTTGATGGCGGCAGTCAGTTCCGTGAACTGGGCGACCAGCACCTCCCCGGTGTCGAGCCGCTCGGAGTGATGAGAGCGGGTGTCCCGTCCGCGGGTCAGCCCCATGATGATGACGCCGTCCTCGAGCGCCTTGACCACTATGTAGCGGCCCGACGCCGCAGGAGGCTCAGCGCCCGTTGACCCGCCCGTTTCCATCGCGTCCCTGCCGTGAGCCATTGCTGTTCGTCGGCGCCCGAGGCCTTTCAGTCTCCAGCCGCGTCACCTCCCGCTGAAAATGCGCGTCCAGTTCATCCTTGAGGGCCTGACCTGCCGCCACCCTGAACCGCTCGCCGACCTGAACGGTCACCTGCTTCCCCTGGACGCGAAAGTGTATGAGCACGTCGTCGCCGCCGGAATGCCGTGCCAGCAGTGTCATCAGCTCGTCCACGACCTCGGGGCCACACTCAGGGACGTCGATGTGCACCACCCGCTGGCGCTCTGGCGGGTCGCACTCTTCGCGGCGCGCCCATTCCCAGAGAGTCTCGGCGATCAGTGTGACGGCCTCGGGCTCCTCTTCTCCAGCCGTAAAGTCGTCTTCTTCAGTCGCGGGGGCGGCGGCGCGGATCGCACCTCCGACGCGGGCGGTCTCGACCTTGCCCTGGATGAGCACAACCGCGTCCGGCTCTTCCATCGCCCTGCGGAAGTCGTCGTAGGCGCGGGGAAAGAAGGTCACCTCGACCACACCGGTCAGATCCTCGACTTCCGCGTAAGCCATGATCTGACCCTTCCGGGTTACAACTCGACGCCAGGAGCGCACCAGCCCGCCGATCCGGACCTCACGGCCGACCAGGTCGGTGCTCAGCTCGCTCACCTGGGTGTCGGTGTAGGTGGCCAGCTCCTTCTCGATCCGGTTCAGCGGATGGTCGGAGAGGTACAGGCCGAGCAACTCCTTTTCGTGACGCAGACGCTGCTCGGGCGGCATCGGCGCCGCCGCTGGAACGCCGTAGTCGAGCCTCTGGTCATCCATGTCCTCGACCAGACCGAAGAACGAGATCTGGCCGGACTCCCGATCCCTTCGCGCCTGCTCGGCGCGCAGCCGCGCCTTGTCGAGGGTCACCAGTAGCTGGTTGCGCTCACCGAACGCGTCGCAGGCACCACTGCGGACGAGGCTGTCGAGGGCGCGGGCATTGACGTCCTGGACGCCCGCCACGCGCTCGCAGAAGTCATCCAGGGACTTGAACTCGCCCCGCGCGTCGCGCTCCTCGACGATTTGCTCGACCGCACCGCGGCCGACGTTCTTGATCGCCGCCAGGCCGAAGCGGATGCGACCCTCCACGATGGAGAAGTCGACGCGGGACTCGTTTATGTCAGGGGGAAGGACTTCCAGCCCGCGCTTTTTGGCGTCCACTATCGCCGCCGCTACTTTGTCCGCGTTGCCCTCCATGTGGGTGAGCAAGGACGTCATGTACTCGACCGGGTAGTTGGCCTTCAGATACGCGGTCTGGTAGCTGATCATGGCATACGCGCTGGCGTGGGCCTTGGGGAAACCGTATTCCGCGAACTTCGCGATTGCGTCGAAGAGCTGCTCTGCCAGCGAAGGGGTGATTGCGTTGGAGACGCACCCGGCTATGAACTTGTCGCGCTGGAGCGCCATCTTGGCCTTGTCTTTCTTACCCATCGCCGAGCGCAGAATGTCGGCCTCGGACAGCGTGAACCCGGCGAGCTCCCGGGCGGCCATCATGACCTGCTCCTGGTAGATGATCACGCCGTGCGTGTCCTTGAGGATCGGCTCCAGCCGTGGGTGCAGGTACTCGATCGGTTCGCGTCCCTGTCTGCGAGCGATGTAGGCGGGAATGTTCTGCATCGGCCCCGGTCGGAACAGAGCGACGGCTGCGGTGATGTCGGCGAAGGACTGAGGCCTCATCTCCTGCAGCATCCGCCGCATGCCAGAGCCCTCGAGCTGGAACACGCCATGTGTGTCGGCGTTGGAGATCAGCTCGTAAGCCTTGGGGTCGTGGAAACCCAGTTCCAGCAGGTCGATGTCCACCCCGTGGTGTTCTTTGATGAGCGTCAAGCAGGTGCTGATGATGTCCAGGTTCTGCAGGCCCAGAAAGTCCATCTTGAGGAGGCCGATGTCCCCCACCGCCTTCATGTCGTACTGGGTGATCGTCTGCCGGGATTGATCGTCGCCGTTTCCGCCGGACCTGGGCCCCCACTGCAGAGGGGCGTACCGGACCAGCTCATCCGGCGCGATCACCACACCCGCAGCATGCACGCTCACGTTTCGCGAGACGCCTTCCAGAGTGCGTGCGACGTCGATGAGCCGCCTCGGATCATATGGACGTCCGTCGGGGCCATTCTGCGGCCCTGACTCGTAGGCGGCGCGGAACTCGGGAACCTCTTTCAATGCGTCGTCCAGGGTTTTCGAGCGTCCCTGGAAAACCGGCACCAACTTGGCCAGACGGTCCGTCTCCTTGAGCGGAACTTCCAGGACGCGTCCAACGTCCCGGATGGCCGCTTTTGAGGCCATGGTCGTGAACGTGATGATCTGGGCAACCCTGCCGGCGCCGTACTTCTCGGACACGTAGCGGATGACGCGCTCGCGTCCCTCGACCGAGAAGTCGCAGTCGATGTCGGGCATCGACACTCGATCCTTGTTCAGAAACCTCTCGAAGAGAAGACCGTGTTCGACCGGGTCGAGGTTGGTGATGCCCAGGCAGAAGTTGACCAGGCTGCCCGCCGCGCTCCCACGCCCCGGTCCGGTCACGATCCCGTTCTGGCGGGCGAAGTTGTAGAAGTCCCATACGATCAGGATGTATGAGGAAAATCCAGTCTGACGGATCACGTCCAGCTCCATGTCCAGACGTTCCCGGACTTCAGGCGGAGGGTTGTCGCCATAGCGCCAGCGCAAGCCCGCCTCGGCGTTCTTCCGCAGGTACGACTCGGCGGTCATCGACTCAGGCACCTCGAACGGCGGCAGAAGGTTATGACCGAGCGGGAGCTTGAAAGAGACCTCGTCCGCGATGTCCAGCGTGGCCGCGAGGGCTTCTGGCATGTCTGAGAAGATCTGCGCCATCTCCGCCGGCGTTTTCAGGTAGTAGTCCTGGGACTCGAATCGCCAGCGCTTGGGGTCGTCGAAGGTCGCGCCGGTCTGCAGACAGAGGAGAACGTCGTGGGGCTCGGCGTCCTGCTGGTGCACATAGTGCAGGTCGTTGGTCGCAACCAGGCGCAGCCCGAACTCCCTGGATAACCTGGTCAGCGCTTCGTTGACCTTTGCCTGCAGCTCGATGCCGTGACGCTGGACCTCGAGCACGTAGCGATCGGTCCCGAATATGTCGCGATACGCTGAGACCGTCTCCCTGGCACCGTCTTCGTCCCCCTGGCCGATCTTGGTGGCCAGTTCGCCTCCCAGGCAGCCAGACAGCACGAACAGCCCCTTCGAGTGCCTGGCCAGCACCTCCCGGTCGATGCGGGGCTTGTAGTAGAGGCCTTCCTTCTGGCCGACAGTGCATAGCGCCATCAGGTTGTAGTAGCCCTCGACATCGGCCGCCAGAATGGTCAGGTGGTAGGGGTCTCGGTCGACCTTTACCTCCCGGTCGTAGCGGCCCCTGGGCGCCACGTACGCTTCGAAGCCAAGGATCGGCTTGATCCCCGCCTGCCTGCACGCTTTGTAGAAGTGGACGGCGCCGTACATCGCCCCGTGGTCTGTGATGGCCAGGGCGGGCATCTCGAGTTCGGCCGCTCGTGCCACCATGGCGTTGATACGACTGGCGCCGTCGAGCAGCGAAAACTCGGTGTGGTTGTGGAGGTGGACGAACGTCTCGGGTGCGTGTGGCATTGGCGTGGACGGGATGGCGGGCCTCACGATTCTAGACTTTCCGTGTGGCTGTGGATCAGGCCCACGGCATGGGCACGGCCGGCGCCGGCTGGTCGATCGGGCGCAGGCTGCAGAAGTGGCCCGGAGTTGTGCCGCAAGTGAACCAAATGCTGGGGAATGGCCCGATCGGAGAGGTTGGCAGAGGGCCGAATGCCGGCAATTGGTCCAATCTCGGACTAGTCGATCCTGTGGCGCCGAGCGGCTGGTCGATCGGGCGCACCCTGGCTAGTCGATCCTCAAGATCGCCTTGCCTCTGACGCGGCGGCCGCGCAAGGACTCCACCGCAGCGCCAAGGTTTCGCCAGCTGACTTCGAGGCCAATCTGCGGTCGCAGCTTACCTTTGGCCACCAGTCCGGCCATGAAGGCGAGGTCCCGTCCGAACGTCCCAACGTCGGTCGAGTAGATGAAGAAGCTCTGGATCCGAGCGCCGGGGCAACCGCGAAAGTCGGCGAGCCCGAGCCTCGCCGGTTCCCCGGCAACGGCGCCAAAGAGCGCGACCCCCCCACCTGGCGTCAGTGCATGCACCGACCGCTCCAGCGAGCCGCCGCCGACGCCCTCCATAACAAAGTCGAAAGGGCCGCCGAGATCCTCGTCTCCAACGACTGTCCTGGCCGCTCCCAGGCCTTCCAGCCCCTCGCCTCGATCGGCGCTCCCCACGGCTGCCGTCACCCGGGCGCCGGCGATAGCAGCGAGCTGGACAGCGAACCTGCCGACACCGCCGCTTGCGCCGGTGACCAGTACATCGCGGCCCAGCAGATCACCTCCGAGGCGTAGCGCCCTCAGAGCCGTCAGCCCCGCGACCCCCAGGGTGGCGCCGGCACCGAACTCCACGCCATCCGGCAATCGCGCCACGCGGCTGGTAGGTGCAGCCACCCGATCGGCCCACCCCGCCTGGTCGACGACCGCGACGGCCCGCGCCCCCTCTGGTGGACCGCTCCCGTCGGCCGCCGCCTCAAGCACAACTCCGGCGACGTCCTGGCCCGGCCCCCAGCCCGGCCTTGCTGCCAGCAGGGAGAGCTCGCCACGGTTCAACGAAGCAGAGCGGACCTCGAGCACCAGTTCGCCTGACGCCGGCGATGGTTCGTCGACCTCCTGTATCTCGGCCGGTAAGGGGCCGTTCGGTGTTGAGATCAGTGCTCGCATCGTTCAACGCTATGCCGGGAGCTTCGGGTGCCGCAACGCGACCGCAGCACCCGAGAGGTACGGCCGTGCGCCGTCTCGGGTCGTGGAGGCAACCCTAGACTTTGCACGTGAGACCGGCTGAGCTCTCGACCACGCTGCGCGCCGCCCCGCACTCCGGCATCCGCGAAATCATGCACCTGGCGCAATCGGTGCCTGACGCAATCAGGCTGGAGGTCGGCCAGCCCGACTACCGCACCCCGACCCACATCGTCGAAGCCGCCAAGCGCGCTCTCGACGACGGCTGGCACGGCTACACCCCCACCGCCGGCCTGGGCTCCCTGCGCGAGCGCCTCGCCGACAAGCTCCGCCGAGTGAACGGCGTCGACGTACCCCCGGAGCAGGTCGTCTGCGGGCCTGGGGGAGCCGCGGTGATCGCCGCAAGCGTCATGGCGCTCTGCAATCCAGGCGATGAGGTCTTGCTGCCCGATCCGAGCTGGCCGAATTACCGACTTCTCCTGGCCACCGCCCGAGTCCGACCCCTCCTCTACCCCTGCCCTACGGAGATGGGCTGTCTGCCCGACCTGGACCGGCTCGAGGCCCTGATCACTCCTCGCACCCGACTGCTGGTCGTGAACAGCCCCAACAACCCGACCGGCCGCGTCTACCCAGCCGAGGTCTTGATGCGGCTCGGTGACATCGCACAGCGCCACGGCCTCTGGATCGTCAGCGACGAGTGCTACGACCAGATCATGCTCGACGGCCGGCCGGTTGCGCCGGGCATGCGCGATCACGCCGACCCGGAGCAGGTCGTGACCTGCTACACGTTCAGCAAGACGTACGCCATGACAGGCTGGCGTCTGGGCTACGCGGTCGCCTCACCCCTCGTGGTGGACACCATGATCAAGATGACCGAGGGCACCACGTCGTCCTCCTCGACCGTCGCCCAGAAGGCGGCCGAGGCAGCCCTCGACGGTCCGCAGGACTGCGTGGGCGAGATGGTCGCCGGCTATCGCCGGCGGCGCGATCTGGTAGTCGACCTTCTGCGTGAGGCTGGGCTGCTGCTGATCGTGCCGGAGGGGGCTTTCTACATCCTGGCTGACGTAGCGCCGTCAGACCTGGATTCCCACGCGTTCGCGGTGCGGCTGCTTGAAGAGCGCGGTGTCGCGGTAGCGCCGGGCAGCGCGTTCGGCCATGTCGCCGGAAGCGCGGTGCGGATCAGCCTCGCCAGCTCCGACCAGGACCTGCGTGAAGGCGTGGGACGGCTCTGCGAACTCGTGGCGACGGTTCAGCGTTAGCTGATCTCGTACGACCCGCACGAGAGCGCTACCGCCGCGTCGTGTCGAAGGCACGATGCAACTTGTACCGCTGGGGCCTGACGGTATCCACTAGACCCTGGGGGTGGGCGAAGCATGGCCGCCCACCCCCCACCCCTCAGCCCATACCGCCCTTCACCTCGGCCTACCAGTGCGGTCTTCGGAACGCATTTCGAGATGTCTGACCGTCCGCCCTCGACGCTGGCGGCGAGGCGCCGGTCGGCGCAACGGCCGGCTCCCGGCTGAGCCAGAACGGCAAGTTCAACATCGCAAAGAGGACGACGCCGAGGACGGTCGCAGTCGCGAGGTACCAGGGCCATGGACCCAAGACATCGAGGAGGCTGGGTGTGGGCGGCGGCTCGCGGAGAAACATGTAGTTGCCGCCAGTGACCACGTCCACGAGGCCGACGGCGGCTGTGTATCCCGCCGTCGCCAGCGCGGCTCGCACCACCGCGCCGGGGCCTGGTGCGATGCGCAGACCGATAACCAGGAACAGCGCCCCGACCACGACCCCACCGTGAGCCGCGTAGTACTGGAAGTAGACGAAGCTCGGGAATGGCTCAGGCACGTCTGGGGTGATCAGAGCCTGTACGGTTCCCGCACAGGCCCAGAAGTACGTCAGCTCGACTAGCCGCCGCCGTCGCGTCCAGAGAGCCGCCGCCGCCAGCAGCGTCGCCGCGTCGCACAGCTGCAGCGGCAGCCCAACGTCCGCAGCCCAGCCACCGTGTGCGACCAACCACGCGATCCAGGCCGCCTCGGAGACGACCAGCAGGATCCCCAGTGCCGTCGCGGTGGGTGTGATCCAGCGGCCGGGCCGCCTTCGTGCGGCCAGACACACGACGGCGGCGGCTGCCACCGTGAGAAGCACTCCGGCGAGGTGCTCCCAGGACGGGTCCATCAGCAGGCGGAGCGCTCGAGCAGCACCACGGACTCCACGTGGTACGTGTGCGGGAACATGTCCACCACCACTGCGCGCCGAACCCGATAGCCGCCGCGCACCAGAAGCGAGACGTCGCGCGCGTGCGTGGTCGGTTCGCAGCTCACGTAGACCAGCCGGTCAGGCGCCAGCCTGAGCAGCTCGGCAATCGCGGCGGCGGCGCACCCCGCCCGGGGCGGATCCAGGACAGCCGCCTGGTGCCGGCCAGTCCGGATTTCACGGAGCGCGTCCTCGACCCGGCCAGACAGCGTGCGCACGTTCCCGATGCCATTGATCCGGGCATTCACGCCCGCCAGCCGCATCGCCTTCGGGTTTTCCTCGATCGCCGTCACCGAGCCCGCGTGGCGGGCCACGGCCACGCTTATCGTCCCGATGCCGGCATACAGGTCCAGTACAGAGTCCGCCGGCCCTGGCTCCAGCATGTCCAGCACGGTGCGGTACAGGACGAGCATCTGCCGGTAGTTCGTTTGCACGAACGTGTCGCTGCGAACCCGAAACTTCAAGCCCCAGAACTCCAGGTCCATCGAGTCGTCCAGAAGGACGAGGTCAGGCAGCAGCTCCGCCACTCTGATGGCCAGCTCGGCGTCTGGCGCCGGCAGGCCCCGGGCACGATACCGCGTATGCCAGAGAAGCCCGCTGCCGGTCGGCTCGGCCGTAAGGAGCAGCGTCTGCAGGCCTCGTACGCGCAGTTCAGTGGCCGCCTGGCCGAAGGCCAGCATCGCTCGCTCGATCCGCTGGTCGTGGATTGGGCAGGTCCGTACAGGCAGCACCGAGTGCCGCCGCATTCGGTGAAAACCGAACTCAACCCCACCGTCACGCCGGTATGACGCTTCGAACTCGCCCCGGATGCGGTACCGCCATGGGTCGTCCATGCCTAGAACCGGCGTGTCAGGCGGCAGCCGGAGCCCGACTCCGCGCCAGGCCTCTTCTACGGACTGCAGCTTGAACTCCAGCTGGCGCTGGTAGCGCGCGTGCTGCCAGACGCAGCCACCGCACTCCCCGAAGTGAGGACAGCGCGGCTCGATACGGTCAGGTGACGGTTGCAGAACCCGCGCGGCACGTGCGTATGCAAGGCCGCCACGCCGCCCGCTCGGCTCGGCCTCCACGACCTCGCCAGGGATTGTGTAGTAGACGAGCAGGGCCTGCCCACCGTCGTGTGCGATGACCGCGCCGCCGTGGACAGTGCTTTCGGCCCGCACACGCAGGCCTGGCGGGCTCATCGTCTCCAGAAGGCGGCTGGATCGTCGTTGGGCTTGAAGCCGGCAGCCTCGGCCACCTGTGCCGCGAGCGCGAAGCCGCGAGCGATCTTTCCCGGTTCGTGGGAGTCGCTGCCGAAGCTCAGCGCCCGCCCACCAGCCTCGACCCACCAGCGCAGAACAGTCGGTCCCGGGCAGAGGCCCCGTTCGGGCACGTCCCCACGCGTTGTGTTCATTTCCAGCACGGCCTGACGCGCTGCGGCGCCTCGGAGCACCTCTCGGATCTCTTCTTCGAACTCTAGCTCCTGATAGCAGAGCTCCGCGTGCGGCCAGTACCGCTTCGGGTAGTCGAGGTGCGCGAGCACCTCGAACGTCTGGGCGCTCCCGACCAGGGCGCACACCTCCTTGAAGTAGGCCCGCACCGCGTCAGCCACCTCGGCCAGGCGCAGACTGGCCAGCTGGCTGGCATCCATCAGCCGGCCCTTCCACTCGAAGCAATGTACCGAGCCCAGGACCCGGTCCAGGCGCCCGGCTGCGAGGACCGCCGCAGTCTCGCGGGGATATCGGTGCGGCTCGCCGAGCTCCACGCCGCTCAGGATCCGCAGGCCGGCAAACAGCGCCCGGCAGCGCTCGACTTCGGCGTGGTAGCCCAGGATGTCGAGCGGCCGCACCGTCTCATGGACCTGAGGTACGTGATCCGCGTGCTCGGTGAATGCGATCGCCCGCAACCCGATGTCGATTGCATGACGGCATGTGGTTTCCATGTCGCCCGCCGGGGCGTCCCATGAGAACTGGCTGTGTACGTGGAGGTCGGCAGACGGCTCGATGTGTGAAAAGGTTAGGAGGTGAGAGTGCCGCTCAGCTGGGGCTGCTGCGTCGGCCGCTTTGCGCCCCCTGGACCGTCCTCCTGAGTGACAGCGATGGTTGCCCCGGCTTTGAGCGCCCCGTCCAGCTTGACTGTGTAGCTACCGAACCGGTCGGGCGTGAACACCCCTACCGAGACCGGACCCTTGTTCGGTTCGATGACCCAGAGCTGATACACCTTGCTGCTCGCCGGCTGAGGCAGCCCGTTCATGGACACCACAGCGACGTCTTGATCCTTGAAGACCGTTACCCTGCCGCTCGCACCGGCCATGCCATCCGTCCCTCGCAGCGCGTATACGGTCGGCGGCTGCCTGGCGTGCTGGAGCTGGTTGTTCAGATACACAACGAGTCCCGCAAGCGCCGCGATTCCCGCCGAAAGCACGGCAGCCGCAGCAGTGTGGGCGAGCGCGCGCGGCCGGCTGCGGCGAACCCGGTTTGTCTCGATCATGGGCGACTCCGGCGTGGTCGTCACCGGGAGCGCGATGATGCGCGGCGCTGCCTGCCCAACCGCGTCCTGGCCGGGCGGTATCACCGCGGCGGCGGCCATGATGCGTTCGCGCAGCCGCTCGGGCGGGCGAACGTCGTCGACGGAGATCGGCAGGCCGTGCACGGCGCGCGACAGCCGCCACATCAGCGCCCGGCAGCTGGGGCAGCCCTCGATGTGGGCGCCCAGCTGCGCACGCTCCTCCTCGTCCAGGGCGTCCAGCAGGTACGCCGCGACGGCCTCCTCCATGCGGTCGTGATCGAGGCGATCCCAGTCAGCCCTCACAGCGGCAGTCCACGGCCCTGGAGATAGGAGTGCATCTTCTCCAGCGCGAGTCTCATCCGGCCCTTCACCGTGCTTACCGGCACGCAGATCATCTCCGCGATCTCGCGGTGGCTGTAACCGGCGAAATAGGCAAGCTCGACGGCCTGGCGCTGCTCTGGTGGCAGGCAGGTCAAGGCCTCCCTGACGACCTGGCGTTCCATCGCTGTCACCACCTCGCTCCAGGGATCTGAACCCTCTCCGCGGGCCTGTGCATCCAGCGGGATTTCACGTTCCCGCCGCTCGTGAGCGCTGCGGCCCCGCAAGTAGTCGATGGAACGGTTCCGAACCGCCGTGACGACCCACGAGCGCAGCGAGCCCCGGCGCGCATCGAAGCGATCGGCGCTGTGCCAGAGCTTCAGGAAGGCGTCCTGGACGACGTCCTCGGCTCGGCCGGGATCACCAAGTACGCGCAGGGCGACCGAGTAGGCGAGCTGGCCGTAGCGGTCGTAGAGTTCCGCGAGGGCCCGGACATGTCCCGCCGCTAGCGCTTCCCCGAGCTCCAGGTCGGCTTCAAGTTCCATCAGGCGAATCGCCACGCAAGCGAATACGTATTCCGGGGCTCATCGGCACATCTCAGTGATTGAGGCGCTCCATCAGCAGGTTCCGGGCGACGCTCATATTGGCGGTTCCGCCGGTGGCGGCCCTGACCTTACCGAGCAGTGCCTTCGCAGCCTGCGGCTTCCCTGACTTGAAGTCCGCGACCGCCTGCGGATTCTCGCGGAGCACGCGCCCGACGATCTCGGCCAGCGCCGACTCGTCGCTGACCTGAGCCATGCCGCCTTCGCGAACGATCTCAGCCGGCCGTTTGCCGCTCGACTGCGCCTCGGCCATCACCCGCAGGCCCTGCTCGCGGTTGATGGTGCCATTGACCACCATGCCGATCAGCTCGGCCAGGCTGGCGGCGTCCAGCGTCGGCTGGGAGCCGATGATCCAGTTGGCAGCCTGCTTGGCGGGAGCGCCTGCCGCGACCGTGGCCTCGAACAGGTCGGCCGTCGTTGGCTCCTCGGTCAGCTGGTCGGCGTCATAACTCGAGATCTCGTACTGCAGCTCCAGGCGCGGGCGGCGGGCGGCCGGCAGCTCAGGCAGCGATGCCCTCAGGCTCTCGACCCAGGCAGAATCGAGCTCGAGCGGCGGCAGGTCGGGCTCGGCGAAGTACCGGTAGTCGTCCGCGTATTCCTTGGTGCGCTGGGGAAACGTCCGCTGCTCGGCCTCGGACCAGCCTCGCGTCTCCTGGACCACGATCCCGCCCGCCTCCAGGACCTCGACCTGGCGCCGGATCTCGTAGTCGACGGCTCGGTGCAGCGCCCGAAACGAGTTGATGTTCTTGAGCTCGGTCTTGACACCGAGCCGGTCGCTGCCCGTGGGCCGGACGGACACGTTGGCCTCGGCCCTGAGCTGGCCTTTCTCCATGTCCGCATCGGAGGCCTTGATCGCGCGAAGCAGGGCGCGCATCGCCACCACGTAGTCTCGCGCATCGTCCGCGCTCCGCATGTCGGGCTCGCTCACGATCTCCATCAGCGGTACCCCGGCGCGGTTCAGGTCCACCAGCGACTCCTCCGCTTTATGGAGTGCGTCCCCGGCGTGAAGCAGCTTGCCTGTGTCCTCCTCCAGATGGACGCGCGTGATGCGCACCGTCTTGTCATCGACATCGAAGTGGCCGTTGCGGCACATGGGAAGGTCGTACTGGCTGATCTGGTAGCCCTTCGGCAGGTCCGGGTAAAAGTAGTTCTTGCGGTCGAACTTGGTGTGCACCGGGATCTCACAGTTCAGCGCCAGGCCCGTCTTGACGACCAGCTCCACCCCCAGCTGATTGATCACCGGCAGCACGCCCGGCATGCCCAGGCAGACCTCGCAGACGCTGGAGTTCGGCTCGGCCGACAGGTAGTCCGACGAGCAGTCGCAGAACATCTTGGAACGGGTGGCCAGCTGGACGTGCACCTCCATGCCGATCACAGCTTCCCACTTCTCGTCAAGCATCTTGCGCAACCTCGTAGGCTCGGGCCACGCGCAGCGCTGTGGCGTCCCCCCACTGCGGAGCCAGCACCTGCAGCCCGACCGGCAGGCCCTCGGAAGTGCCGCACGGCACGCTGATCCCGGGCAGGCCGGCCAGGTTTCCGCCCAGAGTCAGCACGTCGTTCAAGTACATGGCCAGCGGGTTGTCGACCTTGGCTCCAAGGGGGAAGGCCACTGTTGGAGATGTCGCGCTAACGATGGCGTCACAGTGCAGGAAGGCATTCTCGAAGTCCTGGGCGATCAGCGTTCGGACCTGCTGAGCCTTCTTGTAATAGGCCTCGTAGTACCCGGCCGAGAGCGCGTACGTGCCCAGCATGATTCGCCGCCTCACCTCAGTTCCGAAATAGTGGCGGCGCGTCCGCAGGTACGTGTCCAGAAGGGTCCTGGCGCTCTCGTCCCGCACGCCGTACTTGACACCGTCGAAGCGCGCCAGGTTTGACGAGCACTCGGCGGGCGCGATGATGTAGTAGGCGGCAAGCCCGTAGTCGGTATGGGGCAGGGTCACCTCGACCAGCTCGGCGCCGGCGCGCTCGAGCATCAGGATGGCCCGCTCAACTGTCGACTTGACCCCGGGTTCCATCCCTTCGACCTGGAAATATTCGCGAGGCACGCCCAGTCGCATGCCTTCCACACCGAGCTCCAGTTCCGAGACCATGTCAGCCGGCCGGTCGCCGGACGTGGCGTCGCGCCTGTCGAAGCCGCTCACGGCCTGCAGCACCATGGCGGCGTCGCGGACGCTGTGCGTGAAAGGGCCGATCTGGTCGAGGCTCGAGGCGAACGCGATCAGTCCGTAGCGACTGACCCTGCCATAGGTCGGCTTCATGCCAACGACGCCGCAGAGAGCGGCGGGCTGGCGGATGGAGCCGCCGGTGTCGGTGCCAAGTGCGCAGACAGCCTCGCCGGCTGCCACAGCCGCCGCACTGCCTCCGGAGGATCCACCCGGGACACGTGTCACGTCGTGCGGGTTGTGCGTGGGAAAGTAGCTCGAGTTCTCGGTCGAGCTGCCCATCGCGAACTCGTCGCAGTTGGTCATGCCCAGGAAGACCGCTCCAGCCTGCCGCAGGTGCGCGATCGCGGTGGCGTCATAAGGAGGCCGGAAGCCGCGAAGGATCTGCGAGCCTGCCGTGGTCTCCACGCCTTCCACGCAGAGCACGTCCTTGATCGCCATGGGAATGCCCAGTAGCGGGCTGCCGTTCTCGCCGGTCGCGAGCCGGCGGTCGGCTTCAGCAGCCTGGCCGCGAGCCAGATCCTCTGTGACCCGGAGAAATGCCTTGATCCGGGGTTCTTCACGTTCGATGGCAGCCAGGTGACGGTTGAGCAGCTCAGTGGAACTCACAGCACGACTCCGAAGTGCGTCGTGCAGCTCCGAAATTGTGTCTACGGCTCTGCCTCCTGGATGGCGCGGACGACGAAATAGCCGTCGCGAGCTTCGGGCGCGTTTGCCAGCGTCTGCTCCTGGTTGAGCCCTGGCCGCGGCTCGTCCTCTCGGGTGCGATTCGTAAGCGGCACCACCTGTGCTGTGGGAGGAACGGCCGCGGTGTCGACCTCCCGGAGCCTGTCGATGTGCGCCAGTATCGCGCTCAGCTGATCGGCGTAAAAGTCCTCTTCGCCAGGCTCGAGGCCCAGCCGAGCAAGCATCGCAACGTGACGGACGTCACCCCGAGAGAGGGTCATCGAGTGAGTTTACAGATGGTGCCGAAGGCCCAGGGAGTCACGGGGGTTCGACACGCAGGGAGGCTCAGTTAACGGGCCTGGAGGCGGCGGGGCCGACGCCTGCGGCCGCGGCTCGTGACCGCCAGAGGGCGCTGATGCCGAGCAGCCCAACGGGAAGCCCGACGCAGCTCAGCATCCACACGCCGCAGACAAGCGTTGTGAACGTGCGCGCCCACGGCCGGTTGGCAGCAAGTCCGATGGCTGCGACGGCGTGTGCGACGGCGAGCGAGGCCGCGCACGCGGCGATCAAAAAGGCGGTTCCACGGAAGGCGCCCATGTCGACGCCGGGCCCGATGGAGGCCGGTGGGATCCACCCTGCCGCCAGCGCGAGATAGCTGACCGCGATCCAGAACAGGCCGCCGGCACCCAGCCATAGCAGCACCTGCAGCCAGACCGGCGCTGACGCCACACGCGGTGGCGGTGCTGGCGCGCCATCAGATCGCAGGCGAGCGCCGCAGCGAGCGCAGAAGCGCGCGTGCGTTGGAAGCGCAAGGCCGCAGCTTGGGCATGTCATCCCGCTGCCAGCTTAGTGCTCAGCGCGGCGCCGGGCGGCGCCGCGCCACCGTCGACGTGGCGAATCGCCGGCATTAGGCCCTCTCCCCACTCGCGGATAGGTCCGAATGCCGGGACTCGGCCCTCAGGCGCACGCGGCGGGTCAGCTCGGAGCAGCGGGGGCGGCGATCACCCTGGCCGCTTGCCGATCAGGTCGAAGAACCCGTCCTCGGTGAGCACCGGCACCTTCAGCCGCTGCGCCCTATCCAGCTTCGACCCCGCCGCCTCGCCGGCCACCACGTAGTCGGTCTTAGAGCTCACGGTGCCCGCCGCCCGACCACCGAGACTGCGCACCAGTTCCTCCGCCTCGGGTCGCGTCATGCGGGTCATGGTCCCCGTGAAGACGAATGTCTTGCCCGTCAGTGGTCCCTCCGCCGGGGCCTCAGCCTCCTGCGGCTTGACGCCGGCCGCGAGCAAGTGGTCGATCAGCTCACCGCCGTGGCCGTCGAAGAAGACGCGGATCTCGCGAGCCATGTTCGGGCCCACGCCCTCCACTTCCAGCAACTCCTCCACACTCGCACTTCGAAGGCGGTCGAGCGCTCCGAAGTGACCGGCGAGGAGGTCGCCGGTAGCGCCGCCGACCTGTGGAATGCCCAGCGCGTAGAGGAAGCGGCTCAGGGGCGGGGTCCGGCTGCCCTCGATCTGGTTGAAGAGGTTCTGGGCCGACTTCTCGGCGAAGCGTTCCAGGCCCTTCAGATTCTCGACCGTCAGCCCGTAGAAGTCGGCCGGCTCTTTGACCATGTCCCGATCGACGAGCTGCTGCAGCGTCGACATGCCCATGCCATCGATGTCCAGGGCGCCTCTCGACGCGAAGTGCCTCAGGCGTTCCAGCCGCTGGGCCGGGCAGAACGGGTTGATACACCTGTGCGCTGCGTATGGCTCCTCGCGCACCACCTCGCCACCGCAGACCGGGCACTTGGCCGGCATCCTCCAGCCTGCCCTGGCGTCCTTGACCGACACGACCTCTGGGATCACGTCGCCTGCGCGCTGAACAGTCACGGTGGCGCCGAGGTAAACGCCCTTCTCGTTCACCTGCTGCTCGTTGTGCAGTGAAGCATTGCGGACGGTCACTCCGCCCACGATGACTGGGCGCAGCTGCGCCACCGGCGTCAGCACGCCGGTGCGTCCCACATAGCAGACGATGTCCTCCACGACGGTCTCTGCCTGCTCGGCGGCGTACTTGAACGCGATGGCCCAGCGCGGCGAGCGCGCAACGAACCCGAGCTCGATCTGCTGGTCATGGCGGTCGACCTTGACGACCACGCCGTCGATCTCGTGGTCGAGTTCGTGGCGCCGTTCGTGCCAGTGCTGGTGGAACCGGATCACCCCCTCGATTGAGTCGAATCGGGTGCGGTTGGGGTTCACCCGAAACCCCATCGCCTGTGCTGCTGCAAGCACCTCCCACTGGCTGTGCGCCGGGCCCGCGGGGTCGAGGGTGTACATGAACGTCTGCAGGTTGCGGCCGGCCGTGACCCGCGGGTCCAGCTGCCGGACGCTCCCCGCTCCCGCGTTGCGCGGGTTCATGAAGGGCTGGCGGCCGGCCTCTTCCATCTCCCGGTTGAGCTTCTCGAACGCCCAGAGGGGGAAGTACACCTCTCCCCGGACTTCGAATTCGTCCGGCATGCCCTCGACAGGCCGGAGCGTCAACGGAACGCTGTGTATGGTCCGCACGTTGGCGGTCACGTCCTCACCGGTGAACCCGTCTCCCCTGGTGGCGGCGCGGACCAGGCTGGCTGCCTGGTCCACTCCCAGCCGGTAGGTCAGGCTCATCGCCAGGCCATCGATCTTCAGTTCGCAGACGTAGGTCACCTCGTCGCCCACCACGGCACGGACCCGCCTGTCCCAGGCCCTGATCTCCTGCTCCTCGAAGGCGTTCTGCAGGCTGAGCATGGGAGAGCGGTGGCGAACCTTGGCGAACTGACCGCCCGGCTCGCCCCCCACGCGCTGGGTCGGGGAATCCGGGGTCACCAGATCTGGGTGCTTCGCCTCGAGCTGCTGCAGCTCCCGGTAAAGCGCGTCGAACTGAGCGTCGCTCAGCTCGGGTTGGTCGAGCACGTAGTACAGGTGCTCGTGCCGGCGGACCTCCCGGCGGAGCTCCTCGAGCTGCTCCTGGACGTCGCCCGTCAAAGCTTGGCGAGGGGAGCGATCGTCGCGCTCATGATCTTCACACCCGCGTCGTCGAACCTGACCACGAGCTCCTCGTCCGTCCTCGTCAGAGTGCTCTTCATGACCACGCCGACGCCGAACTTCCGGTGCTGCACCCGGTCGCCCTCCTGATAGCGCTGCACGGGTGGCGGCGCCGGTGCGGCCTGCACCTGCCGCTGCAGCAGATGCTCGCGGTAGCCCCCCCGCGGAGGCGCCACCGGAGCCGCCCCTCGCCGAGGAGCGCCCAGCAGCCCGTGCGGAATCTCCTGGAGGAAGCGGCTTGGGAACGACGCCTCGGAGCGGCCGTAGAGGTGGCGCTTGAACGAGCAGGTCAGATAGAGGCGGTCCTGCGCCCGCGTGATGCCGACGTAGCACAGGCGCCGTTCTTCCGGCATCTCTCTGGGATCCTCGACGGCCCGGCGGTGGGGGAGCAGGTTCTCCTCCATGCCGACCATGAACACGACTGGAAACTCGAGGCCCTTGACCATGTGAAGCGTGATCAGGGTCACACCCTCGTCGTCTTCCGCGTAGGCGTCGACATCCGAGCGCAGCGTCACCTCCGTCAGGAAGGTCTCGAGCGCCTCGGCCCGGTCGGGGTGAGAGTCGAACTCTCCGGCCAGACCGCGCAGCTCGCGCAGGTTCTCCATCCGGGCATCGCCCTGCGGGCTGCCGTCGGCGTAGTAGCCGTCCAGGCCCGTGACCTCGATGACGTGCTCGATCAGCTCGCCGGGCGCCAGGGCGCCCAGCGTCGCCCGCATCGATTGGAGCTGCTGCCGGAAGCGCTCCAGCGGTGCCAGAGCGGGCCTGGGCAGGTTGGGCACCGCCTCTGGGTCGGCAAGCACGCTGAGGACGTCGCGATCGCTTCCACTGGCCGCACTTACCACCGCTTCAACGCTGACCGGTCCAATCTTGCGCCTGGGCACGTTGACCACGCGTGTGAAGCTGACCATGTCTGCCGGGTTCTGGATCAGCCGCAGATAAGCGAGCAGGTCTTTGACCTCACGCCGCTCCCAGAAGCGCACCCCACCCACCAGCCGGTATGGAATGCGGCGGCGGCCAAAAACATCCTCGAACGCACGGGACTGGGCGTTCGTGCGGTACAGGACCGCGAAGTCGCCGGAGCGCCTGCCCTCGAGACGCCGCAGCCGGTCGATCTCGTCGGCGACGTACTCAGCCTCCTCCACGTCGTTGTAGAGCTGAGCGGCCTGCAACCGCTCCCCACCCAGGCGCTCGGTCCAGAGCCGTTTCGGCGCCCGCTCCTCGTTGTTGCGGATCACGTGATGGGCCGCGTCGAGGATGTCCTGGGTGGATCGGTAGTTCTGCTCGAGATTTACTACCTTGGCCTCGGGGTAATCCTTCTGGAAGTTGAGGATGTTCCTCACGTCGGCTCCCCGAAAGCCGTAGATGCTCTGGTCGTCGTCTCCGACGACCGCCAGGTTGCGGTGCTCGCCCGCGATCAGGTTGACGAGGACGTACTGAGCATGGTTGGTGTCCTGGTACTCGTCCACCAGCACGTGCCGGAAGCGGTCCCGCCATCTCTCTCGCGCCTCCTCGTCCGATTGGAGGAGGCGAACCACCTTCACGAGCAGGTCGTCGAAGTCGAGGCCGCCGGACTGCCGGAGGACCTTCTCATACCGTTCGTAGGAGCGGCGCACGATCTCGTCTCGGTAGCTCTCCACCTCGTAGGACTCAGGGCTCACGAGCTCGTTTTTCGCTTTCGAGATCCTCGCCAGGATCACACCCGGAGGGTGTTTCTTGGGATCCAGCCGAAGCTCATCAAGGACGCGCTTGAGCGCTGCCCGGCTGTCGTCCTCGTCAAAGATCGTGAAGGACCGCGGCACGCCAAGGCGTTCAGCGTCGCGCCGCAGCATGCGCACGGCGGTGTGGTGAAATGTGCCAACCCACATCTGGTCCGCACCCTCGACCAGGCGCCCAACCCGCTCGCGCATCTCCCGCGCAGCTTTGTTTGTGAACGTCACCGCCAGCAGCCGGTCGGGCCACACTTTGCGATGCGCGATCAGGTTGGCGATACGCGTGGTCAGGACCCGAGTCTTGCCGCTGCCCGCTCCCGCGAAGATCAGCAGCGGGCCTTGGAGGTGCTCGACCGCCTCACGCTGGACGGGGTTGAGGCTGGCGATCAGCTCGTCGAGGGCGGCTTGCCGGAGCTGCGGCGCGGTCACGAAGGAATGAGTTTAGTGCGCTCTTGCCGCGCTACCTGCATCCCCAGGCCGAAGCTCCGCCGTTCGCCCATTTCCATGCGGCCGCGTTGGCGTTGGCCACCGGGTCGTAGATGTCGCCGCTGCCGTAGGGGGTCGCTTTGAAGGTCGCCATCAGGAACTGGAAGAGCCCGTAGTAGGGGCCCGCTGGATTGTAGGCGCGAGGGTTGAAGCCTGATTCGCAACTGGCGACGCGGAGACCCCACGCGACCGCGGTCGGTCCGTATGGCGAAAACGCCTTTGTGATGATGTCCTGGATCGGGCCCGATCCATAGTTGGCGGGCGGTCTGACCGGCACCGCGGCGGGTTTCGACCGCTGGGCGGCCGCCGCCGCAGCCGCCCTCGCGGCTTTCGTGTCCAGTGCGACTTGCTTTTTGAATTCCCAGATCTCATCACGGCCGCTCGGGATCGATGACATCGCCTCGTGAAACGTGGGCCGGCTGAGGGCCGCGGGCCCTGTGACGACGTAGTGTCGCGCGTCACCGTAGTGCGAGGGCGCCAGGCTGGCGGTCACCATCGCTGCGATTGCGGTCATGGCGACCGTGACTATGCGAAGACCGGGAAACAACGTCCCCCTCCTTGCAGTTGAGCTCGCTTCCCAGCGGGGATCGCTTGCAGACGAACGCCCGAAACCCTATCAGACGGGGCCTGCGAGATGCTCCGCTGGAACTGGCGTTTGCCCTCCGCTGAGATCCTGTATGTTCTTGCGATGCCGGAGCCGGCGCCCGGGGGCCCGCACCACTGGCCGCCCCTAAAGGAGGCCGGTTCACAGCTGCTCGACAATCCCGAGAAGGTGGCATGCGAGCACATCAGGACCGCGGCCTCATCTCTGGATGCAGCCTCGGAGGCGCAATAACCGTGCTCAGCTCGCTCCTGCCCCTGCTGGCGGCCCTGGTCAGCTTCCTCTTTGCGGCGCTCGTTCTCGACCAGTGGCGGCACCGCCGGCACAGCTTTCAGCTCGTGTGGGGCCTAGGGCTCATCTGGTATGGCATCAGCTCAGGCACCCAGTTCGCCGGCGCTGCGTTCGGCTGGAATGCGGCACTGTATCGCGCCTGGTACCTCTTCGGAGCGATCCTTGTGGCAGCCTACCTCGGGATGGGCACCTTCTACCTCTTGTCCCGGACCGGGTTTGGCTATTTCGCCGGCTTCTCCATCGGGCTGGGGGGGCTGTTCGCCTACCTGAGCCAGCTGACGCTGATCAAGCAGGGCCATCCGACCGCATGGTCAAACGTCATCGTGGTGATCGTGATCGCCGCTGTGGTCGGGCTCGCGGTGATTCTGGCCACAGCCTGGCGCCGTTCGATGGCAGCTCACGTAGCGATGGCGCTTCTGGCAACGGCCACAGTGGTGGTCGCACTGCTCACCGCGTCCGCGACGCTGCCCGAGCCCGGCTACGCGCTGGACCCCCAGACACACGTCCCCGTCGGCACTGCTGTGCCCGGCTATCTGCGCATCCTGACCGGCCCGTTCAACATCGCGGGTGCGCTCTGCCTGATCTTCGGTGCGCTGTTCTCCGCCTATGTCTACATGCCCAAGCGGAAGCTACTTCGCGGAGGGCCGTCGGCGCCAGTGATGGGCCAGATGTACCGGGCGCTGGCCGTCAGTGTGAACCTCGTCGCGTCGGTGCCGGGGGCGGTCAGGGCGCTCCTGTCCGGCAAGCTCAACTCGCGGGTCCCGGCCACCGTCCTGATTGCGCTGGGTGGCTTCACGTCTGGTCTCGCGAGCGGTCTGGAGCGCTTCGGCGTGACCTGGGCAGCGGCTCTGGGGGAGTTCGTGGGCGTGCTGGTGATCTTCCTGGGGTTCCTCATCAGCGAAGAGGTCTTCCGGCGCCTGCCCTTCGGCCTGGGCGGGACGTCAGCCTGGGGTCGGGCCGAGCCGCGTTCGGGCTGAGCGGCGGGCACACTGCGACGAGTCTGGTATGTCAAGCGCCTTCGTACCGCCGATGCGCCCCTTGACTCTCCGCCCGGCCGTCACGGATGATGCCCAGGTTGTCGCCGATCTTCTGGGGCAGCTGGGCTATCCGGTGTCAGCCGATGAAGCGCGATCCCGGCTCAATCGAGATGGCGCGCACGTCATCCTGGCCGAGGCCGCCGGTGAGGCGCTCGGCCTGCTGGAGGTGACCATCCACCACCAGATCACGCATGCGCGTCCGCTGGCCAGGGTTACAGCCATGGTCGTCCGCGACTCCGCACGGCGGCAGGGCGCCGGCCGGCAATTGATGGAGCACGCCGCTGAGCTTGCCCGCGCCACGAGCTGTGAGGGCATCGAGCTGACCAGCGGCCTTCGACCAGAGCGCCTCCCAGCCCACCGGTTCTACGAGGCGCTCGGCTACCAGCGGACCTCCTACAGGTTCTGGCATCCGCTGTAGCCGCCCGCTCCTTCTAACAACAGCCTCGCACCGGAGCAGGCCGCCTGTGTCGCCGATAATTGCCGGAGAGATCGAAGAGCCGTACTCGGTCACCGCCGATCGCTGATCACGATGACGGCCTCAGCCGGCCCGAGCTTCAGCACGCCGGTCACGTCGCTGCCGTCGTGTCCACGGTCACTGGCGATCAGAACGCGGCCGCGCACCCCACGCACCCGAACCTCCTCGTCCCGAAAGTTCAGCGCGACGACGGTACCGATCCCCCGGCGGTAAATCCAGACCCCGTCTGGCGCGTCCAGGCTCACGTAGCCGCCCGCACGTAGGTCATGTGACTCGCGCCGCAGCCCTATCAAGTCACGACATAGGCGCAGCGTGGACGCCCGGTCGTCCCGCTGCTGCTCGACACTGATATCGGAGTTGCCTAGCGGAAGCCACGGCTCGACGTCCGGGTCCGTGAAGCCTGCTCCCGGACCGTGCCGCCACAGCATCGGCGTGCGCTCGGGGTCGCGCCCCCTGTGCTGGCCAGGCATGCGACGAGAGAGCGGGTCGGCGGTGCGGTCGTCCGGCACGGCGACGTCCGTCATGCCCAGCTCGTCCCCGTAGTAGAGAAAGGGCGTGCCGCGGAGGGTGAGCAGGACGGTCAGTCCCATTCGAATCAGGCGCGGATCGCCCCCACACCAGCGGCTTGGAAACCTGGAGACGTCGTGATTGCTCGCAGTCCACACCGGCCAGCGACTGCGGCCGAGAGCGGCCTCAGTCTGGTCGACCACCTTGCGCAGCGCCTCCGCGCTGAAATCCGCGTCAACGAACGGAATGTTGAAGTTCAGGTGCAGTTCGTCGTCCGCGCCGTAGTAGCGCGCCACCTCGTCCAGGTCGAAGAGCCAGGTCTCCCCCACCAGCATTCGCTCCGGCTCGTACTCCCGGCAGACGGCGCGCCAGCGGCGCCATATTTCGTGCACCTCAGGCTGGCTGCTGGTCCAGGCAGGTCGCTGGCCTAGCCGGCGTGCCAGCGCGTGATCGGCGGGCCCGACCGGCGGGTTGTCGCGCAGGAGCGAGTCCTTGACCACTTTGTTTGCGGTGTCGACTCGAAATCCGGCGACGCCCCGGTCGAACCAGAAGCGAAGGATGCGATCGAACTCGTCACGCACCTGCGGGTTCCACCAGTTCAGGTCGGGCTGGCTGGGGAGGAACTGATGAAGGTAGAACTCACCTGTCGCCGAGTCGTGCTCCCACGCCGGGCCGCCGAAGACGCTGAGCCAGTTGTTGGGCAGTGATCCGTCACGCGACGGGCCTGCCCAGACGTACCAGTCACGGTGGGCGGCTTCCCGCGAGGCCCGAGCATCCTTGAACCACGGGTGACGATCGCTCGTGTGGTTCGGAACGATGTCCAGGATGACGCGAATTCCGCACTGTCCGGCCGCCTCGAGCAGTCGGTCGACGGACGCCAGGTCGCCCAGAACCGGCTGCACGCTGTAGTAATCGCTGACGTCGTAGCCAAAGTCGTCGTCGGGCGACGCGGTGATCGGCGTGAGCCAGACGGCGTCGACTCCGAGCCAGCTCAGGTACTCCAGGCTGTTGGTGACGCCGGCGAGGTCGCCGACGCCGTCGCCGTCTGTGTCCTGGAACGACCGCGGGTAGATCTGATAGACGACGGCGTCACGCCACCACTGGTTCACGGGGGCTTCGGTCATCCTGCGGATCGTAGAGGTCCTGACGGCTCGGCTCCTGCTGGACGAAAGCGCCCTGGCGTGATACATCGCTCCGAATGACGATGGGAGGAGCGCTCAACGGACGCGTCGCGATCGTGACCGGTGCCAGCCGCGGCATCGGGGCGGCGATCGCTCGCAGGTTCGCCACAGAAGGCGGAGCGGTGGCTGTTTCAGCTCGTACGGAGACGGAGTCGGACGCACGCCTGCCCGGGACGATTCACCAGACTGCCGATTCGATCCGGGCGGCCGGCGGCCAGGCGGTCGCCATCCGAGCCGACCTCTCGCAGGAGGACGATCGTCGGATGCTCGTAGCAAGGACAGAGGCCGAGCTGGGCCCGATCGACGTCCTCGTCAACAACGCTGCGGTCACGTGGTTCCTGCCGGTCACCGAGTTCCCGGCCCGCCGCTTCGAGGTGATGTTCGAGGTGCAGGTCCGGGCGCCGTTTGAGCTGGCTCAACTGGTACTGCCGGGGATGCTTGCACGTGGGCGGGGCTGGATTCTCAACGTCTCGTCGGGGGCGGCGCGCCACCCGCAGGGCCCGCCGTACGCAGCCCGAGGACGGGGCGGCACCGTATACGGAATGTGCAAGGCCGCCATCGAGCGCTTCTCGACCGGCCTGGCCGCCGAGGTGCATGACGGGGGTGTGGCGGTCAACGCGCTGTCGCCGTCGCGGGTGGTGGCCACACCGGGCGTCGTCATCCACCGCCTCATCCCTCCGGGGGCGGAGGACCAGGCCGAACCCGTGGAGGTGATGGCCGAGGCCGCGCTGGCGCTCTGCTCGGGGGATCCGAAGACGCTAACCGGACGGGTTGCCTACAGCCAGGCGATCCTGGACGAGCTTGGCATCATCATTCGCTGAAATGGTGGTTGCGGCTGGACACCTAATGCGCTACCTTGATGCGCACCGGCTAGGTGCCGGGGTGGCGTGGAACAGCTCGTACTCGCATGCCGCCAGGTCATCCGGCGACTGGCCGATCAGCACGAGGTCGACAGCATCCGCTGGTGGCCGCCCACCACCAGCAACAGGTGGATCGACTTCCTGATCGAGGGCGTTCCCTGCGGTCTTCCTGCCTTTCGCACCGACCTCGAACACGCCCTCGGGTGCCGCGTGGCCATTTACCTCGCGGACCAGATGGCCCCCGAGACGTGGCAGAGGATCGAAGCTGAGACGGTGGCCGTCTGACCGCCGGGTTCTCAGTGCCGCTCGCGGCGATACAGAGCGTGCGCGACGTTGACGATGGTGACGCCGGCCCAGCAGACGATCAACCCTGGCAGGTGCTCGTACGTCGCTGCAATCCCACTCAGCGGAACAGCAAGACCGAGCGACCCCAGCGCCAGAATCAGCTGCGAGTTGTCTCGACCTCCGGACTTTACCCGGTGCTGCACGGTGACTTCGGGCGCCCGGACCCCGGCCAGGCGCGCGTCGACTCGCTCGTCGATGGCCTGGCCGATCCGGCTGACGAAGCCGTCGATGAGCGCTTGCTCGTAGTCAGGACCGAGTTCCTGACGCGCCGCCAGCATCGCCGCAACGTCATCCCGAGGAGCATCGCCTGGTGCCACGTCATCGATAGTGTAGGGGTACCTTGCGCGGGACGAGAACCGGGGTGCATCCGCCGGCGCCGGCACGTTTCGCCCCTCGCCAAGGGGTGCGGCCGCCGGCGGATGTGCCTATCAGGTGCTCTTGCGCAGGTCCAGCGCGGGTCGTCTACTCGGCGAGCAGCGCCGCCAGGCGGTCGATGAACGGCACCTGGCCGGCGTTGATCAGCCGCCGCGCCGTAGCCAGGTCGAACCACCCCGCCCGGTCCACCTCCGGGAACCTCGCGGTCCTTCCCGAACGGGGCGGCCACTCTAGTTCGAAGGTGTTGCTGCGGATCCTGACGGGCTCCAGCTCACCCCGGCCGGCCCAGGCGGCGACGACCTTACCCCCGCGCTGACGCACGTTCCCGAGACTCGTCCATTCGACGTCGGGGGCTTCCAGTCCCGTCTCCTCGAGGAACTCACGTTCTGCCGCCGCCAGCCCGTCCTCCTCTTCCCCGTGCTCGCCCTTCGGAATGGACCACGCGCCCTCGTCCCGTCGCCGCCAGAATGGTCCACCTGGATGCACGAGGAAGACCTCCGGGCCGGTCCGGCCGAGTCGGTAGAGGATCAGTCCCGCGCTCTGGTTCGCCACTCCCGTCCGTCCTCGATCCCGACAGAATGAACCATCGTTGATGGTCCACACTAGCCCGCTCGCCCACGTGGAGTCTCGGGCAAGCCGTGTACCGCGTGCCCAACTGGGTTCACGTGATGCGGAGCATGTTGACCGGCAACTACCCACGCGCAAGCAAACACAGGAGGGAACTGGAGATGGAGGGACCGCCGGCCCTTCAAACGGGACTGAGAATCGGGTCCGTGGTCATCAATTGCAATGACTTCGAGAGGACAGTTGCCTTCTGGCAAGAGGCGCTCCGCTATGTTCGACCGCAACGGTCAGGCAGCGGATTCGCGATCCTGAAGGATCCCGCCGGGATCGCCCCGAACTTGTCAGTTCAGGGGACACCCGAGCTCAAGTTCGGCAGAAATCGAATGCACCTGGACCTCTATGCTGACGATCAGAAGGCGGAGGTCGAGAGATTGCTCCAGCTCGGGGCGACGGTTCAGTGGGCTCCAGGTGAGGGTCGGGATTTCGTGATCATGGCGGACCCGGAAGGCAAGCTTTTTTGCGTCGTGGGCATCGACGAGAGCAAGTACTGGTCCGTGCCGCGCGCCTGAGCCGCTATCCAAATGTGGAGGCGACCCGGGGGCCGACGCCACCCACGATCCTGGGCGCAGCTTGAGAAACGGAGCGGTCTTCCGGCGTTTGGATGGGCGCCGGGCGAGCCGACCGATAAGGTCCCATTTCCGGCACTGGGACCTGTCCCGAGCACCTGAGAGGTCGTTTCGCCGGGAATCGTACATATCGTGGGGCTCATCGGGCCGGCGAAGTCTTGACGAACTCGAATTCGTGGTGCCGGCGCGGGGATTCGAACCCCGGACCCTCGGCTTAAAAGCCTTCCGGGAGGCCGTCCGGCAGCGTTCGGCGCATGCCGGCTGAATTGGCGGACATGAGCTGAATGGTTCGTCTGGTCCGTCGAGGTCCGGCAGCGTT
>DATFWQ010000066.1:0-7269 GCA_035259145.1 Candidatus Dormiibacterota bacterium | reverse complement strand
GTTCATGCCTTCATCACGGTCGACGCGGAGAGGGCCAAGGTGGCGGCCCTGGAGGCGGAAGCCGCGGTGATGCGCGGCGACCTGGTGGGGCCGCTGCATGGCATCCCGATGTCGATCAAAGACCTGGAACCGGCTGCCGGGCTGCGCCTGACGTACGGTTCGAAGTTCTTCGAGGACCACGTGCCGGACTTCGACGGCGTCGCGGCAGGCCGGCTCCGGAGGGCCGGGGCCGTCGTCATCGGCAAGACCAACACGCCCGCGTTCGGCCACAAGGACATGTGCGACAACCTCCTCATGCCCGCCACCCGTAACCCCTGGCACCTGGAGCGCACCTCGGGCGCGTCCAGCGGCGGGGCTGCCGCAGCCGTGGCGGCCGGCTTCGGGCCGCTGGCGCACGGCTCGGACGGAGCGGGCTCCATCCGCATCCCGTCAGCGCTGTGCGGCGTCTTCGGTCTGAAGCCGTCGTACGGCCGCGTGCCACACTGGCCAGCGGCCGACCTCTGGGGAGGGCGCTCACATCCGGGTCCGCTGGCGCGCACGGTGCGAGATGCGGCCCTGATGCTCGGCGTTATGGCGGGGCCGGATGCCAGGGACCCTCTGTCGATCGACTGCCCGCCCGAAGACTATCTGGCGGCGTGCAGCGGTGGCGTCCGCGGCCTCCACGTGGCCTGGAGCCCGGATCTCGGTTACGCACCGGTCGACAGAGAGGTCCGGCGGCTGACAGCGACGGCGGCGCGCTGCTTCGAGGAGCTGGGCTGCGAGGTGGAGGAAGCGAATCCGGGCTGGGACCACCCAGGCCAGTGGCACGCCGTGCTCTATCGGGCCAGCATCGCCGGCCGGCTCGGGCCACTCGCGGACCAGCGGCCTGAGTGGATCGACCAGTCCCTGGCTCAGGTCATCGAACTGGGTCGCGCGGTGACAGCTCCTCAGCTGCTCGATGCGCAGGCCTCACGGACGCGTTTCTACGACCAGGCGATGTCTTTCATGACCGGCTACGACCTGCTGCTGACCCCCGCCATGCCCTGTCCCGCCTGGTCATACCAGCAGCCGCCGGCCGAGGTCGACGGCACGCCTGTGCAGCAGGTGGCCGGTGGTCGCTGGCCCCTGATGTACCCCTTCAACCTGACCGGCTGGCCGGCCGCTTCAGTGCCCTGCGGCTTCACCGCGGAAGGGCTGCCGGTCGCCGTGCAGATCGTCGCGCCCTGGCACCAGGATGCGCTCTGCCTTCGCGCGGCCGCGGCCTTCGAGGCGGTGCGGCCGTGGGCTCTCAACCGGCCACCCGTGTAGGCCTGCTAGGCTGCGGCTCGTGGCGTCTGGGGTGGAGACGTTCTTCGGCTGGACCGCGGGCGCTGCTGCCACGCTTCTCGGGCTGCTCTTCGTCGCCGTCCAGGTTGGTTTCGGACGCGTCAGCTACGACCCCGGCAACCGCCTCCACGCGACGGCCCGCTCCACGTTCAGCCTCTTCGTCACCGTCTTCGTCGTCTCGCTTCTCTTCCTCTACCCAGGACTGGACCGCAGAGGCTTGAGCATTGGCATAGCCATCATGGCCGGCTTCGGCGCGTACAGCGTGACCCGATGCTGGCTGCCGGTGTGGGGAGGGATGCTTCGTGAGCATCGCCTCGAGCGGACCTGGCAGACTGCGTGGCTGCTGCTCGCCCCGCTCGTGTGCTTGGCGTTTCTCGTCTACGACAGCTACGACCAGTTCATGAGTCCGCAGAGAAGGAGCATCGAGCTGGCCGTACCAGCGGTCATCCTTGGTCTGTTCGGGGTCGCGCTCCGCAACGCCTGGAACCTGCTCGTTCAGCAGGCGGCCAGGACGGACACCCCGACCACGAACCGAGACTGACTCCGAGGGGTGCGGGTCATATCACCACGCCCTGCTTTCGCAGCTCCTCCACCAGCTCGTCGGCGAGGTCGATGCCCTCCGTCAGGTGGCGGGCACGTTCGCTGTGGCGCCGGTCGCCGGGGACGCGGCCGCCGAGGCGGTGGATGTCCCGGGTCAGGCGGTCCATGCGTTCGGCGAACCCCGGCGCAAGGGCAGCAGGGTCGATTGCAACGAAGCAGTGGCCAACGTTGCTCTCCCGGTCCGATTCCAGGAACGTGCCGCCGACCTCCGGACCGACGGCGGCCGCTGAGAGGACGCCGCTCAGCACCTCGACCATTAGCGCCAGCGCGAACCCCTTGTGGCCGCCCAACGGCAGCAGGCTGCCTTCGATCGCCGCCTCGGGGTCTGTGGTGGGCTGGCCCACGGCGTCCAGCGCCCAGCCCTCGGGGATCTGCTCCCCCACTCGGGCTGCGTTGAGGATTCGCCCTCGTGCGACCTGGCTGGTGGCCAGGTCTACGATCACCGGCTCGCCCGAGGTCGGGAAGCCGGCGGCGATCGGGTTGGTGCCGAGATAGGGGGTCCGGCCGCCTGGTGGCGGCATCGCTGGCGGGGTGTTGGTGAAGGCCAGCCCGATGATGCGGGAGGAGGTGAATCGGCGCAGGTAGAAGCCCAGAGACCCCAGATGATTGCTTCGGCGCACTGCGACCACGCCCGCCCCGACCGCCAGCGCCTGCTCGATGGCGGCTTCGACCGCGCGCATGCCGGCAACGGGGCCCAGACAGTTGTCGGCGTCCAGCACCGCCACGGCCGGCCGCTCGCTCGTCAGACGCATCGAGGGACGCGGGTTGATCAGGCCCATCCGGAGGCGGTCCAGGACGAATGGGAAGCGAATGAAGCCATGCGAGGCCTGGCCCTCGAGCTCCGCGTCGACGAGGCTGTCGGCCACCAGCACCGCGTCTTGGCTCGGTACGTCGCGCGCATGCAGGGCGTCTGCCGCCAGCCGTCGGAGGCTCTGGGCCGCGAATCGTGGCACTCGGGAATCATGCCCGATGACAGCAGAGCTCGGCGGGCGCCACACTTAGAGATGTATGGCGCCTGACGAGGCTGGCCAGATCAGCTCGCGCGACCTGAACCCTGCCACGCAGTTTCCGCTGCTGTTCGAGCAGGAGTACTTCAACGTGTTCCGGACGATTCGAGCCATGGTGCTCAACGACCAGGAGGCGGAGGACCTGACCCAGGAGTCGTTCACACGCGCCTACGGCGCCCGGCTGCGCTACCAGCCGACGGCGCCTCCCGGGGCCTGGCTGCATCGCATCGCCGTGAACACGACGATCTCTCACCTCCGCCGCCAGAAACTGGCGCGAATCCTGCCGATGCGTCTCTACCAGGCGCCGGACGACGGCGGCTATTCAAGGAGCGAGGCCCGCACGATGGTCGAGGCAGCCCTGGTCGAGCTTAGTCCGAAGCTCCGCGCGGCCGTCTACCTGCACTTCTACCTCGGGTACTCGCGGGAGGAAGTGGCGCACGCACTGGACATCCCAAGTGGTACCGTGGCTTCCCGTATCGCGAAGGCGATGGTGGTGATGCGCCGCAAGCTTGGTCCCCAGCAGCGCCCCGAAGGCCTGGACAAAGGCTGTTCGACGATAGACACTGAACAAAACCCAGCCTCGGGCCGTTCGTAGAGGTAACCGTGGATCGAGAGCTCAGTGACAGCGATGTGATCGCGGCCTTCCGAGCGGAGGTCGCCGCCTGGAGGCCGAAGCATGTGCCGAACCTTCTTGAGCTGAGCCATGCGGGCAAGCATCACTGGCGCCGCCCGGTTGCGTTCGCATCCGCAGTGGGGGCGCTGGCGCTGGCGCTCGTCCTGGTGCTCTCACTGCTGGTGGTCGTAGTCGTGCCTGGGAGTGTGCCCGGGATCGAGTACGTCAAGGATCACCTCGCCACCCGCCCTGGGCCCTGATCGGGCCGTTGTTCACAGACACCGCAGACCTCTACGACCTGGTCTACTCCTGGAAAGACTATGCAGGCGAGGCGCAGCGCCTCTACGAGCTGATCGGGCGCGAGGGCGGCACGCTGCTCGACATCGCGTGCGGCACCGGCAAGCACCTGGAGCAGCTGGCCAGACACTACCGCTGCGAGGGCGTGGACATCGACCCGAAGATGGTGGAGATCGCCCGGGGCAGGGGCTTCGCCGTCCATGAGGGCGACCTCACCACCCTCGACCTCGGCCGCCGCTTCGATGTCGTGACCTGCCTCTTCAGCTCGATCGGCTATGTCCGAGACCTCGATACTGCGGTCGTCAACCTGGCCCGTCACGTCGCACCCGGAGGAGTACTCGTGGTCGAGCCATGGCTGAGTCCGGACCAGGTCATTCCCGGCCACGTGGGCATGCACACGGCCGATGCGGAGTCCGTCAAGGTCGCCCGCATGACCTCGATCGAAGTTGACGCGCGTGCTTCGGTGCTGCGGTTCCACTATCTGGTCGGCCGCGACGGGCAGGTTGAGTATCTGACCGAACGTCACGTGCTGTGGCTCTGGACGCGCGACGAGTACGCGGCCGCCTTTGCCCGGGCCGGGTTGGAGGCCACCCACGACGAGAAGGGACTGATTGGCCGAGGCCTGTGGCTGGCGGTCCGAAAAGCCTGATCTCCTCGCCGACACCCTGCGCTTGCGCGGCCTCCAGGACCACCTTACCGGCCGCCAGATCCCAGAGCGCCAGCCCATGTGACTCGAACAGCAGGGGTGCGTCGCCGGCGAGCACCGCGGTCTTGCCGGCCAGGACAGCGCCCAGCTCAATCGCTCGATCGACGTCGTAGCCGGCGCAGAGCAGGTCGCCACTCTCCAGCCGCGCGGCTTCGAGCTGATCGACGACCACCGCACGTGCGCCATGCACGAGCTGGGCCGGAAGCTCGGCCCGCGTCGGGAAGTTGGAACCGGCACCCACGACCAGCGCACCGGCTTTGACCCAGGCCGCTTCGAATACCGGGGTGGCGCTGTTGGTTATGGTCACCACGACGTCCGCGCCGCGCACTGCCTCCTCGGCCGACGCGGATGCGACTCCCCCGACTTCGGCCGCGAAACGATGCCGGCGTTCGGCCGTCCGGCTGAACACCCGGAGCTCAGCGATCTCCAGCGCGCGCCGGAGCGCCGCCACCTGGGTGCGAGCTTGCCAGCCTGCGCCAATCACCGCCACGGTCTTGGGGCCGGGTGACGCCAGTCTGCGTGCGGCGACGCCGGTCGCCGCACCGGTGCGGAACGTGCCTAGACGGTCGGCCTCGATCATCGCGACGGGAGCGCCCTCGAGGTCGTACAGAACGACAAGAAACCGAGCCTTCCCACCTCCGACCGTGTATGACTTCAGCCCTGATACTCCACCGGCAGGCCAGCTCGCGAACATTACGTTGAGCACGCCCCCCGGCGGAAAGACCCGACGGCGAGGCTGGTTCTGCGCCTCGCCCTTGCCCAGGTCGGTTGTGGCGGCCTCGACGGCATCCATCACGCTGCCCATGTCGCCGAGGCGCTCGACGTCGCCCTCACGCAAGAGGAGTGCCATGGCCGGGAGAATAACCACTAGATGCAGAAGGCTGCGCTCAACATCGGACTGATCGGCATGGGCACGGTCGGCACCAATGTCGCCGACCGGCTCCTCAATCGCCGCGACGCGCTCCGACGCCGCGCCGGCGTAGAGCTGCTGCTGAAGCGGGCCCTGGTCCGCGACGTCGACCGCCCCCGCGGCATCGAGGTACCGGCCGGCGTCCTCACGGCGGATCCCTCCGCGCTTCTCGACAGCTCCGAGATCGACGTGGTGGTCGAGGTGGCCGGCGGCGAGGAGCCAGCCCGCTCCTACCTGGAGCGCGCGATCCGCAGCGGCAAGCACGTTGTGACAGCCAACAAGCTGGTCATGGCGCGACACGGCCCCGAGCTGCTCGAGCTTGCCGGCGATATGAACGTCGACGTCTATTTCGAGGCCGCCGTGGGCGGCGGGATCCCGCTCATCAGCACCTTCAAGGTCGACCTGCTGGCCAACGACATCCAGCGAATCATGGCGGTGATCAACGGCACAACGAACTACGTGCTGGGCAGGATGGCCAACCAGGGCCTGGATCTGCCCGCCGCGGTGGTCGAGGCCCAGGCGGCCGGCTACGCCGAGGCTGACCCCACCGAGGACGTATGCGGCTTCGACGCCGCGTACAAGCTGGCCATCATGGCGTCGATCGGCTTCGGCGCCCGCGTTCATCCCGACCACGTGTACAGGGAAGGCATCGAGGGCATAGAGCCGGTCGACTTCCGCTACGCAAGGGAGCTCGGCTACGAGGTGAAGCTGCTCGCTTACGCCGCCCGCGACGGCGATGGGCAGGTCGAAGCCCGGGTTCACCCTGTGCTGGTGCCGCATGGCCACCCGCTGGCGGCCGTCGAGGGGCCCGCGAACGCCGTCTACATCGAGGGTGACCTCGTTGGCCAGGTGCTTCTTCAGGGCCTGGGGGCGGGCGGGCGCCCGACGGCGTCGAGCGTCGTGGGCGACATCATCGACCTGGCTCGCTCCATCCACCGCCAGGTGCAGAACCGTGCGGCGTTCGAGTTCGACCCGGACGTGAGGGTGATGTCGATGGACGAGATCCGCTCGAGGGCCTATTTCCGGTGCCACGTCGCGGATCGGCCTGGTGTGCTGGCCAGGATCTGCACCGTCTTCGGGGAAGAAGGCGTCAGTATCGCCAGCGCCATCCAGAAGGAATCGGACGACGTGTCGGCCGAGTTCGTGGTCACTACGCACCCCGCGCCCGACGCGGCTCTGCGCCGCACCCGTGCGCGGATCAGTGACCTGGACGTCGTGGACGCGGTCGACTCGTTCCTGCGGGTGCTCTGAACACGGTGCTGGACTGGGAGGAGGTGGCCAAGGCCGAGCTGCATGTGCACCTGTTTGGGGCGATCCAGTCAGCCGTCCTTCTTGAGCTGGCGCGACGCAACCGCGTCCACCTGCCAGTAGACACAATCGCGGGGCTGCACGAAGGGTTCCGGTTCCGCGACTTCGACCACTTCAGCGAGGTCTTGCGAACTCTGCGCCCATGCGTGCAAACGGCAGAAGACCTCGAGCTCATCACCTACGAGGCCGGCCGGGATCTGGCCGCCCAGCACGTTCGATACGCCGAGGTAATGGTCACGCCGATGGGCCTCGAGCTTCGCGGCATTCGCTTCCCGGCCTCGCTGGAGACCATGAACCGTGCGCGGGCTCGTGTGCGCGCGGACTTCGGCCTCGAGCTGCGCTGGATATTCGACTTCAACCGCAGCGTGCCCGACGAGGCCGAGTGCCGCTACTGGGCTGACTACGCCACCGAGGTGGCGATTGCGGGCCGGGACGGGGGTGTCGTCGCCCTGGGTCTGTCAGGCGCCGAGGACGGCAATCCCCCCGAACAGTTCGCACCCTGGTTCGAGCGCGCCCGGGCGGC
>DATFWQ010000065.1:0-20572 GCA_035259145.1 Candidatus Dormiibacterota bacterium | reverse complement strand
GCTGGCGCAAACCATCGGCAGGAGGTCTACATGCTGATCAGGATCGTCCCTCACTTCATGCGGCTGCACGAATGGATCGCGCTGGAGGACAGGCTGTTCGAGCAGGAGGGCCTCGAGCCGGAACTGCTCAGCGACGTCATGCACGACGTCAGCGGGCATCGCGAATCGTCCTACTTCGAGCGCCCTCAAGACCGGCCGTTCGTGGAGCGGAAGGAGGTGGCCAATTCGGCCTGCGAGTGGGGTTCTGTCTGCAATGCCGGCGCCGGTATGGGACACTTCGTCCCCGATCTCTATGGCGTCGCTCGTCATGCGATTTTTGTGGCGCCGACCTCACGGTTCCAGCGCCTTGCGGACCTTGGCGGCGTGCCCGTTGGGGTCGGCTTAATGGCCGGCAGCCACTTCACGGCACTTCGAACCCTGGAGACGGTACTCCCGCGTGAGGGGATCAAGGTGGCCAACGTCGGCGGCCCGGGACGCCGCCTGGAAGCACTGCTGAGCGGTGAGATCGACGTAGCCAACCTCCTCGACCCCGAGATCCCGATCGCCCAGGCTCGAGGGTTTCGCGCGCTGGCAGTAGGCGAGTTTCGCACGCTGTTCTGGGTCTCGCCCACTCTGTCCCAGGACGCGCTTGGTCCGTATTTCCGGGTGCTGGAGCGTGCCGACGGGGCGCTCAGAGCCGATCCGGCGAGCTACATGCACCTCTGGGCCAACAACGTCCCGCCGGCACTCGCAGGCAACTATGACTACTCGGAATTCGGCCGGGGCGAGCTGCTCGTCTTCGACCCATACCCCGAGGCGGCTTTCGCGGACGCGCTGGCGTTCGCACGCAGGTGGGGCCTAGACAAAGAGGTACGGGAAAGGCGCTTCGAGGCGCTCGCCTCACACGTCCTTGTGTAGTCGATGATCAGAGCTGCCAGCCCCGTCCAGTATCGCGTCGTGCCGCTCGGCGAGATCCCCGAAAACGGGGGCGTGCTGGCTGTAGCAGGCGACGTGGAAGTGGGCGTATTCCAAGTCAAGGGCCGCCTGGTCGCCTACGAGAACCGCTGCATGCACCAGGGAGGACCGGTTTGCACCGGCGAGATCGTCGGGCGCTACGAGCAGGTGCTCAACCCCGACGGCACAGTAGGCGGTGAGAGGTTCGACGAGACCGAGCCTCATCTTGTGTGTCCGTGGCACGGTTGGGAGTACGACCTGGCGAGCGGCAGGTGCACTGCCGATCGGCGCCACCGCCTGCGCCGCTATCCCGTTTCAGTGAGGGAGGGATACGTCTACGTCACAGTCTGACACGATCGAGGAGGCGGGCCGCCGGCTCCTGGACCTGATGGAGCAGGGCCATGGCGAAGCGCTGTCCGCCAACCTCCGTAGCAGGCTCTTCGCGGCCCTCATGCGCGAGTATGCAGCCGACTGGCACTCCGGTGTACCACCGTTCGCGCCTGGGACTGCCACCACCGACGAGGTGGTGGTCACAGCAGCGGAGATGCTGCGCGCCTGCGATGTGACCAGCTTCGAGCTGGCAGCGATGTTCGACGTGTGAAGGAGCGGCTATGACGAGAGCGATCGACGGCGAGCCCCAGGCCAAGGTGATCCCCGATCGCCGTTTCTCGTTCCTGGCCAACGCCCGAAAAGAGGCCGAGCGTCGCGGACTCTTCGATGTGCCGGTGGTCGACTGCGACTGTCACCTCTACGAAACGACGGCCTTGCCCGAGATCGCCCGGTACATCGACAACCCCAACATCAAGCGGTCCTTCGAGCGCTCGTCGCTTGGCATGGCAATGCACGCCCTCGTGCCCGGCAACCTCGGCGACCGGACCGTCAGCGGACGGATCAAGACCGAGCTGGACATGCATCTGCCAACCGGACAGCGCACGGATATCCATCCCCTCGCGGCCGGTCTTCTCAACTCAATGGACCAGATGGCCATCGACTACTCGATCCTCTTCCCCACGCCGATGCTCACTCTCGGAACTCATCCCCAGCCGGAGTTCGAGGTCGAGCTGGGGCGCGCCTACAACCGCTGGCTGGTTCGGGACGTGCTCCCCGCCAGCCCTCGAATCCGAACCATGGCATATCTCCCCCTGAGCGATCCCGAGGCTTCCGTTCATGTGATCGAAGAGTTTTCTGAGGAGGCGGGCGTGATTGGCTTCATGGTTACGGCGGTCCGCTATCAGCCCATCCACCAGAACCGCTTCATGAAGGTGTTCGCCGCCCTGAATGAGCGCCGTCTGCCACTGGCATTCCACACCGGGCCCAACTGGACCGACAGGCCATTCGAGCAGCTCAACCGCTTCATGGCTGCCCACGCCCTTGGCTTTCCGTTCTACGCGATGATCCAGCTCACGAACGTCGTGCTGAACGGGCTCCCGGAGCGATTCCCTGAGGTGCGCTTCATCTACATGGAGGCGGGTCAGGCCTGGGTGCCCTTCCTGATCGCGCGTCTCGACAACGAGTACCGGCAGAGATCGTCAGAAGCGCCGCTCTTGAAGCGGTTGCCTGGCGACTACATCCGCAACATGTACTTCACCACACAGCCGTTCGAGCGGCTGGACAATGCCGCCCACATCCAGGCCGTGTTCGAACTCATGGACGCCGAGAACCAGCTGCTCTACTCGTCGGACTATCCGCACCAGGACTTCGATCTGCCGACGGTCATCTGGGATCTACCCTTTCTCTCTGAGGCGGCCAAGCGGAAGATCCTTGGGGGCAACGCGATGAGTCTCTTCAACCTGCCCATGCCGGCGGCCGCTGCACGTCAGTCCATGTGAGGCGTGTGGGCCGCCCGGCCGCCATTATCCCGTAGCTGACGCTTGCGAAGAACAGCAGGTCGGCCTCGCTCGTCTGCTGCCTGGGTCTGGCGCCAGGTGATCGAGGCCACGCCCTACTACAACCAGGATCGGCCCACCGGTCGCTCGCGCTGGAGACTCCAGCGCCGAGCCCTCGCCCGCCCATCGGCAAGGTAGTCTCGCTGCCCGCCCTCAACGGCTTGAACTACGTCTACGAACGACCGGCCGCGTGACTCCACATCGACTTCTGCCGCCCCACAACACCTCTCGGCCCCTTGTTGGGGCGTTGACCTTGCGACTTGACGGACCCGTGCACCAAAGCGCACTTTCCTCTACAAGCGAAGAGAGGTCTGACCGCAAGGCAGACCAGAGCCCCTTGGGGAGGAGGCGTCCGATCAGGAAACCCTCTGTCGGTATCCAGTGGCGCCGAAGGCTGGAGTGCGTCACCGAGCGCCTCAGGGTCGATGCCAGCCCACAGGACCGCGCAGTAGGCCAGCCTGCTGGCTGCGGCCCGGCAGGTGAGCCCGGGGACCTCGATCGCCCGCCAGCGTTTGGGCCAACACCCCATCGTCACGCCCTGCGTCAGAAGTCACCGTGCCGCATGAGAGGAGGTAACACATGAGATCGACCATCAGGCTGCCCTTCGCACGCTGGCTTGCGCCGGGCGCGATTGGCATTGTCGCCGTCGTCGCAAGCTCGTCCGTGGCTCTGGCCGCTACGTTGTCCGCAGGTTCGGTAGTTCGGGTGCCCGACAACCCGCTCGGCGGCTCGACGACCTGCGCCGCGCTCGTGGCGAGCCAGGAGAAGCTCGGCAGCATCAACAACCCCGACGCCGAGGTCGAGCCTCACATCGCCGTAGACCCCACCAACCCAATGCATCTCATCGGCACCGTGCAGCAGGACCGCTGGAACGACGGCGGCTCCAACGGCCTCACCAACGTCGTGTCCACGAACGGCGGGGCGTCATGGACGCTGGCCGCGGGCCAGCCGCAGTTCACCATCTGCGAGGGCGCGCAGTCAGGTTCCGCGGGATTCTTCAACCGGGCCACCGACCCCTGGGTAGCCTTCTCCGCAGACGGCCAGGTCGCCTACTCGATCAGCGATTCCTTCAACGCCAACGGGCCCGCGTTCGGCGGCGCCAGCTCGATCATCATCAGCCGGTCCACCGACGGTGGGAACCACTGGCAGGCGCCCGTCACTGCCCGGGTCGACACCTCCAACGTGGTGTTGAACGACAAGGAGTCGGTCACAGGTGACCCGGTTTCTGCGAACAAGGCCTATGCAGTCTGGGATCGGCTCGTTTCTCCTGCTGAGAACGCCAACCCGAGCGCGTTCACTCACACCATCGCCTTCCGCGGCCCCACACTCTTTTCGCGTACGACCGACAAGGGCGTTACCTGGAGCACGGGTCGGATCATCTTCGATCCGGGCGAGAAAGACCAAACGATCGGCAATCAGATCGTGGTCCCAACCGCAGGGGCCGCATCGGGCGTGCTGATCGATGGGATGAGCCTGATCACCAACAAGGGCGGCAAGTGCCTGTTCACACATGGCGGCCAACACTGTGCCGGCAGCCAGACGTTCACTGCCGCCATCATCCGCTCGACTGACGGCGGCAACACCTGGTCCGACGCCATCGGAATCGACGTGCAGCAGGTCGCCGCGGTCTCCATCCCCACCACTCCAGCACCGACACGTGTCCGCTCCAGCGATGAGCTCCCCGAATTTGCGACGAACCCTGTCAATGGCAACATCTACGCGGTATGGCAGGACAGCCGCTTCAGTCCCACTGGCGCGTCAAAGATTGCGTTTGCCCAATCCACGGACGGCGGTTTGACATGGAGCAATACGATTCGGATCGACCAGTCCCCCGGTAACACTCCGGCGTTCGTCCCCCAGATCCATGTCGCATCCGATGGGACGATCGGGCTTCTGTACTACGACCTCGAAAACTCGACGGCAGCGCAGCCGGGGCTGACCGACGCGTTCATTGCGCATTGCCACTCGGCGACCAGCGATTGCTCCAACCCGGCGAGCTGGACCGCCGGCGGGGAAACCCGGCTGACCACGAGCGGCTCGTTCGACTACACCACGGCACCTAAGACCGGTAGCCCCACCCCGAGGAGCCTGTTCCTGGGCGACTACGACGGGCTGACCTCGTCGGGCACGACGTTCAGGGCGTTCTTCTGCATGTCCAGGCCAATCGCCACCGCCGGCAGATCTGACCTGTTCTCCAGCAGCGCCCACTAACGCAAGCACGTCGTTCGGAAATCCACCGCGGGCCGAGCTCACTGAGCTCGGCCCCTCCAGTTCCGCCGATAACATGCCTGTGCCGTTCAAAATTCGAGTCGGCCGTCATTCTGCTCGGCGGGCGTTGCATGTTTACTCCGGGAGTACTCCTGGGCCGCCTGATCGAGTTGACACACGGAGGTGTACGGCACAGGAGTCAGTCTGCGTTAGCAGTTACCTCCAGTGCCTCGTCAGCGAGGCGGCTCAATTCGCTCGCAGTTGCCTCGGCTCGCGAGACCCAATGCTCAGTGACCGGCCGCCAGGCGGGCTGCAACAACCGGTGGATTTCTCTTTGGCGGGAAGCCTCATTCGAGAGCCAGCCCAGAACCGCTGGTGCGTCCTGCGCCAGCAGCGCCTCCAGCGTGTAGCGGCGCTCGCCCTGCCGCAAGCCGAGGCCGAGCTCATGGGCGGCCTGGGCGAGGTCGGCCCTGGTCAGGACGACGCCGCTGCGAACAGCCGAGAAGAGGGAATCGAGTCCATCCACGGGCGGGGCTAACCGCAGATGAAGGGGCACGACGGCCGGCGGGCCGAGCTCTTCGGTCTCAGCCAGCAGCGCCGACTGCAGGATCGAACCCCAGGCGACGTACGGCTTCGGTGCGATTTCCGCCAACCTGGCCAGCCAGATCAGGAGCCAGCTCAGCAGGTGCTCCCAGAGCAGGGCATGGCGAAGATGTCGGGCGCGGTCGTCATCCTCCTGGGCAAAAGCGGAGTAAAGACCAAGCAGGGCTGCCAGATGGTCGGGCTCGGCTGGCGGGGTGGCACCTGCCGCCCGCCAAAAACCTCCGACGCGATCCCGAGCGTCACCGCCCAGCATCCCCTCGGCGCCGACGTAGACGGACGCGTAAGGGTAGAGCTGGAAGCTGAACAGCTCAGCCTGGTCGGCCGGTGTCGGAAGCGGCAGCTCGAGGGTGGCGGCCACGGTGACCGACGGCGCGTCGCAGTAGGCTGCCAGAGCCCTGAGGAGCTCCATGCTTAACGCCTCGCTTCCTCCGGCAGCTTGTAGGCGTCATGGCTTGGCTTGAGCGGTCGCAGCAGCCAGTAGGGCCGCCGCGTGTCATCGGGCGAGAACCTGAACGCGGAGCGTGTCATCTCCAGCCAGCGCCGGTAGATGGCCCGCGACTTCTCAATGTGGACGCCGATGTCCCCCGCCGCCTCTCCTGGCTCGGCCCGCCGGACGCGGACCGCCTGGTGCCAGCAGTGCATTCCCGAGATCGGGTCGGGGTGGACGCCGAAGGTCAGGTTCTGATGGACGCCGACGTCTGTCCACCAGATTCGCCGCGTGTCCGGATCGTTGGACTCGTAAGGCGCGGCGCCCTGCCGGCGCTTCATCTGCCAGCGGCTGCCAGCCCGCTGGAGGTCGACGGTCGCCATCATCTGCCGCTGGCCAGTCCCTTCCGTCGAAGGCTTCCAGCGGCCCATGTGGTGGCTGCACGCGACTACCCCCGGCCGGATCCCTTCGGTCACCCAGGCCTTGAGCACGAAATACCCGATCTCCGTCTCCACCCGGACCAGCTCACCGGTGCAGATCCCACCCCAGCGGCGAGCGTTGATGGGGTTGATCCAGAGCGGGTTGCTATGCGCTATCTCGTCCAGCCACTTGGCGTTGGCGCTTCGGGTGTGGATCTGGATCGGGAGGCGGAAGGTTGGAATGAGCACCACCTGCCCTTCCTCGAGGTTGGCCGGGTGCACGTGGCTCCTGATGTAGGCCGGAACCGCGTACTCGGGCCAGCCCCACTCGGCAAGCGTGCGCGAGTAGAACTCGAGCCGGCCGCTGGGCGTCGGAAAACCGCGCCGGACCCGCCCATCGAGCTCCACACCGACCGGTCGCCGGCCCTCGGAGTCTGGCTCAGGCGTCGGCTGCGGGACGATATTCGGACTGCCGGGACGCGGTGCCCGGGTGAAGACGCGGCCCAGGGCATCGGTAACCGTCCCATCCAACTCGTGCCCGGGCACCTCCTGCTCGTGGACGGCGCCCGTCCGACGCTTGACCTCGAAGGCGCCGTAGCGCCGCATCCACTCCAGCGGCGTCAGCCCCTCGGCCGCCGCCCTCTCGGGCAGGCCCGGTACGGAGTTCTCGAAGATCCAGCCGTAGTACTCGTCCACGCTGAGCTTCGTCCCCGGCTTCTTCTGCGACTCGAAATAGCGTCGGATGCCGAGCGACCCGTCGGGATCGATGCGCCAGGAGAGCTCGATCCAGAACTCGTTCTCCTCCCAGACCTCGCCGGGGTTGACCTCGCGGGTGTCGCCGACCGGCTCTCCGAGGCGGGTGCGAGCTGCGCGCATGACCGGCTGTCGGAAGCCCAACCACTGGGCGTCGTGCGTCTCGTAGGAGTGCAGGTCGTGCCGCTCGGAGCCGTGGCCCATGGGCAGCACGTAGTCGGCGAAGAACGCGGTCTCGCTCCACGTCGGAGTGAGCGCGACGTGAAGGCCGACCTTGGCCTCGTTGGTGAGCATCTCGATCCAGCGGAACCCGTCAGGGTTGGTCCAGACCGGGTTGTAGACGCGGGTGAAGTAAACCTCGAGCCGCCCGCGACCTTCTTCGATGAAGTGCGGCAGCAGAAAGGAGAGCTCGTTCATCGTCAACGGGTAGTCAGCCGGCCAGGTGAGCTCGTTCCATCGGGGCGGATGCGGGGGCAGGTACATCGGCCGGGGCACGAATTTGTTCCACGCGTTGGGATAGACGCCGCCCTCGGTGGCGACCGCGCCCATCAAGGCGTTGAGCATAAAGAGGGAGCGCGACACCTGCCAGCCACCCAGGTTGCCCGCCGCCGCCGAGCGCCAGTTGTGCGTGGAAAGCCGGGTCCCCGCCGCTGCCACCAGGTCGGCGATCGCACGCAGGGTGGACGCCGGAACGCCCGACTCGGCGGCCGCGAACTCCAGGGTGAATTCCCGATACAGCTCCAAAAACGCCTTCTCGAAGCTGGCGAAGCTCGGCTCCAGCTCAGGCCGCTCACGGGTCAGGTACTCCCGCCAGTTCCACCAGCGCTCCACGAACTCGCGGTTGTAGCGCCCGCTCGCCACCAGCTCGCGAGCGATTGCGAGCAGGATCGCGGCCTCTGATCCGGGCTGGGGAGAGATCCAGTGATCGGCGTGGGTGGCAGTATTCGAAAGCCGAACGTCGAAGACGACCAGCTTGGCGCCGCGCTGCTTGGCCTCAACGACGCGCTGAGCGTGCGGGTTGAAGTAGTGGCCGGATTCGAGGTGCGCGCTGATCAGAAAGATCAGGTCGGCGTTGGCGTGGTCGGGACTAGGACGGTCCAGACCCATCCAGTAGTGGTAGCCGGCGCGGCCGCTGGAGGAGCATATGTTTGTGTGCGAGTTATGCCCGTCAACTCCCCAGGCTGCCAGAACCCGCTCGGTGAAGCCGTCCTCACCGGGGCGCCCGACGTGGTACATGACCTCGTTCGGACGATCCTCGGTGATCGCCTTCCGGATCCTGGAGGCGATGTCGTCAAGCGCCTCGTCCCAGCCGACGCGCTCCCAGCGACCCTCGCCCCGACCGGCGGCGCGCTTGAGGGGATAGAGGACGCGGTCAGGGTCGGTCACCTGGTTGAGCGTCGCCGGGCCCTTGGCGCAGTTTCGACCCCGTGACCCCGGATGCTCGGGGTTACCTTCGAACTTGCGCACCTGCAGCGTGTCGCGGTCGACGTAGGCAAGGAGCCCGCATGCCGACTCGCAGTTGAAGCAGGTCGTCGGGACGAGCATATAGCGCTTTTCTTTGCGTTCGGGCCAGGAGCGCGAGTCGAGCTCGACCCAGTCGTCCCAGCGCTCCCTGGGCGGGAAGGCCGCGAGGTGGACCCGGCTGGGACCGGGATAGAAGGTCTCCCCGCGCGCCTCGGTCTCGGCTCGGGCGGCCTTGACGCGCTCGTTCAGCCTGCTGAGCTGCTCGTTCATCGTCATGCCAGCGACACCGATTGACCTGCCTGGACGTAGGCGTGCTCATGGGCGAGCACCGCTATCAGGGCCGCGACGGCGGCTATGGCGGCGAACGGGCCAAGCCAGGGCGCCGACCCTGCCAGGGCGGCGAGCGCGACGCCCGGCCAGAACCAGCGCGCATAGGGGCCGGCAGTCATCTGGTGAACGGTCACCCGCGCATGGGCCGTGGGATGGCCGATAGAGATCTCGCTGGCCAGCAGGACCAGGTGCGTCAGAGCGCCGGCGGCAAGCAGCCAGACCGCGCCGGATACACCCAGCAGCACCTCGACGGCGGCGCCCAGCATCACCGCCTGCACGACCATGTGAGGAGCCAGCAGCGGGCTCTGCCAGAGGTCGCGCGCGCGCGCCTGCGCGAAGAGGAAGGCGGTATAGACGGCGGTTAGCACGGCCAGCGCAACACCAGCTATGGCCAGCCAGCGCGTCGCCTGGATCAGCCCGGCGATCCCGAGCACGAAGTGGACGACCAGCACCACGCCGTAGAGGCTGATGAAGACGGCGCCCCGCACCAACCAGCTCCGCCACTGCGGGCGCCTGAAGATCAACACAAAGCGGAGTGGGTGTTCGAGATCGGCTATCAGGATCGTCCCTGTAAGTGCCAGGAAGATCCCACTCAATAGTGGGGTCAGGATTGGCCAGCCACTGCCCGTTCCGAGTATGAAAGCCGCCAGGTAGATCCCTGCTGCGAGTCCCTTGGTCCAGGTGTAGAGACTGACCCGCCAGTCCCACGGTGCGCGATGGGCAACGTCGTAGCTAAGGATGGCCGCCGCGCTCGAGTTGGCTGGCGACGTCCGGCTGCCAGTGCGGACCTCGTGCGGCCCGGCTGGCTGCTCGCTCCACATGTAGAGCCCGCCATCCGGCATAAGTGCAGCCAAGGGGTCCAGGGTGGCGCTGTGGGCACCTTTGTAGAAGAGCTTGGGCCTGGTCGCCTTCTCCGGCTTACGGACCTGCACCACGTCTCGGTTGACGTAATGGGAGACCTTCGAGTCGGGGTCGCGGAGATCGCCGACCAGGATCGCCTCCACCGGGCAGACGACGACGCAGGCCGGCTCGAGGCCCATGTCGATGCGATGGGCGCAGAAGTTGCACTTCTCAGCCGAGTGGTCCTCGGGATTGATGAAGATGGCGTCGTAAGGACAAGCGGCGATGCAGGCCTTGCAGCCGATGCAGACTGACTTGTCGAAGTCCACGATCCCGTCAGCCCGTCGATGCATGGCCGAGGTCGGACAGGCGTGGACGCAGGGCGGGTCGTCGCACTGATTGCAGCGGGTGACCTGGAAGCTGCGCCTGGCCGCCGGGTAGACGCCGACGTCTACCGATTTGACGTAGGTGCGGGTGACCGAGAGCGGCACCTCGTTCTCCGACTTGCAGGCCGTCGTGCAGGCGTGGCAGCCGATGCACTTCGACTGGTCGATGACCTTTCCCCAAAGGGGCAGGGACGACCCTGCTTCGGCCGGTGTATCCCGTTCAGGCGCTAGCAAGGGAGGCCGCTCGCTCTCGGACGCTCGTGCAGACGAGGTCGCAAAGGCTGGCCACGGTGGGGTCGGAGATCGTGTAGAAGGCGTGCTGGGCCTCTCGGCGGCGGCTCACGAGGCCTGCCGCCATCATCCGCGAGAGGTGTTGGGAGACGTTGGCCATGGCCAGCCCGGTCCTATCAGCCAGGACGCCGGTCGTCTGCTCGCCGGCCTCGTGCAGGGTGCTCAGGATCCGAAGCCGGTTGACGTCACCAAGGAGGCCGAAGCGGCGTGCGGCCTCTTCCAGGAGTTGCTCGGGAACCATGTCAGCTATTCTGTAGCACAATTGCGCATGTGCGCAACTTCTCTCCACTCATCCATGAAAGACTCCACTGCGGAGCGCCGGCATGGTCCGAGTACGATGCCATCGGTGAGAGTCCGCGTTGGCGCCCTGGCGCTCGCCGTCGGCGGCGTGCTCTTCGTCTTGTACCCGGCGATACGGCCGTATTCGGACGAGACATCCCTGCAAGGCGCTGTGGCCTTCGCGTCCTCCGCCTGGATCGTCGCCCACGTCCTGGCGATGCTCGGCTTCGTGCTGGTGCCGCTGGGCTTGCTGGCCCTGTACGCCACGCTGCGAGACTCGTCTGCTGAGCACCTCGCCCTTCTCGCCCTGGTCACGGGGTGGGTCGGTGTGGGTCTCACGCTGCCCTACTACGGAGCGGAGGCGTTCGGCCTCCACGTGCTCGGCCAGGAGGCGCTTCGGCAGCACAGCACCACCCTCGTGGGCGTCGCCAACGACGTCCGCTACGGACCAGGGGCCTTCCTGTTCATCCCCGGACTGCTGCTGCTCGGCATCGGAGGGATCGTGGCCGCCGCTGCTGTCTGGAGGTCGGGCACGCTGCCGAGATGGAGCGGAGCACTGTTCGGGCTCTCCTTCGCGCTGTACATACCGCAGTTCTTCGGCAGCCCTGTGATTCGCGTGGGCCACGGCCTGCTGGTGACCGCCGGCTGCTTCTGGCTTGCGATCGCTATCTGGAGAGGTGTCCTTGGAAACGGTCCGTCGGCTGCCAGCGTGGATGACGGACTGGAGGACGCGAGCTGGTGACGAAGAGCGAGAACCTCGGCCTGAAGCCGGACGTCACCGGTGCAAAGCCAGGGTCTAAACCGTCCGCAAAGGTCATGCGCACATCCCTGAGCCCGTGCAGGGTGCGCCGCGAAGCTCCGTCATGTCGAGCAGAGTCAACAACGGCCGGTCGACCTACTCGAGGAAGCGGCCTACACACCCCCGCTACATGGCGATGGAGCATTATCTGAGCACGGTCTCAGGGGCTCGGGACCAGAGATCATGACGAACCGAGGCCAGGGAACACCCGGGGTGGACAGAGAAATCTGGACTACCTCGGGTCTGAACACCAGGTTCCCGCGCGCATGGACCTAGCGGCGCTGGCCGCGCAGGTAGGCGAGCACCGCCAGGACCCGTCGATGGTCATCCTCAGCCGGCTCCAGCGCCAGCTTGCCGAAAATGTTCCCCACGTGCTTGGCGACCGCGGCCTCGGTCACCACCAACCTGCGGGCGATGGCGCTGTTCGAGCGTCCTTCGGCCATCAGCGACAGTACTTCTCGCTCACGGCCGGTCAGCTGGTCGAGCGGCTCGGAGCGCCGGCGTGCGATGAGCCTCCGCACGACCTCAGGGTCGATGACCACACCCCCTGCGGCCACCCGTTCCACTGCATCCAGAAAGTCGACGACATCCCCGACCCGGTCCTTGAGCAGGTACCCCACGCCACACCTGGCCGCCTCTAGGAGCTCCGCAGCGTAGGCGGTCTCCACATACTGCGACAGCACCACGATCCCCACGCTCGGGTGATCGAGGCGTAGCTGGAGCGCGGCCTGCAGCCCTTCATCTCGAAACGAGGGCGGCATCCGCACATCCACGATCGCCACGTCAGGAGCGTGCACGCGCACGCTCTCCAGGAGGAGCTCGGCGTCCCCTATGGCGGCCACCACCTCGTGCTTGCGGCGGGCCAGGATCTGGACCAGACCCTCCCGCAGAAGCACCGAGTCCTCGGCGATCACGACCCGCATGGGATGCTCGCATACACGACGGTCGGGCCACCGCGAGGGCTGGAGAGCCGGACAACTCCCCCGAGGGCTGCCACCCGGTCGGCCAGCCCGACCAGGCCGCCGCCTGGACCGGCGGCGGCTCCGCCGCGGCCGTTGTCTCGAACTTCGATCGTGAGGAGGCCGTCGGCAATTCGCAGGGCGACCGTTGCGGCTGTCGCCCCGCTGTGCTTAGCCAGGTTGGCAAGGGCCTCCGAGACGACGTAGTATGCCGCCGACTCCACCGCCTCTGGCAGCCGGCGAGGCAGGTTGACGTCGAGCTCGACCGGCACCGGCGTGCGTTCGGCCAGGGCAGGAACCGCTGCCGGAAGTCCTCGATCGGCCAGCACTGCTGGACGGATGCCATGGACCAGATCGCGCAGCTCACTGAGCGCCAGACCCGCCTCCTCGTGTGCCCTGGAAACCAGCTTTCGCGCGGTCGTCGGGCCCTCCTCGAGCTCGAGGCGGGCCAGGCCGATGGTCATGATCAGCGCAGTTAGCCGCTGCTGCACGCCGTCGTGCAGGTCCCTCTCCATGCGAAGTCGCTCCGCCTCGTAGGCATCGACGATGCGCGCCCGCGACTGAGCGAGCTCCAGCAGTTCGGCCTCAGGTCCAGGGACTGGAGGACGGACCAGTAGCCTCCTGGTGACCGATGCTCTCAGGGCCGCCCACGCTGTAAAGAGGTAGGCTGACCCCGCTGCCGCCCAGAGCCCGAGCAGCCAGACCATCACCAGCGTGCCTGGGCTCTGGAGGATCTGCTGCCAGGCCCGGTTTGGATGGACGTGCGGTAGCAGGAGCGCCTGGATGGGCGCCGTGATCAGGCCGATCACCAGCCCGCTGGGGATCAACGCGAGGCATCCATCGAGGAGGCCGAGCAGGCACAGGAGAGGAGCCAGGCCCAGCTCTTTCCAGGTCGCCGCCTCTCTGAGCCGGAACCGCAGCCAGGCCCAGGGTCCGGCGCCAACCACTGCCCGGTGAGGCGACGCGGCAGGAGCTGAGTCCACCAGCCGGAGCCGCCGCCGCTCAGCAACCGCCAGTGCAACGCCGGAGAGCGCCACTGCCGCCAGGAGGAGCAGCCCTACTCCGAGGGGCGCGGTGACGAGCCCGATCCCTGCGGCAGTAACCACCGCAATCAGCCACGCCAGCGCGAGCGGCAGCCCGGCGGTCAAGTATGCCAGCGACCGCCACGGCCAGGACGACCCCAGTAACCGCAGGGGACGCTCAGTTAGCGCCTGCCACGCGCTGGCTGGAGCGACCGGGTCGGCCACGTGTCAACCGTACAGTCGGTCCCTCACCTTCCGCAGTCGACCTGGCTCGCCATCCGGGATGGACCTAGCACTACCTCGAGCTCTCGTCCCAGCACCAGTGACACGTGGTGCCCTGGTGGCGCGGAATGTGACCATGAAGGACAAGGTCGCTCGTCGACCCCGCCAGCGGCTGTCCACCAGGCAAAAGAAGGCCCTTCTGACGGTGCACGTGATCAGTGGAGGTGCCTGGCTCGGAGCCGCTTTCTGCATGCTGATCATCAGCTGGACGAACCAGGACCCTGCTCACCACTACGCCGTGAACCTGGTGCTGGAGAAGCTCGACGGGCTCATGATGATCCCCGCACCAATAATCGCCATCGGCAGTGGTCTCCTCCTCTCCTGGGGCACCGTCTGGGGCTTCTTCCGCTGGTACTGGCTTCTGCTGAAGCAACTGGTCACCTACGTGCTGGTCGTTCTGGCGCCGTTCACCGTCCACGACTGGATTGGCGAGCTGACCAATCTGTCTCGAACCGGAAGGATAGGCATCGCGTACGACTCGTTTCACCATCTGCACGTGTTCGGCAGCGTGGTCATCATCCTCGCCGGTGGCGCGGTGATCGGTCTGTCCGTCCTGAAGCCCTGGGGGCCCCGATCAGGCTCACGCAGAAGATCACTGGCACTCGAGCCTGCTGGCCGCGAGTCTCGCTGAGGCGCAAAACTCGATCGCGGGCCGTGACCGGGCCGGGCGGAAGCAGATCAGGGCCTGACAGAATGGCGCCAGCGCCCCGATCCTGTGTTAATTCGTGGTTCAATGGCCTGCCCGCACGTACCCAGTGCCAATCGCTTCGACGGCACCCGCACGGTCGCCGCCGCATGGCGCAGGGCCACCGTGGCTCGCTAAGCCTTCGGTGTAGCTCTTTCATCTCCTCCTTCATGCCGGAGTATGCCGGCGCGTCTATGCCGTTACACCCACCACGTCAACTCGGCCGGTCTGCGCGGGAGTGGGCCTGAGGCGTCGCCCTTCGCCCCCGAAGCGCGGGCATGGGCATAGTCCAGGAATGCCAGGCTGAACCTGGGCGCCAAGGGATCGGGCTTGATCACTACCTCCGAGCCGTCTAGATCGTCCGAGCTCAGGCCCCGCTCAGCGACGGTGCCGCTCTTAGCGGCCGCTCGAGGGCTGCAACGGAGACGAGAACGCGCCCTCCACCTCGACCAGCTTGTCGCGGCCGCGCTCTCCGGCGACCAGGTGCACAGCCGCCGGCCGCGCTTGCAGGCCCTCGGCGATCACCCTGACCATTGCTCGGTTGGCGGCGCCGGCTACGGCCCGCGCGGTCACCCACACGTGGAGCACCTCGCCGTCCCATTCCAGCCTGTCACGCGACGCGCCGGGATGGGCGCGCACCCTGATCATCACCGTTGACACCTTACCTCGCCACAGAGTACGAACGCAGTCGTCTCGCCATTCAACCACGCGGAGCCGGGCAGGGAGGAGCACATGGCCGAGCACGCCCTGGAGCGCTGCCGGGTCCACTACAAATGAGACAACAGCCTGCAGCCGGTGGTCGAGGTCGAGCCGGCGACATCGTCCACTGCGACACCGAGGAGGTCACGGAGGGCGGTGCGGCAAAGTTCGGGGGCGTCGATGGGCGCCCGATCATGCCCACCCCGGCGCTGGGTCGGTCTCAAACTCCGATGGGCGAAGGAGCGAGCTCGCTTCCCCCGGCCCAGCTTCTGGGCAACCAACGAGGCTTCGCCTCTCAGTCTCGTATCAAATCTGGTTTCAGCCAGGGGCGGCGAGAAACGAGACGCCGTTGAGACTGTCGGTGGCACGGAACCCAACCAACCATGCACGGCATGATCAAGCCGACGGACAATGCCCGCCAGCTCGCGGAGAGGGCGCTGCGCGGCGCGCAATACGACTGGAAGGGGATGACCGGAAGGGGCGGTGAGGGCGTGATTGCAGCCGGCAAGCTCCGGCACGGCATCCGCTGTTTGGTCGTCCGCGACGACGCCCTCACAGATGCGGCTCGGGACGCGCTACTCGCGTGGCGTTTGGCGCAGTACCTGCTCGTGAACTTCTACGACACCCGCCTGGTGGCGGGCTGGGTGCCGCTGCGTGAACCGCGCGAGTGGGTGGGGCCCCGAGATTGCCACGCCATGGCCTTCGACCCGGCGTGGCAGCTGGTGGCGTATTCGGTCTTCAAGGGCCCGAGGGAGGCGCAGCGCAGATGGCGATTTGGGGACCCCGATCGACCTCCGCTGCTGCCCTGTGAGGCTGTGCACGGACGCGCCTGGCAGGGTGACATCCGGAGTGGCCACGACATCCCGATATCCCGGTGCTGGGAAATCGGCCGCTCGATGGTCGATCGGGCCCGCCGCGACACGGCTACGCAGCGGGCACCAATCGAGCTGGCCCTACTCGGCTGCCGGGTGCTGCTCGACCCAAGGCATAAGGAGGTTGTCCAGCTCGTGACGGGTGACCTCGATCCGCGCGTCATCCTCCGTCATCTCCATTACTTCTTCATCCCGGTCGCAACCTGGCCGGCGCAGACAATCGACCTCGGCGATGGCCACCCGTTGCGCCCGCGCTATCTGTACAACGCGACGTCGCCGTACGCGGTGTTGATCCGAGAGGTTGGCCTGGCCTCGTTCCAGCGCTGGTCCGACATCAACGGCGCGCTCGATCTGGAGGATGAGCAGGCGCTGACGAGGCTACTCGCGCTGGGGCAGTTCCAGTCCACGCAGAGACCGAGCTGGCGGGCGGCGGCTGAGGTCGAGCCGCCCGGGGAAGCAGTCGTGCTCGGGCCCGGCGAGGAGGTGGCTCGCGACCAGGTGATTTGGGTCAAGGAGGGCTGCCTGCAGGCCTTGGGTTCGAGCCCCAGCGGTCAATCGCATCTGGCGACCATGGGGCCCGGGGTTGTGTTCGTTCCCCAACTAGAGCTGGCCGCCACTACGACATGCATTCGGGCAATCTCGCCGTCACGTGTGATCGTCGCATCCTGCTCCGCATTCGCACGCTTCAGGGGTGGCCAGGCATGAATCATGAGTCCTTCTATCGCGATCTGACCAGCCGCAACCGAACTCTGATTCCTGCCGAGCTCCAGAACCGGCTGCGGCGCCAGCGATTCGTGATTGCCGGCGTCGGCTCGACGGGCGGCGCGTGCGTCATGCCGCTCATTCGCACCGGGGCCGAACGATTGGTGCTCGTCGATCCTGGCCGCTATGAGGTCAGCAATCTGAACCGTCAGGAGGCGCGGCTCAGCGATGTCGGCCGCAACAAAGCTCAGGTGCAGGCGGAGCGGGCACTCGAGGTCAACCCCTTCGTCCAGGTGGAGGCGCACGACTGCGGCATCGATCCGGAGAATGCTGGCCACCTGCTCCACGACGGCGACGTGGTCATCGATGCCGTCGATGTCACCGAGGCCTCAGGGGTGGCCGCCAAGGTGGCTCTCCACCATGCCGGCTGCGCGCTCCATCTGCGCGTCATCACCGCGTACGACATCGCTTCGACGCAGTACGTTGAGCTCTATGACTACACGCGCACGCGCCGCCCGCTCCGAGGCAGAGTGGAGGCCGGCGAGCGGGACCCCCTGCGGCTGCTGCGGGCGCTGGTGCCGCTCACCGCTCTCCCCCACGAGATGTTCGCGGTGTTGAAGGATCAGCGCGTCCACCCCGAAAAGGGTTGGCCTCAGCTGGCCATGACCTCCGGAGCGCTTGGGCCGTTGGTGGTGGCGTACGTCCTGCGCCTCCTTTGCGACCGGCCAGTGCGCCGCTCGGTCCGGGTGGATGCTCTGGATACAGTTCGGCCGCTGGCCTGGCGCATGCTCCATCGCCGGCGCCGGGACCTGAGCTTAGCCCTGGCACTGTGGCAGGACTATGGCGGCTGATCGACGCGGACCGGTGGTGGTCGACGGTGCCAATCACATGTCGGGTGTGTCCGCACTGCTGTGGCTGGCCTTGCAGGCCCGCAGCATCCGCCGGGAGTTGGTGTCAGCGCCAGGTTACGTACGCCACCACCTCTGGTACCGGTGGCCGCTGACAGTGGGGCTGATCACAATCTGGACCGACGTCAACAGCGCATACACCTATGCCCATATGCCGGTGCATCTCTCGTTGTGGCGCCGGGCCGCACGTCCCGGCTTCTCGCGGGGAGGCTGGCTGGCCGTCTACCGATTCGACCACGGTGGCGAACTGTGGGGGGATGGGGTGCCCGCGGCCAGGCGGCACCTGGAGCATGTGGTGGGACGGTCCCGGCGCTACCGGCCGGTGCCGCCGGCTCCCCCCGAGGATCTGAGGTGACCTCACTATTCCTAGCCGTAGCGGTCGCGACGGCTGAGCTCAGCGCCCGACGAAGCCTCCGGTCGCGCGGCCGCGCATGGATTGTCAGCCATGGGGCGCTGGGCGTGGGCAGCTTGATGGTGAGCCGGTGGCCCTTACGGCGCCGGCCGGTGGGTCCGGCCCGGGTGGCATGGGGCCTGGGTCTGGCGCTGTTTGGGTATCCGCTCGGGCGAGCGCTGTTAGGTAGCCGCTCCTCGCAGCCTCCGCCCGACGATCTCGGCACGGAGCTTGCGGCGCTCGGCCTGCTGGTGCCCATCGTCGAGGAGCGAATCTGGGGCGGGCTCGTGGAGCCATCGGCCGGGGCGGCCGCCACCGCTGTGCTCTTCGCCGCCAAACATGGCGTCGTCGATGGACGGTGGGATCGGGTCCTGGGCCTGGGGTTGTTCTGGTTGGGCCTCGCCCAGGTGCGCCGAGCCTCGCCCGCAGCGGCGGCAGTGCTGCACTGCGCAATCAATATGGGTGGCGTGCTGATCGGCCACGCCCTCCGCTCCGATCAGTTCTCGTGACGGACTCAAGCTGGTGTACCGGCACTACATGCTCCAGGACTTCCTCGTTCACTACCACGAGGCGCGCACATATCAGGGACTTGACCAGCGCTTGTGCGGCTCCTGCTCCTGACGCCGGACCTCTATCCCAGGTGGACGGATTTTGCTCAATGACCAGCTGCGAGGTTTACCCCACGAATACTCCAGAGCCGCTTGATGGAGTTGACCGAGCCTGGTTTATGGCACACGTGCTACTGCCGGCGCTGCCTGGCTTGGCCAGGAGCGCGATCGAGGGGAGGGCGATGGCAACGCCTGGCACCTTCTGGATCGAATGACCTTGCTCAGCGAGATGACTCCGGCGTAGCTGCTGGCATCGTCGGCGACCTGGATGTTGGATCTGAAGTACCTGACCACTCCCTGGAGCTCAGCGTTGAAGTGTTCTGCGATGGCGCCGATCATCGTGAGGACTGCTGCGCAGCCCGTGCTGGCCGATGTTGTGGGAAATTCACCGGCGCGCCTCCCCTTGCGTCCGGAACGCATCTGTCCCGGACGAGGGGAGTCCACGTGGTGCGATCAGTCCGGCGTGCCCATTGGCGCCGTCAACCGGTCGCTGTCAGCCGCTCGGCGACGCTATCGTCGGCCAGCTCTGGCGCGATGGTCCGGCGGCCGCCCTTGATAGGCACCTCTCTGAGAAAGAGGGTGGCCACCATCGAGATCACGAGGATTCCGGCGCCGATCAGGAACACGTCGTGGATGGCGTCGGCGAGACCGAATCGCATTGCGTGGACCACGTTGTCGAACAGAGGCTGGAACTGCGCTGGGAGAGATGCCCGCGTGTGGGCGAGGTTATTCGGGTCGAGGGCGGCCTGCGGGGTGCTGCCCGAGCTGGAGGGCAGACTGAATTGGGCCGGCAGGTGCAGAGCCGCGACACGAGCCTGAATGTCCGGCGCGAGCTGGCGTGAGAGGATCGAGCCGAGCACTGCGGTGCCGACGGTACCGCCGAGGTTTCGCCAGAACTGGACCTGACTCGTTGCGACTCCGACGACCCGCTGGGGGAGCGCCACCTGGACCACCGACAGCGTCAGCGGGAACGTAAGGCCGAGGCCTGCGCCGAGAATGACGCTATATGCGGCGACCGTCCACTGGCTCGTGTTCGGCGTGACTCCGGTGAGCAGCCACATGGCCCCAATCATCGCGCCAACCCCCACGGTCCCCAGCACGCGGTAGTAGCGGATGCGGGACAGCAGCTGGCCTGCGATGGTGCTGAAAAAGATGAGGCCACCCATCAACGGGATCAGCAGGTTCCCGGAACTGGTCGCGCTCACTCCGAGCACCCCCTGATAGAGCAGAGGGATGAAGATGATTGCCCCGAACATCCCGACTGCGGTGAAGAAAGCGACGGTGACGGAGATCGCGAACTGGTTGGTCTTGAAGAGTTCAAAGGGAACGACCGGGTTGCGTGCCCAGCGTATCTCGACCACGAAGAACCCGGCCAGCATGACACCAGCGCCAACCAGCAGAGCGAGCACCTCGGGCGAGGTCCAGGAATGGTCGTGGGTGATCGAGAGACCGACAAGCAGAGGTATGACGCCCGCCGCCAGCATCGCCGCGCCGGCGAAGTCGATCTCCCTCCACGAGACCTTCGACCGAACGTATGGGAGTGCTGCGAGGGTGACGGCTATCGCCAGGATCCCGACTGGAACGTTGACGTAGAAGACCCAACGCCAGCCCAGGTTGTCGGTGATGTAACCACCGAACGTGGGGCCGATCACTGAAGACAGCCCGAACACCGCGCCGAAGATGCCCTGCATCCGCACGCGCTGCTGGACGTCGAATATGTCCGCCAGAACCGTGAACGTGTTGGCGAAGAGCATGCCGCCGAACGCTCCCTGCAAGGCGCGGAACAGGATCAGCTCCGTCATGTTCTGCGAGAAGCCGCACAGCCA
>DATFWQ010000064.1:0-8894 GCA_035259145.1 Candidatus Dormiibacterota bacterium | reverse complement strand
GCCCCCAGTTGACGATCGTCGCAAGTAGTAAGATTCTGCCAAGGTCCGTGGCCTACGACCTTCAGTCGATCGTCGACAATCTGGGCCGAAGGGTCAAGCGAGCGGTCTTGCTCGACGACGCTCACATGCGTGTGCTCGCCTACAACTCACAGCTCGAGGTTGCGGATGCCGTGCGAACCGCATCGATCATGCACAGGCGAGCGCCGGCCGCAGCCAGAGAGTGGGCCCTAGCCAGGGGGATTCGGGCCGCAACCCAGCCCGTCAGGCTTCCCGCGAACCTGCAGCTGGGGATGCTTAGCCGCGTTTGCGCACCAGTCCGCTGCCAGAACCACCTGTACGGCTTCCTGTGGTTGGTCGATTCCGAGGCAACGCTCACCGGGAACGACCTGGAGGCGATTCAACAGGCGGCCGATGCGGCCGGCCAGATGTTGCATCGCGAGCGCCTGACCCACGCGCTCGAGCGGGGGCGTGAGCGTGAGCTGCTCCGGGACCTGCTCTCCGCAGATGTGACGGTGAGGCAGCACGCCGCGGATGAGCTGATCGAGGCCAACCTGATGGGACCGACCCGCGCGGCCGCCGTCCTCGTGGTCAGGTTGGGCTGGGCTGACGGGTCAGGACCGACCAACTCCGATCGAGTCTCGATCGGGCTGGCGCTTGACCAGGTCCGGCGAACGCTGACGCCCCGCCATTCCGTGCACCTGGTTCGTCCCGACCACGGCGTCCTGATGGTGGATTGCCAGGATCCGGTGCTCCGTTCGTGCGGCCTGGCTGCGTTGGGCCGCCGTCTGTACGACGCCGTTCAAGGCCGCTTGCAGACGTCTGAGGCGACCAGCGTGGTCGGCATCGGCGAGCCCCAGGTGGAGCTCAGCAAGGTCGCCGAGAGCCATCAGCAGGCCCAGCAGGCCGCACTGGTCGCCGAGACCGTGCCGTCGCACTCGCCGGTGGCGGACTGGGCCAGTCTCGGTATCTACCGCATGCTTCTGCAGTTTCCGGTCGACCAGCTACGGGCCGCGATGCTGCACCCTGGCGTGATAAAGCTCCTCTATGCCGACAGGCACAGGGATCTGATCAGAACCCTTGAGCTCTACTTCGACCTGGGCGGAGACGCGCAGCGGACGGCGGCTTCGCTCGGGGTGCACAAGGCAAGCCTCTACTACCGCCTTCACAAGATCGAGAGTATCGCGGGCGTGGATCTGCGCAATGGCGACGACCGGCTGGCCATGCACCTCGGCTTGAAGCTGGCGCGCTTCGCCTGCATGCGATTGAAGAACGAGGAGAGGCCGGCTCCTCGAGCTGTGGCTAGGGCGGGGTAGAGTCGGCCGCCCGGGCCGGCTTCGCCGCGTTGACTTCCACGAGTAGGCTTGGGGCGCCGTGGAGCCTCGCCCAGCTGACCAGCGCCCGCAGGTGCTGCGCCAGTTGCCCCCGCGCCGACTCGTCGACAAGGCGCAGATCCCCGTCAAAGCGCTGATACGCGAGGTTGACCAGGACCTCGGGCTTTCCCATCACCAGTGAACCGGTCTCGAGCAGGATCGCCCGCAGTGCAAGCTGGGCGCGAACGCTCCCCTGCGGACCGCTGCTCGCGCCGATGACCGAGACAGGTTTGCCGAGAAGCGGGGTCCGGTCTGGTGGCCGCGATATCCAGTCGATCGCGTCCTTCAGGGCGCCCGGAACGCCGTAGTTGTATTCCGGAGTCGCGAAGAGCACCGCGTCGGCCCGCTCCACGCGCTGCTTGAGCCTTAAAACGGGCGGCGGTTCGCCGGCGCTGCGGACGTCCTCGTTGTAATGCGGCATCGTGCTCAGCTCTTCGTAGACGTCCATCTCCAGGCAGGCGGGCGCCATCTCCGCGGCTGCACGGATCAGGGCAGCATTGAATGACCTTCGGCGCAGGCTGCCGGCGATCGCCAGAACGCGCACCGGCAGATGCCGACCTGGGTCGAACTGGATCATCGGCACGATCATCGTTCCGGCTAGCAGCGGCATGGTTGCGACGTCAGTCGGTGAATGTCACGATTCCGCTCGACGTTCAGCGGGACTGACGGCCACCGGAGACGACTATTCTCAGCCGGGTTGATGGGCGCCACGCTGCAGGGGCGAGTCGCGGTGGTCACCGGCGCGGGTCGCGGGTTGGGCAGATCCCACGCGCTGCTGCTCGCCTCGGAGGGTGCGGCGGTCGTCGTCAACGACCGCGGTGGGGATGTCCACGGAGCAGGCTCTGACGCCACCCCTGCCCAGGTGGTTGCGGATGAGATCAGGTCGAAGGGCGGGGTCGCCATCGCCAGCGCTCACGACGTTGCCGACTGGACGCAGGCGGCAGACCTGATCCACCTCGCGGTGTCGGAGTTCGGCGAACTGCACGTGCTCGTCAACAACGCGGGCATCATCCGGGACCGGACCCTGGCCAACATTGACGAATCCGAATGGGACGCAGTCATACGGGTTCACCTGAAGGGCCACGCCGCGCCGACGCGGCACGCCCTGGCGTACTGGCGCGACCGCTCAAAGGCCAGTTCCCCCGTGCACGCCTCCGTGGTGCACACGTCTTCGATCGCGGCCTTCGCCGGCAGCTTCGGACAGGCTAACTACGCGAGCGCCAAGCTGGGAATTCTGGCTCTGTCCAGAGTCGTCGGCCTGGAAGGCGGTCGCTTCGGCGTCCGCTCCAACGTCGTCTCTCCAGCCGCTCGCACCCGGATCGCGCTGGAGGGCCTGCCCGATGGCGAGCGCCTGGCGCCGCCGGCAGACGCGAGCGCCTTCGACCGTCTCGATCCGGCCAACGTGTCGCCCCTGATCGCCTGGCTGGCTGCGGCTGACTGCCCAGCCGACGGTCAGATATTCCAGGTTCTCGGGGACCAGATCTGGCTGCTCTCGATGCCGAAGCCTGAGGTGCGGTTGTCCCGTCCTGGCCGGCGCTGGACCATCGATGACCTCGATCGGGAGCTGCCCGGCCGTCTCCTGCAGCCCGTGAGCGCCGAGACCCTTGCCTCATCCCGGCCGCCGAAGTCCAGCTGAGGCAGGTGCGCGAATACGAGGTCCTCGTGGTCGGGGCCGGCGCGATCGGCCTGTCGGTCGCCGCTGCCCTGGTCGAGGAGGGCATCGGCCCGGTCCTCGTCGCCGAGACGCGCAAGGCCGCCGGACAGGGTTCGACCGGGCGGGCGGCCGGCGGTATGCGTGCGCAGTTCGCCTCGCCGATCAACATCCGCATGTCCCGCTACACGATCGAGCGCTATCGGACGCTCGCGTCCAGCAAAGGGTTGATGCCAGGCTTCAAGTCGGCCGGCTACCTCTTTCTGGCCGGATCGGCGGCGGCTGCCGACTATCTGCGCCAGGCGCAAGTGGTGCAGCGCGCGGAGGGCGTGGAAACGCAGCTGTTGACCGTGCCAGAAGCGCTTCGTCTGGCGCCATTCATCAAGCCGGAGGGCTTGATGCTGGGCGCATTCAACCCAGGGGACGCGCTCCTCGATCCCCACGAGATAGTCGCCCTGCTGGAACGCCGTTGCCGGGGCGCAGGGGTGGAAATCGAATACGAGTCGCCGGTCACAGCGATATCCGCTTTCAGCCGAGGGTTTCGTGTAACGACAGGCGGGTCGGGAGTCCGCGCCGACTGGGTCGTCAACGCGGCCGGGCCCGAAGCGGCTCGCGTCGCGGGACTCCTTGATCTGGACCTGCCCGTACAGTCATATCGCCGAAGCGTGGCGGTGACCGGAGCGACGCCGCAGCTGCGCCCCCGATTCCCATGACCATCGACCTCGACACAGGCGTCGTCGTCCGCCGGGAGGGACCAGGCTGCGCGGTCATGTACTCCGATCCGGACGATCCTCCCAGCGAGGACGAGTCCTTCGACCCCAGCTACCTGGACAAACTCGGGCCCCGGGTCGGCAACCGTTTCAGTTTCCTCGAGACGGTTGCCATCGACACCCGCAAGTGCTGGTCCGGCCTCTACCCGGAAACTCCCGACCACCCATGCGATCGTGGGGCCGGCGCCTGGTCTGCCCGGCTTTCTACTCTGCGCCGGCTTTGGTGGCCACGGTGTTATGCATTCGCTGGCCGCCGCCCGCGCCATCGCCGAGACTATCGCCCACGGCTCCAGCACAACATTCGACATCGGTCGGCTGAGGCCCAGCCGCTTCGCCGAGGGCGACCTGGTGGTCGAACAGGCGGTGTTCTGACGCTGGGCCTGGTGATAATCGCGAGGCCAGCTCGCCGGTCACGATGCTCGCCGCGCGCTCGGCGATGGCCAGCACAGCCGCGTTCGTGTTCGCGGACACGATCGACGGCATGACCGAGGCGTCGGCGACGCGCAGGTTCGCGATGCCGCGGACCCTCAGCTGCGCATCGACGACCGAGTGGGAATCGCTGCCGATCCTGCAGGTGCCCACGGGGTGGTAATACGTCGTGAGGGTCTGCCGTACGTAGGCAAGGAGCGCCGCGTCGGTGCGCACGTCCGGCCCCGGCATCAGCTCGCGGTCACGCCACGGCCCCATCGCACTCGCGGAGCCGATCTCCCGTGCGCGGCGCAGCCCGGTCACCATGCGTTCACGGTCGCTCGCCTCGGCCAGGTACTGCGGATCGATCAGTGGAGCCTCGGTCGGGTCGGCGCTGGCGAGCCGGAGGGTCCCGCGGCTGGCAGGAGTCATCAGTGAGAAGATGACCGAGTACCCCGCCTCCTGCGCCGGCGTGAACCGCGGGCGCATGAGAAGGTGAACGAAGATCGTCTGCAGGTCCGGTGAGCCGGCGGGGTCGCTTCGCATCAGGACGAGCGGCTTGCGTGAGTACTGACTGACGCCCAGCGGCTGTCTCGCCGTGTAGGCGACCTGTGACTTCGGGTGGTCGTGCAGGTTGAGGCCCACGCCGGGGAGGTCCGCCACCACGTCCAGGCCCACCTCGCGAAGGTGCTGGCCCGGGCCGACGCCGGAGAGGAGGAGGAGTTGGGGCGTGCCGATGACCCCGGCCGTGAGGATCACCTCGCCGGCAGCGAACGCGGTGCGTGCCTGTCTGTCGATCGCGTAGTCGACGCCATGGCAGGTGCCTTTCTCGATGCGAAGGCGGCGAGCCCTGGCGTTCGCGACGACGGTGAGATTAGGTCGATGGACGGCGGGGGCGAGGTACGCGTCCGCCGCGCTCTGCCTCACCCCGTCGACGACGTTGTTGTCGATCCACGAGACTCCCTCCGCTGCGGCACCGTTGTTGTCATCGTTGCGTGTGTGGCCGACCTCCTCGGCGGCATCGAAGCACGCTCGCCAGAAGGCGTCGGTCGTCGCCGGCGGTGAGATGCGCATTGGCCCTTTCATGCCCCGGTAGGCCGGATCACCCCCCACGACCTGCTCGCTGCGCTTGAAGAACGGGAGGAGCGCCTCGTAGTTCCATCCGGCAGCACCGGCGGTCTCCCAGGCGTCATAGCTGGACCTGTCCCCGCGGACGTGGATCATGCCGTTGATCCCGCTGGAACCGCCAAGGACCTTCCCACGCGGCCACGGGAGGACCGCTTGGTCCACGCCGCGCTGCGGGACGGTGGTGTACGCCCAGTCGACGGCCGTGCCCGCCAGCCCCAGCCAGGCCGCCGGATTGGACATCGCGGGCAGCGGCTCGGCCTGCCCGGCCTCCAGCAAGAGGACGCGCACGCCAGGGTCCTGCGAGAGCCGCGCGGCGAGGACGCAGCCGGCCGTCCCGCCACCGATCACTACATAGTCGAATGTGTCCATGTTTACCTCCGAAGGACAGGCTAGACACGGCCATACCATTCGTCTATCTTATATTTGAAATGGTTATCATTCACGCTGTCTATGGCTGAGCTATAGCGAGCTTACATGGCGACGCTTGCGGCGCTGGACCTCAACCTGCTCGTTCCGTTGCGTGCGCTGCTTCGCCTTCGCAGCGTCACTCGTGCCGCCGCCGAGACCGGGGTGACCCAGCCGACGATGAGCAACGCGCTGCGCAGACTTCGCCGCCTGCTGGACGACGAGCTGCTGATCCGGGTGGGCAGGACGTACGAGCTGACCGCACGGGCACGGGCACTGCTCGAACCACTGGAGTTTGCCCTGCGCGCCATCCAGGACGAGGTCATCAACGTGCAGGGGTTCTCGCCAGCGGACTCACAGCGCGTCTTCACGGTGGCATCGTCCGGCGCCGCGGCAGTCACGGTGCTGTCCGGACTGGCCAGGAGGCTCGCCACAGACGCGCCGAACAGCGCACTCCGGATCGTTCCTCTGGTGCCGTCCCCGGATCAGCTCCTCGGTGCCAGCGGCGTGGACCTCGTCCTCCTTCCCGATACCATCCGAACCCGGCTGCCCCGAGAGCGCCTGTACGACGAGGAATGGGTGTGCGTCGTCGACGCCCGGAACGCGGAGGTCGGCGACGTGATCCAGCTCGCTGATCTCGCACGCCTCCCGCACATCACGTTCGACATGAGCGGGTTGTCCACAGCGGCCGAGCTGGCCCTGCGCGCGGCGATACCCGATCGGCGCGTGGTGGCGACCGTGTCGGACTTCCTGGAGATACCGTTCGTCATGCGCGGCACGCAGATGATCTCCGTCCTGCAGGGACGACTCGCCTGGTCGCTCAGTGCAGAAGGCCTCGTTCGTATCGTGCGGTGTCCGCTGCGCCTCCCCGGTCTAAGGATCGACATGGTCTGGAACCCGCGGGGAACGAACGACCCTGCGTATGGGTGGCTCCGCGAGCAGCTCCGCGATCTCGTGTCAGACCCGAACACCTGAGCAAGTCTCGACTTTGGGACTGGAAGCTGGCCGCCTTCGCCGGGCCTCCACCGTTCAGCCGATCTGCACCACCTAAGGACTCTTCGTGACGTCGAACACAAGGTTCTGCGGGGCGGGTCCGAAGGAGGCCCAGGGAACCACCGACGCGCTGCCGAGGCCGCGCTTGGACCACTCACATACGCCGCTCGGGAAGATCGTCTTCAGCCGCGCCAGGTCAGCCCTGGTGAAGTCCGGATACTCGGTCGGCTGCACCGGCTTGAGTTGACACTTCAGGATGTCTGCGGCCAGCGGACCTCCGGCCACGAAGCGGGGAAACGCGAATGACGGAAGCAGTGCGTTGCAGGTCGTGTTGGGAGTACTCCCGAAAGCTTGCGGCTCCGCGATGAACTGGCTTGCGCTGGGCCAGCAGCCGTCGACCGCGCTCGCCGGCCGATCGGCGATGACCTTTTCACGCTGGCGCTTCGGCGACGCGTCATCGGCGACTCGCCCGACCCAGTCGATGAATGTCGTCCAGGCCTGGTTGAAGGGGACGGCACCCCGCCACATCACCTCGTTGTCCGGATTCCCATTTGCCTGGGCGATGCGGTCACGGGTCGCGAAGTGAAACCACTGGTAGTGGTAACCCGAGTCGTCGTTGTAGATGCCCGAGATGTCGAAGACCGGGATCGAACCCGCCCCGCCACTGCCCGAGAACTCGAGACCGCTCTCGAAGGCCCGATGAATTGCATCGACGTCGCCCGTGGTTCGACCGGCCACATAGTTCGCGTCCTGGTCATAGCCGCCGATGGCCGCGTTGAGGTCGAGAAACTGCTCGGGTGTGATGACGCCCGCCTGGAGAGCCTCCAGTCCGTACTGGACGCCGACGTTGTCGAAAGGTCGCAGGGCGAACCCAGTCACCGGGTCGACGCCGTAAACATTGTGTGCGGCGTCGTAGACAGTTCCTCGAGCGCCGTTCGGGTTGCTCACCGGGTCATAGCGTAGGGAGACCGGGACCGCCGGGTTGAATGGCGCAGACACGTACCCAGGGATACTGTCGACGCGGTTCGGAACCGGGTCAGTCCGCCCAGACTGCCGGGCTGCGTCGATGAACGCCACCTTGCCCTTGTAGCCGGAGACAGCAACCTGTTGAGCGTCCGTGAACTCGCCCGGCCTTACGACGTTGAAATAGTGGGTCAGGAGGCGGCCGTCTGAGCCCGAGAGTGCAATCGAGAGCGGGTCCGGGAAGGTGCACGCGATGAGCACGCCGTCGAACAGCCCGGGCAGCGCGTCGGCAAGCTGAATGCTGCCGTAGGAGCCGCCGGAACAACCGGCGCTGACCGTGAACCGAGGCACACCGTAGGTGTCGATGAAGCGCTCCTTGCTCATCATCGCCGCCTCTCCCTCGAGCACAGCGTTGCAGTTGTTGGAGGGGTGCATCAGCGTGTTCGAGAACAGCGCATAGCCTTCACCGAGCCGCGCCAGGCTGAGTAGCGAGAAGTCCATTCCACCGAATGCAAGGCTCCCTATGCTCGATCCCTGGACGTACCACCCGCCGGGGCAGCCGAAGCCCTCGACTGCGATCAGGCGGTTGTTCCAGCCTTTGGGCGGCGTGAACGGTGACGGCGTCGAATCGCTGGTGGGGTCGTGAAGGATGGCGCTTTGATAGATCCCCCGGTCGATGGTGGTCGTCTCGACGCGAACCACGAATTTCACCACTGCCCCGGTCGTCGTGGTGGTTGTCGCGACGTCGCCCGGAAGCGTGGTCGTGCTGGGCAGGGGGACCAGGGATGTGCCGCCGACCGGGCGGTAGAGGTAGGTGACCTTATTGGGGCCAGAGCAGTCGGCGTCGATCGGCGAACCGTAGAAGTTGCCGTCGGGAAGCTTGAAGCTCTCGGTCTGGCAGATGAACGGTGTGACATGCGGGCCTGAGCTGATTGGGCCCTGGATCGGGTAGTTGGTGATGGTCAGTTTCTGGGCAGAGCGACCCGGCCCATGCGCCGTCAGGACGTTCGTGCCCGTCCGGAGGCCGGTGACGAGGCCGACGAGGGACCCTGGCGAGGCACCTGGATGAAAGTCGCTCGTGATGTCCCGACCGTTGAGGTCGATCGAACCCCGCGGACGCCCGGCGGCGGCCCCGATGGTGTCGATCTCGACGAGTACGTCCCCGCCGCTGACTCGATCAGCGTGCGTCGAAAGCGACTTGATGAC
>DATFWQ010000063.1:0-8412 GCA_035259145.1 Candidatus Dormiibacterota bacterium | reverse complement strand
AGATCCTCTACGACATCGACGTGGCCGCGCGGCGGGAGGCGGAGGAGGCCGGGCTGCGCTTCCATCGCATCGACCTCCCGAATGTCTCACCGGTGTTCATTCGGGCGCTCGCCGAGGTCGTGCGAAGGGAGGAGCATTCCTAGGAGCGGATGCACCGATGGATGCGCGGGGACCCCGAGTCGACGGCCGGCGGTCGCATTCGGATCACAGCCGGGTACCCGGCCCGTCAGGGGTGGGTGGCGCCCCCCGATCCCTCAGCGCCATTCGTCAACCGCCTCCTAGACTGACTCATGTGGTGCCCTTGAACGGTCGATCGACGCGGCAGAACCGGCGCCACGGATTACCGATCGGGCCGCTGCCGAGTGCGGCGTCACCAGAGCGGTGGCAGCAGCTGCGTGAGCCCGTGTCCCGTGAGCCGCCAGGTCACCCCGATGACCCTGGCACCCTGCGGAAGGTCGGCCTCTCGGAGCGCGGCGGCTGAGCCGGGACTTCAGCGATTGCTGCGCACCAACCTCACGCGATACCCCTTATGGATAGCGGCGCGCATGGGCCTCTGCCTGGCGGGCGTCGGCGACGGTGAACTGCAGCGGCTGCTGTTCAAACGCCTCCGGTGGATCGTCCTGTGGGCCGGAGCCGCCGCGTGCCTGGGCGTGCTCGGCAACGGGCTGGCGGCGGCCCCTCCACCGCCCGCCGGAACAACCGCTCCCATTCGTGCTGTGTCATTCGGAGCGTACGTAGTGGCAGGCCTGCTGGCCCTGATCGCTGTCGCGATCTGGCTGTACTCGCGGATAGTCGTGCGGCGAGCACTGCGTGACCGGATGGGGTATCCGATCCCCTGCAAGGGGACCGTCCGCGGCCTGATCACGTCGCGGGAAGGCGGCTGGGCCCTCCGCCTTCGGAATGAGCAGGGCCGGTGGTTGTGGTTGACCGGTAGCAGTCAGGCTCTGGCGCCGATGCGACTGCGCCTGGCGGGTCTTGCGCCGGGCAGGCCGTACCGGCTCTCGGTGACCCTGACCTACTACCCTGGATCCCGGGTGATCCACGAGATCACCGGCATGGCCGTCGAAGAGCTGGACGCGGTACTGTCAAGCGCTCAGAGGTGGCGGGTGGCCGCCGAGAAGCCGAGCTAGGCTGGCCCGCGATGAAGGAGTACCGTAACCTCTTCAACCTCGACGGCCGCGTCGCCCTGGTCGTGGGAGCGGCCAGCGGCATCGGCGAGGCGTGCGCCCACGCGCTCGCCGCCTTCGGGGCCCACGTCATCTGCGCGGACTTGAACACGCAAGGTGCGACCCGGACCGCCGACGCGATCAGCAGCGAAGGAGCGTCCGCCGAGGCGCTGGACTTCGACGTCACTTCACCCGCCAGCGTGGATGCTGCGCGGGTTCGTGTAACAGCACCCGACGCCCTTGTGATCACGCCCGGCATCAACGTCCGCAGGCCGCTGTTCGACATCGACGACGACGCCTTCGCTCGCGTCGTAGACCTCAACCTCAAGGGCACGTTTCGTGTAATGCGGGAGTTCGGGCGCGGCATGGCGGAGCGAGGGCGGGGCAGCATCGTCGTGATGTCGAGCATCCGGGGTCGGATGGTCGAGCCAGGCCAGTCCGTCTACGCGGCCACCAAGGCCGGCGTCGTGCTCCTCGCCAGCACGCTGGCTGCGGAGCTGGGTGACCGCGGCGTCCGCGTGAATGCGGTCGCCCCAGGGGTGGTCGAGACTCCGCTCACGCGCCAGATCAAAGACCATCCCGAGTGGTACCGTGCGTACGCTGAGAAGGGGGCGATTCGCCGGTGGGCGCAGCCGTCGGAGATCGCTGGAGCTGTCGTCTTCCTGGTCTCCGACGCCGCCAGCTTCGTTACCGGCACCTGCCTCTTCGTCGATGGGGGCTGGACCGCGGTGGACGGACGCTTCACGCCGCCCCTGTAGAACCAGTGGACCGTAACAGCCGGATGCGGAGCATCCGACGTCCCAGGCGGCCGGGCGCCTTGCAGGCGCTGATGGCTGCGTCTGGGGGCCCGGCGCGCCTCGTCACCCATCGACAAATGGGCACCTCGTTGCGCCACCCCATCCGCCCCACCCCACGAAGCAGGCTTCGCGGGGACCCCGAGGCCACCGACCACCCGGAACGCCGGCCTTCGGGCCTCCGGCCTGCTCCACCTCCGACCGTGCAGTCCACTAGCATGATTGGAACGCATGAGACTTATGCGGCTCGCGGCAGCCATTTCGGCGGTGCTTGCCGTGATCGCCTGCTCGGGAACGTCCAACCCCGGTAGCACGCCCCGGGCCTCGTCCAAGTCGACAATCGTCGTCGGCGTGACGCAGGAACCGACCACCATGGACGTCACAGCGCAGGCGACCGCGGCCATCGCCGAGGACCTGCGCGACAACCTTTACGAGGGCCTGGTCCGGACGGACCCCACCGGAAAGATCGTGCCCCAGCTCGCCAGGTCCTGGGAGCTGAGCCCCGACGGCAAGGTGTACACGTTTCACCTGGTCACCGCCAGCTTCCATGACGGGTCGGCGTTCACCGCCGACGACGTCAAGTTCTCGTACGACCGGGCCATGGACCCCAAGACAGTCCCGGCCAACCCTCACGTCGACTACTGGGCGCCGGTGCAGAGCGTTGACGTCGTCGACACGCACACGGTGAAGGTGACCCTGAAGCAGTTCAGCGACGGCTTCCTCTTCCACATGGGCCAGGGCTCGGCAGCCATCATCCCCAAGGGCACGCACCTGGCGGCCACCAACCCCCCAGCCACGAACCTGGCGACCAACCCGGTCGGCACCGGGCCCTTCAAGTTCGAGAGCTGGAACCGCGAAGCCTCCCTGACCCTGGTGCGCAATGACCACTACTGGGGCACCAGAGCCCCGCTGCAGAAGGTGATCTTCAAGTACATCTCCGACCCCAACGCGATGAACAACGCGCTGCTGGCCGGTGACATCGACGTCGTCTCAGGCGTGACCGGCCCTGAGCAGCTGGGCAGCTTCCTCAACAACGCCAGCTTCAAGGTGCTCGAGGGAAAGCCCACGGGCAAGATCATGGTGGCGATGAACAACGCTGCCGGGCCGACCAGGGACATCCGGGTCCGGCAGGCCGTCAGCTACGCAATCGACCGAAAGGCGTTCATCGACGGGATCCAGCAGGGCCACGCCGTACCGATCGGCAGCCACTCCGTGCCGAACGACTCCGAGCCCTACTACGTCGACCTGACCGGGGCCTACAGGCAGGACAAAGCCAGGGCCCGGCAGTTGCTGACCGAGGCCGGCTACCCGAACGGCCTGACGCTACGTGTCTCCCTGATCCCGTTCGCCTACGCTCGCCGCGGCGGCGACATCCTGGCCAGCCAGCTGGCGGACGTGGGGATCAAGCTGCAGTCTGAGAACGTGGAGTTCCCGCTCTGGCTCGACCAGACGTTCACCAAGCACAACTACGACCTGACCATCATCAATCACGTCGAGCCGCGAGACATCGGCAACTATGGGAACCCGAAGTACTACTGGGGCTATGACAACCCGCAGGTGGGCCAGCTGCTTAAGCAGGCGGACGGCGAGCAGGACCAGACCAAGCGCAACGACCTGTACGCGCAGGTCGAGCGGCAGATCACGAGCGACGCCGTGAATGCGTGGATCATGTCGCCGAACAGCCTCGCCGTGATCAAGTCCAGCCTGCACAGCTATCCGCAGAGTCGAGTGGCGCCGTCGATCTACCTGGGAGCCGCGTACTTCTCATAGCGGTGCGGGCCGTATTCGCGCAAGCTCGCTTCGGTGCATCCGCCGGCGACGGCTCGTTTGAACCGTCGCCAGGAGGTCCCGCCGCCGGCGAATGGCCGTAATGCTGCTGACCCGGCTGGGCATCCTCGTGCTCAGCCTGGCCGCCGCCTCGCTCCTCATCTTTCTTGTCGTCCAGGTCCTGCCCGGCGACCCCGCCCAGGTCGTGCTGGGCGTCAACGCCACGCCGGAAGCGTTGGCCCAGCTCCGCCACCAGATGGGCCTCGACCTGCCGTTGTGGCAGCGCTACCTGATCTGGGTCGGCGGCATCCTGCACGGAGACTTTGGGACCTCACAGGTCTCAGGTGCGCCCGTCGCCGAGCTGCTCAGGCAGAAGCTGTCGGTCAGCGTGCCCCTGGCCCTGATGGGCGTAGCCGTCTCGATACTGATCTCCGTGCCGTTGGGGGTGATCGCCGGTGTCCGATACCGCCACCTGAGCGGGACGGTGATCTCGGCGCTCAGCCTGGGCGGCATCGCGATACCGGCCTTCTGGGCCGCCCTGCTGCTGATCACCGTGTTTGCCATCCGGCTGCGGGCTTTGCCCGCCGGCGGCTTCGTCGCCTGGTCTGATGACCCTGTGGGGGCGTTCCGGTCGCTGCTGCTGCCGGCCATCTCGTTGGGTCTGGTACAGGGCGCCATCCTGACCCGCTACGTCCGCTCCGCCATCGTGGACGTGCTCGGCGAGGACTACATCCGAACGGCCAGGGCAAAGGGCCTCACCCGCTCGCAGGCGCTGCGTCGCCACGGCTTCCGCAACGCCGCCATCCCCGTGGTCACTGTGCTCGGGGTGCAGCTGACGTCACTGCTGGTCGGCGCCGTGGTGGTCGAGAACGTCTTCTATCTGCCCGGCCTCGGACGCATGCTGCTTCAGGCCATCGGCAACCGCGACCTGATCGTCATCCAGGCGACGGTCATGTTGCTGACCGGGGTTGTGCTGGTCGTGAACTTCCTCGTGGACGTCTCGTACCGGCTGATCGACCCACGCATCCGGGCCACGGCGTGAGGCGCTTCCCGCCGAGCATGCTCGCCGGTGCGGCGCTGGTCGGCCTCGTGATCGCAGCCGCGGTTCTCTCGTTTGCCTGGACACCGAAGTCCCCGACGCACGTCGTGATTCCCGACCGCTTCCTTGGTCCTGGTCAGCGCGGCTACTTGCTGGGTTCCGACCAGTTCGGGCGGGACGTGTTCAGCATGCTGATGGTCGGTGCCCGCAACACTCTGTTCGTGGGCATCGTGGCAGTCGGCATCGCGCTCGGCCTGGGCGTGCCGCTCGGCGGACTGGCAGCCCTGCGCCGCGGCTCGGCCGAGGAGCTGGTCATGCGGGGAAGCGACGTCATGCTGGCCTTCCCCGCGCTGTTGCTGGCGATCCTGTTCGCCGCCGTTTTCCGCCCGGGCACGCTGACCGCGATGGTAGCCATCGGCCTGGCGTTCACCCCCGTCTTCGCGCGCCTGGTGCGCGGTGCCGGCCTCCAGGTCCTGGCCCAGGACTACGTGACGGTAGCCCGAACCTTCGGCAGCTCGTCGTCCGCGATCTTCCGGCGCCACGTGCTGCCCAACGTGGCCAGCGTGCTCATCGTGCAGGCTACCGTCGCGTTCGCCCTGGCGATCCTGGCCGAGGCGGCTCTCTCGTACCTGGGCCTTGGCACCCAGCCGCCGACGCCGTCGTGGGGACGGATGCTGAACGACGCCCAGAACTACCTGAGCCAGTCGGCGCTGCTGGCGCTGTGGCCGGGGTTGTCGATAGCCCTCTCGGTGTTGGGATTCAACCTGCTTGGCGACGGGCTGCGCGACCTGCTCGATCCCAAACTGCAGCCGCGCGAATCGCAGATTCGCGGAGGAATGAGTTGATCGGGCGGCGTCCCCGCCGGGTCGAAGACCCAGTGGACCTGATGCCGTGAGCGCAGCACTCGACGTCCGTGACCTGCACGTGGGCGTGGGCGCGGTTCCCGCCGTGCAGGGGGTCAGCTTCGCGCTGGCCCGCGGCCGCCGAATGGGGCTGATCGGCGAATCGGGCAGCGGCAAGACCGTGACCGCGCTGGCGATCATGGGCCTGCTGCCCGACGGGCTGCACGCCACCGGGGCTGCCATCTACGACGGCGACGACCTGCTCACCCTGCCGGAAGACCGCCTCTGCAAGCTGCGCGGCGACCGCCTGGCCATGATCTTCCAGGAGCCGATGACCGCGCTCAACCCGGTCATGCGGATGGGCCCCCAGGTGGCAGAGCCACTTCGGATCCACCGGGGACTCTCGCGCGGCGACGCGGATCAGGAGGCGTTGCGGCTGCTGGAGCGCGTCCAGATCCCGGACGCCGCCGAGAAGATGCGGGCCTATCCGCACCAGCTTTCTGGCGGGCAGCGGCAGCGGGCGATGATCGCGATGGCGATCGCGTGCTCGCCGGACCTGCTGATCGCCGACGAGCCCACGACGGCCCTGGACGTTACGGTCCAGGCCCAGGTGCTCCAGCTGCTGGACCACCTGGTGGAGGAGGAAGGTGCGACGCTGCTCCTGATCACGCACGACCTGCCTGTCGTCGCCCAGATCTGCGATCAGGTCATGGTGATGTACGGCGGCCGGATCGTCGAGGTGGGGGAGACCGAGGCGGTTTTCAGCCAGCCTCGCCATCCATACACGCGGGGGCTGCTTGACGCGATCCCACCGATTGATCGTGACCTGCCCGACCGCCACCTGAAAGCGATCGCGGGCAGCGTCCCGGGCCTGGGCGAGTTCCCGTCCGGCTGTCCTTTCCGAACACGCTGCCCGCGAGCGGACGAGGCGTGCCTGGAGATGCCCGCGATGGCCGGGAACGGTCATCCGGTGGCCTGCTGGCACCCGGTCGGATGAGCCCTGCCTCCCACGACGACCCGCCAGGAGGCGTGCTGTTCGAGGTTCGGGGCCTGGCCCGCGCCTACCGGCTGCCGCGCACCTCGCTGCTCCTGCCGCCCCGGGTACTGACGGCTGTGCGCAACGTCAGTTTCGAGCTGCGAAGGGGGGAGACGCTCGGACTGGTCGGCGAATCGGGCTCAGGCAAGACCACGCTGCTTCGGCTCATGCTGGGCCTTGAACAGCCGGACGCGGGCAGGGTCGTCTACCACGGAGGTTCGCTGCGGCGGGACGTGCAGGTGGTCTTCCAGGACCCGGCCAGCGCCCTCGACCCGAGGATGCGGGTGGCCGACATCGTCCTGGAGCCGCTTCGCGTCATGCGGCTCCGCGGCGACCACGCCGCCCGGCTCTCAGAGCTGCTGAGGGCGGTCGGCCTGCCAGAGGCCGCCGCCCGCCGCTACCCGCACGAGTTCTCAGGTGGACAGCGCCAGCGCATCGCGATCGCACGGGCGCTGGCTTCCAGGCCGCGGGTGTTGCTGGCGGACGAACCTGTCAGCGCCCTGGACGTGTCGGTGCGCGCGCAGATTCTGAACCTGCTCGAGGACCTACGGGTCGGCTACGACCTGACGCTGGTGCTCGTCTCACACGACCTGAGCGTCGTTCGTCATCTGTGCGACCGGGTGCTGGTCATGCGCGCCGGAGAGGTCGTCGAAGCCGGGGACACACGCGCCATCTTCCGCTCTCCCCAGCACTCCTACACGCGGACGCTGCTGGAGTCGATCCCGACCCTCAAGAAACGGCGCGCGGCCTCGGCGTAGACCTCGGCCGAGCGCACCAGGTCATCCAGCTCAACGTATTCGTCCACCTGGTGCGCGATCCACTTCCCGCCGGGGCCATAGGTAACACATGGGACGCGTGCGTCCCGCCAGAGGATGGTGCCGTCGGTTGTTCCCGGGACGCCACCCAGGAGGGGGGCCCGGTCATGGATCTCCCGGTGCGCGTCCACGACAGCCCGCACCACCGGATGATCGGCCGGCGTTTGTGTGGGCGGGCGATCGTCGATGACCGCCATGGAAAGACCGTCCAGGCCGTCCGAGCACACAACGCTCAAGCGCTGGAGCAGCACAGCGTGGTCGACCGCAGGCGTGGTGCGGATGTCCAGGCCGAGCCGGCCGGTCGCGGGAATCACGTTGAGCTGGTCCGGGCTGCCCGCCTCCATCAGCGTTGGCGTGATGTAGGGCCGGCCCAGGAAGGGGTGCACACCGGCTTCGACCTGAAGCTCTGCCTCCAGCCGGCGGCAGCGTGCCACGAGCTCGGCCAGCGGAGGGATCGGATTGCGCCCCCGATCTGGCATGGCGCCGTGGGCCATGGCGCCCAGTGCGTTGACGCGGGCCCGGATGGCGCCTTTCTGGGCGATGCCGACCTCGCCACCCTGCGGCTCACACACGATCACGGCCGCAACGCCGGCGGCGTGTCCACGGCGCACGAAGTCCTTGACCCCCAGCATCAGCCCTTCTTCGTCCGCCAGCGCCGCCAGCAGCAGGCGCCCGGGAAAGGGGCCGGCAGCTGCGAGAGCCGCTGCCGCATAGACCATGGCCGCGACGCCGCCTTTCATGTCGGCTGCTCCTCGGCCGTAGAGGCGCCCGCTCACTACCTCGGCGCCGAAGGGGTCGTGCGACCAGTCGCACGGATCTCCTTCCGTGACCACGTCGGTGTGGCCCTCGAGCATCAGTGTCGGACCGGGCAGGCCACCCTCGACGACCGCGATCACGTTGGGCCGGCCCGGGGCCGCGTCCTCCACGAGCGGCGCCCAGCCGAAGCCTCGCAT
>DATFWQ010000062.1:0-2827 GCA_035259145.1 Candidatus Dormiibacterota bacterium | reverse complement strand
GCACCTGGCACTGAGCAGGGATGATTGCCGGCCTCAGCGCTCGCAATTCTGGATCGACAGCTGACCACTGAGGGCTGCTCGCGTCTACTCGGCCGCGCGGCAACACGCTCGAGCTAGGTTATTCCCGATCTACTCCTATATGATCTATGTTATAAATATTCTATGTTCATCGAGATCCTCGTCCTGGGTCACCTCGTGAGCGGCCCCGCGCATGGGTACGAGATCAAGCAGCGAGTCAGCCGGTCCATCGGCACCGCCGAGCCGCTGAACAACAACATCCTGTATCCCGCCCTCCGCCGCCTCGACGAGATGGGCGCGGTGGAGAGCCAGCTTGTGCAGCAGGGAGCGAGCCCGCCCCGCCGCGTCTACCGGCTCACCGAGCACGGTCTCGACGTCCTGCGCGGCATCGTGGAGGACTTCCCCCAGGAGTCGGCTCTGAACGACGGCGAGTTCAACACACGGCTCGCCTACTTCGAGCTCATCGACCCGAACGCGAGACTCGAGATCTTGCGTACTCGGGCTGCCGCGGTGGACAACCTTCTCGACCATCTGCGGCGCTCCCTCGCCGAGACGACGGACCAGGGCCGACGCCCCTATGCGCCGCGACTGCTCGAGTTCCTGATCGCGCAGCGCGAGAGCGAACTCCGCTTCATCGAGGGCCTCTCCCGCGAGGAAGAACACAGGGAGGATCTGCCATGAATCACCTGACTCAGACCGACTCAGCCGCCATCGGCTCCGCTGACGGCGCCGCCCAGCCCTCGATGCTGGTGCTCCTTGGCCTCCTTGCTGGCCCGTTCCTGACCATGATCGACGCGAGCGTCGTCAACGTCGCCGCGCCCAGCATCGTGCGGTCCCTTCACACCGACCTTGCCACCGTGCAGTGGACCGTCAGCGGCTATCTGCTCGCGCTTGCAACCACGCTGGCAGCCACCGCCTGGCTGACCAGGCGCTTCGGCAGCCGCACCGTCTACGTAGCGTGCCTCGCCGCATTCACTGTCGCGTCCGTCCTTTGCGCCCTGGCTCCGAACATTCAGCTCCTCATAGCCATGCGTGCCGTGCAGGGCCTTGCCGGGGCCCCCCTCATCCCCATCTCGATGAGCATGATGATGGGCGGGTCGACCGGCGCTGCTCGACAGATCCAGAGGAGCGGTGCCGCCGCCGCCATCCTGCTCTTCCTTGCCCCTGCCCTGGGCCCATCGCTGGGCGGCATTCTCATCAACGCTTTCGGCTGGCCGTCAATCTTTCTGATCAATCTGCCGTTTGGGCTTGTCGGCATCATCGGAGCCCTCCGCATCGCCGACCGGTTCAACATTCCGCCTGACCCAGCAGCACGCCTCGACCCGGTCGGGCTGACCCTGCTGGCGCTGGGAATGTCACTCGCTCTGTATGGCGCGGGACGCGGAGCCGCCTTCGGCTGGACCGCTCCCTCAATCTGGCCGTTCTGGGCGTCAGGTCTGCTGCTCGTCTCCGCGTACGTACTGTGGGCGTGGCGCCGCCCCCAGCCGGTCCTGAGCCTGAGCGCGTTACGGGACCGTCAGATCGCCCTGTCCATGGCGCTGGTGACCCTGGTCTCGATCATCTCCTTCTCGGCCCTCTTCCTGGTGCCGGTGCTGATGCAGCTCATCCAGGGCTTCTCCGCCTTTCAGGCCGGCCTTGCCATGCTCCCGCAAGGCGTGATGATGGGCGCGGGCTCCGCCCTCGGCGGCTACGTGATGAAGTCGGGACGGATACGGCTCAGTGTCGTGTTGGGCAGCCTGACCATGGTCGCGACCACTGCCGCGATGCTGCTGATCGAGGTGAGGACTCCAGGCTGGGAAACCGCGCTCATCCTGTGCGGCCGCGGGCTCGCCTTCGGGCTGATCACGCAGCCGCTCCTCGTCGGTATGTTGGGCAGCCTTTCCCAGGCGGAGTCGGCCGACGCCAGCACCCTCTTCAACGTCATCCAGCGGCTGGGAGGCTCCTTCGGAATCGGGCTCCTGGCCAGCATGTTCGCGGTGCGAAGTATGTCGCGGGTCGGAGACGCATTGAAGGGTCTGCGGGACTCGGGCACGTCCAGGATCGGAGGCGCGGCGGTCGAGAACGCACTGGGCGCAGCCTTCCACGATGTGGTCTGGGCCCTGGTTGGCGTCTCCGCCCTGGGCATCCTGCTGGCTTTACTTCTGGGTGCCAGGCCCTTCACGGCGCTGGTAGGCGACTCGCCGGCGGCCACGACCGGCCCGGCATCACCCGCAGACGCGGTGTCGTAGACCGCCAGGCCGCGACGCTCGTGACCACCACCACGATCACGAGCACCCCGCCGTAATTCAACTCAGGTAGCAGCAGCGCGTCCGCGTCGATGCCGCCAACCTGCTCGATCAGCGGATATGCCAGTTCGATCGCTGAGAAGAACAGCAGGACGATCACGTTGGCGAGCAGCGCAGCCCGCACGTCCCTGCTGCGGCCGTCTACGGCGAGCCACAGAACGAATAGAGGCACCATGGCCAGCAGGGGGCCGAGGCCATTGTTGGCCACAAGGATTCTGAACGGCACCTGTACGCCGCCGGTGGGCGCCGCATGCAGGCCGAAGATTGTCAGGCCCGAGAGCGCCGGAAGCCCGAGGTGCCAGTGGGTCACCTGTAGCACCGCCGGCACCCCCAGCGCCGAGTAGACGGCCAGATGCATGACCTCGTGGGTGGCCAGGCCGACGGGAAACAAAAGCGCGGCAACGGCAAATGCGCGCAGGAAGCTCAGGAACGCATCCATCGAGGCACTGACCGCGACCGCTCTACCGCAAGCGAGCCGGCACCGTTCACGAACACCTCAAAGCTGGCGAGAACCGCCAGGTAGT
>DATFWQ010000061.1:0-28861 GCA_035259145.1 Candidatus Dormiibacterota bacterium | reverse complement strand
ACGGTCGAGCGAACCGGCCGTCCACTGAGCAGCGAGACCAGGGCGGTCGTCATCGCCACGCCGGCCGAGGGCCCGTCCTTGGGCACAGCCCCCGCGGGCACGTGGATGTGTACCTGCTTGTCTCCAAAGCCGGCCTCCAGCCCCAGTTCGTGGGCGTGGGAACGGACGTACGAGAGGGCGATCTGGGCCGACTCTTTCATGACATCGCCCAGCTGACCGGTCAGGGTGAGACCCAGCTTGGGCTCGCCGGGCAGGGCGGTTGCCTCGATGAAGAGCACGTCCCCGCCGGTCCCCGTCACCGCCAGGCCGGTGGCAACGCCAGGCACAGCCGTCCGCTCTGCGATCTCTTCGAACTGATATCGCGGCTTGCCCAGGGCATCGCGGACGAGGGCCTCGTCCACCCTCACAGGGGGCTTGAGCTGGCCCGAGTCGATGCGAGTCGTGACCTTGCGAAAGACCTTGCCCAGCTCCCGCTCCAGGCTGCGAACGCCCGCCTCCCGCGTATAGTCCGAGATCACGCGGTTGATCGCGGCGTCGGTGATCGAGGTCTCGGAACCTTCGAGGCCGTTGCGCTCCAGCTGTCGCGGCACCAGGTGCTTCCGGGCGATCTCCAGCTTCTCGGCCTCGGTGTAGCCGTCCAGCCGGATCAGCTCCATGCGGTCGAGCAGCGGCCCGGGGATGGTGTCAGCCACGTTGGCCGTCGGGATGAAGAGCACCTCGGAGAGGTCCAGGTCCACCTCCAGGTAGTGGTCGCGGAAGGTGTGGTTCTGGGCGGGGTCCAGCACCTCCAGCAGCGCGGAGGAGGGGTCGCCCCTCCAGTCGGCGCCCACCTTGTCGATCTCGTCCAGCATGATCACGGGGTTCTTCGTGCCGGCTTCTTTCAGGGCGCGCACGATCCGGCCGGGCAGGGCACCGATGTATGTGCGCCGGTGTCCGCGAACCTCGGCCTCGTCGTGGATGCCACCCAGCGAGATGCGCGCGAACTTGCGGCCCAGGGCCCGAGCCACCGACTCGCCGAGCGAGGTCTTGCCCACGCCCGGGGGCCCCACGAGGGTGATGATGGCGCCCGAGCCACGGCCGCCGTGTTCGACCAGGCCACGCTGCTGGCGCCGCTTGCGCACGGCAAGGAACTCGATGATCCGGTCCTTGACGTCATCAAGCCCGGAGTGGTCCTCATCGAGGATCCGGCGAGCCTCGACAAGGTCGAAGTTGTCCTCGGTCCGCTGGCTCCAGGGCACGTCCAGCATCCAGTCCAGGAAGTTGCGGATCCAGCCGTATTCAGGGCTCTGTTCGCTCATTCGTTCGAGTCGATCGACCTCACGGTCGAACTCCTTGCGGGCCCCCTCTGGCATGCCAGACTTCTCGGCCTTTGTGCGGTACTCCGCGACCACGTCGCCGCCGCCCTCGCCGAGCTGCTTCTTGATGGCTTCCATCTGCTGGCGAAGGAGGAACTCGCGCTGGGTCTTCTCCATGCGCTCGGAGACCTCGCTGCGGACCTGCTCTTTGAGGCTGATCTCGGCCAGCACCTCCTTGTACCAACCGATCAGCTTTTCCAGCCGCTCCTCCACGTCGAGGGTCTCCAGGATCTCGACTTTGCGAGCCTGTGAGAAGTCCGGGGAGTAGCCTGACATGTCCGCCAGGTGGCCGGGGTTCTCGATGCCGCGCAGCATCTGGGCCACCTGCGGCGCCCCGCGGACCTCGAGGATGTTCTCAACTATCGCGCGATACTCGTGCATCAGCTGGCGGGCGTGGTCGGACCACGAGCTGGGGTCCGGCGACATCTCTACCTGCGCCCATAGCGCGCCCCCCTCCGGGGTGACGTCGCCAAGTATGGCCCGAGAACGGCCCGCCACTGCGACGACTTCGGTGCCGTCGGGCAGATTGCCCTTCTCTTCGATCTTGGCCGCCACGCCCACCGTGGCGTACCGGCTGTCGACCTTGGGGAGCAGCAGCAGGAGGCCGTCCTGGCTCAGCGCGGCCCGCACCGCAGCGCGGGCGTCCTCCGAGTCGATCGGGATCGTAGCGCTCATCCGGGGAAGCACAACGGCCTGGGTGAGCGGAAGGACCGGTAGCTTCTGGGTTTTGGAAGGCATCTGCTTTCGTCTATCTCCTATGTGGGGCTTACATTCCGTCAGCCCGTGAGCTAATCTTGCCCATCGGGGCAAAAGTGGAAACGCGGGTTCATGCCTTCCGCTGCGGCGAGCAGCAGCTGCGCTTTCTCCGCCTGGTCGGGAAGCGCTGGACGCTGGCCATCCTGGCGGCCCTGATGCACGGGCCGGCGCGTTTCTCCGAGCTGGCGCGATCGGTTCCCGGGCTCTCCGAGCGGGTTATGAGCGAGCGGCTTCAGGAGCTGTGCGAGGCGCACCTGGTCGATCGCGAGGTCGATCCGGGCCCCCCTGTCGGCACGCGATACCGGCTGACCCCGCTCGGCGAGCGCCTGCGACCCGCCGTGGAGTCGCTGATGGAAGCGGCCCTGGTCCTGGACGAGGGGCGGTCCCAGAAGCTGCCTGTATGAGCGCTCGCACTATCTGGGGGGCTAGCCCCCCCGGAACGAATCTCGTCAAGGCACGCTTCGCTCTTCGGCCTTGACAAGATTCGGGTGTTGTGGCCGTATGCCACAACACGCCCCCCACGGCGCCTGAGGAGAGGCGCCGTCCCCACTTCGTGGGGCCCCTGGGGCACGCCCCCCGGAACGAATCTCGTCAAGGCACGCTTCGCTCTTCGGCCTTGACAAGATTCGGGTGTTGTGGCGTATGCCACAACACGCCCCCCGCGGCGCCTGAGGAGAGGCGCCGTCCCCACTGCGTGGGGCCCCTGGGGCACGCCCCCCACGGCCGCTGAGGAGAGGCGCCGTCCCCACTGCGTGGGGCCCCTGGGGGCGAGCCAGGTCATTCGAATAGAGCTTCTCGCCTATCTAACTCAGCGGCGATGCGCCTCATCAGGCGCCTCTCCGACGCACGCGCCGCCGCTGCGGCTACCTTTCATCAGATGATTGCGGGAATCGACCTGGGTGGGACCCAGGTCCGGGTAGCGGTCGCCCGTTCCGATGGGCGGATCATCGCCACCACGCGTAACTGGACGGACGCGCTGCGCACGCCGCGGAGAGTCGTCGAGTGGGCGACCGACCAGATCCTCCGGCTCAGCGACGGCGGCCCGGTCGACGGGATCGGGGTCGGGGCGCCAGGCCCAACCGACCCGGTCCGCGGTGTGCTGGTCAACCCGCCCAACCTGGCCGGCTGGAAGAACGTCCCACTGGCGGCGATGCTGCGTGAGCACATGGACTGCCCTGTGTACCTCGAGAACGACGCCAACCTGGCGGGCCTCGGCGAGTTCCATCAGGGGGCGGGGCGAGGCACCCGGACAATGGTGTACGTGACGTGGAGCACGGGCGTCGGCGCCGGCCTGATCCTTGACGGCAAGCTCTTCTCGGGCGCGCATGGAGCAGGCGGCGAGGTGGGGCACATGATCCTGGATCCCAACGGGCCGCTGGATCAGTGCGGCCAGCGGGGCTGCGTCGAGGTGTACTGCGGCGGCAACTCGCTGGCCCGCCAGGCCGGAATCACTGCAGCAGAGCTGTTCGACCGCGCCGCCGAGGGGGACGCCGAGGCCGTAGCCCGCGTTCGAGAGGCAGCGACTCAGATGGGCTGGGCCCTAATCAATCTCGCCAACCTGGTCGACCCCGAGGTGATCGTGATGGGGGGTGGCGTGACCCGGTCCTGGCGCCAGGTGGCGCCCGTCATGATGCGAGTCATCCGGTCCTCGCCTTTCATAAAGCCAAGCCGGCGTCCGCGCCTGCGCCGCGCTCGGCTCGGGGGCCGGGCAGGCCAGGTGGGGGCTGTGGAGTGGGCCCGGGAACATCTCTAGGCGGCGGGGCCGCGGACCCCGCGTTTCCTCTGCTGAGGCGCGCTGCCGATGAGATCGGGGTCCGGGCCTGGGCGGTCGGGGGCTACGTCCGCGACACAATCCTGGGCCGCGCTCACCCGGACCTCGACGTGGTCGTTGAGGAGGGGGGCGCCCTGCCCGTGGCCGAGCGCTTCGCCGAGCTGGCAGGGGCGCGACGCCCCGCGCTCTTCCCTCGGTTCGGGACCGCTCAGGTGACCTGGGGTGAGCGCCTCGTCGAATTCGTCTCTGCCAGGGCCGAGTCGTACAGCCCCGAGTCACGCAAGCCCTTCGTGCGCCCGGCCTCGGTCGAAGAGGACCTCGCCAGGCGCGACTTCACAGTCAACGCCATGCTCATGGACTTCGACGGCAATGTGATCGACCCGCTCGGCGGGCGCCGGGACCTGGGAAGCCGTCTCCTGCGGACCCCCCAGCCGGCGGTGGTCACGTTCTCGGACGACCCGCTCCGCATGCTGCGGGCCATCCGCTTCGCGGCCGAGCTCGACTTCGAGCTGGCTCCCGACCTTCTTCCGACCATGCGTGAGCTGCGCGACCGCGCGCGACCACCCGTGCTCTCAGCGGAGAGGATGGCCGGGGAGCTGCGCCTCATGCTGCTCTCCAGGCGCCCTGGCCGCGCGCTGAAACTGCTGGACGAAGCGGGGCTGATGGAGACGCTGCTGCCCGAGGTCTTCGCCTGCCACGGGGTCGAGCAGGGCGGCTACCATGTGGCCGACGTATTCGGCCATACGCTCCTGACGGTGGAGCGGGCAGCCGAGCTGGGGCCGGACGGCCTGGTGCTGCGCCTGGCAGCCCTCTTCCACGACGTGGGCAAGCCGAGCTCCGTGGCGCCGGACGGCTCTTTCCGCGGGCACGCCGCCGCCGGCGCCGCCCTGACCCGACGGGCGCTCACCCGGCTGCGCTTTTCGAACAGCGAGGTGGAAAGCGTCGCCCGGCTGGTCATGCTCCACCTCCGGCCCGTCTTCTATACGTCCGACTGGACGGATGGCGCAGTGCGGCGGCTCGCGCGCGACGCGGGCGACCAGCTCTGGACGCTGATGAACCTGGCGCGTGCCGACATTGCCGCCTCGCGGTATCCCGACGGCGCCAAGGTGAGCGAGCTGGAGAACCGGCTGCACGGCGTCCTGGAGGAGACGCCGAGCCGTATGCGCATCCCGATCAGCGGGCGCGACATCATGCGCGTTCGGGGGCTGGCACCCGGACCCGAGGTTGGCCGGATCAAAGCCCAGCTCGGAGAGCTCGTGCTGGAGGGGACGCTGCCTCCCGATCGGGAGGCGCTGCTCGAGTACCTGCGAGACCGAGCAGATTTATGAGCAAGCAGGTCGCGGAGTGCCCTTCGGGGAGATAGACTGACGCGGACGTTGCGCGGATGCGCGCCTCGCACAACTCACTCCTGGAGACAAAGGATGAAAGCTTTTCGTCAGCTCGCGGTCGTTGCGGCCGCTGTCATGGTTGCATTCGCCTGTGGTGGAGGGGGAACCACCACCGGCGGCACATCCGGCTGCTCGAAGACCTGGAAGGTCGGCCTTGTCACCGACGTGGGCAAGCTGTCTGACAAGTCGTTCAACGCGACCTCCTGGCAGGGTGTGCTGGACGCGCAGAACGACAAGGGCCTGTGCGTGAAGGGCTCTTTCATCGAGTCCAACCAGCCAACGGACTATCAAAAGAATCTGCAGACATTTGCCGACCAGGGCTACGACATGGTGGTGGCCGTCGGCTTTTTGATGTCCGACGACTCGGTCTCGTTCGCCAAGGCGAACCCGAAGCTCAAGGTGGCGCTCGTCGACCCCAGCGGCACGGAGCAGGCGCCTGCGAACTGGGTGGGGCTGGCGTTTCGTGAGGACCAGGCGGGCTACGTGGCGGGAGCTCTGGCCGGGCTCTACACGAAGTCGAACGTGGTGGCGGGCGTCTACGGTCTCAACGTTCCGGCAGTGGTCCGTTATCGGACCGGCTACGAGAACGGGGCCAAGTCGACCAACTCCAACGTCAAGGTCCTGGGCATCTACCAGCCAGCCGGCCCCAAGGCATTCAACGACCCCGACTGGGGCAAGGCCCGAGGCACCGAGTTCATCGCCCAGAATGCCGACGTGGTGTTCGGCGCCGGAGGCAACACCGGAAACGGAGCGCTGCTGGCCGCGCTGCAGGCACAGAAGGCGTGCATCGGCGTCGATGTCGACCAGTTCAACTCGTACCCTGACGCCGCGAACTGCCTCCTGACCAGCGCCGAGAAGAAGCTGGCCGTGGCGGTCAAGACGGCGATCACGAACGTCGTCAAGAGCCAGTTCCAGAGCGGCTTCTTGAAGTTCAACGCGGCCAACAACGGCGTCGGCATCGCGCCGTACCACAACTTCGACTCCAAGGTCCCCGCTGACGTGAAGGCCAAGATCCAGGCCATCGAGAAGGGTCTTGCCGACGGCAGCCTAAAGACGGGAGCCGAGAACCTATAGGTGCGGATATGGGCCGGGACGGCAACGCCCCGGCCCTCACTTTGCACGGGATCGTCAAGACGTACGGTCCCGTCAGGGCCAACGACGGCGTCGACCTCGATGTCCGCTGGGGGGAGGTGCACGCCCTGCTGGGAGAGAACGGCGCGGGCAAGAGCACCCTGATGAACGTCGTCTACGGCCTGACCAGGCCCGATGCGGGGGAGATCGTCTTCGACGGCAGGCGAGTCACCATAAACGGGCCCACAGACGCCATCCGGCTCGGCATCGGCATGGTCCACCAGCACTTCATGCTGATCCCACCACTGACCGTGGCCGAGAACGTGATCCTCGGCCACGAGACGGCGCGGTCAGGCCTGCTGGACCTGAGCGAGGCGCGAGCAGAGGTCGGCGATCTGGCCCGCCGCCACGGCCTCGAGGTCGACCCGGAGGCCCGCGCTCAGGATCTGTCGGTAGGCCTCCAGCAGCGCGTCGAGATTCTGAAGGCGCTTTATCGCGGCGCCCGCCTGCTCATCCTGGACGAGCCGACCTCCGTGCTTACGCCCCAGGAGGCCGAGCGCTTGTTTGAAGTCATCCGCGGGCTCACGGCCCAGGGGACAGCTGTCATCTTCATCACGCACAAGCTGGGTGAGGTCATGGCGGTCGCCGACCGCATCACCGTCATGCGGCGGGGCCAGGTGGTGGCGGACACGACGCCGGTGGAGTCCGGCCCGCCGGACCTGGCGCGGCTCATGGTCGGCCGGCCCGTGCTGCTGCGCGTCGACAAGAAGCCGGCCAGGCCGGGCGCCGTGCTGCTGCGTCTGGAGGGGTTGAGGGTCGATGACGATCGCCACCAGACTGCCGTGGACGGAGTCGATCTCGAGGTGAGGGCGGGGGAGATCGTGGGCGTGGCCGGTGTGGAGGGCAATGGCCAGGAGGAGCTGGTCGAAGCGATAGTGGGGCTGCGCTCGCCGCGCTTGGGCAGGGTCGTCCTGGGCGCTCAAGACGTCACACGGCTGGGCACCAGGCGCACCCTCCACGCCGGTGTCAGCTTCATCCCGGCCGACCGCCACCGGATGGGCGCCATCCTCGAGCTCGCCGTGGCGGACAACCTGGTGCTGTCCGACTACGATCGGGCGCCCTTCGCGCGCGGCATACTGCGCCGGTTCCAGGCGGTCTGGGAATACGCCCTGAGGGCGATCAAGGCATTCGACATCCGGACGGAGGGACCGGGGCAGCCCCTGGGGTCACTGTCCGGCGGTAACCAGCAGAAGCTGGTCGTCGCCAGGGAGCTGAGCACAGACCCCAGGGTGCTCATCGCGAGCCAGCCGACGCGAGGTGTGGACGTGGGATCGATCGAGTTCATCCACCGCCAGATCGTGGCCAGGCGGGACGCGGGCCTGGCTGTGCTCCTGGTGTCGTCCGAGCTCGACGAGGTGCTCTCGCTCGCGGACCGAGTGGCGGTGATCTACCGCGGCCGGATAGTCGCCGTGCTCGAGGGCGACGCTGTCGAGCGCGAGCGGATCGGCCTGATGATGGCGGGGGCCGCCTGACGGTGCGGGCGCTGGGGGAATTCCTGACCGGCCGGCGTTTCCGCGACGCCGTGCTGCTGCCGGTGATCTCGCTGCTGTGCGGCTTCGCTGTGGCCTCCGTCGTGGTGGTGCTGTCGGGCGCCAATCCGCTCGACGCCTTCGGGGCGCTGTTCCAGGGTGCCTTCACGAACCGCCACGCCGTGCCGGAAACCCTGATCGCAACGATCCCGTACATCTTTCTCGGCCTGGGCGTGGCGGTCGGCTTTCGGGCCGGTCTGTTCAACATAGGCGCGGAAGGCCAGTTCTACCTTGGGGCCGTCTTCGGCGTCTTCGTCGGCTTCAACCTGCACGGTCTTCCAGGCATCGTGCACGTCCCCATCGCGTTCCTGGCCGGCATGTTCGGCGGCTTCCTGTGGGCATCGATCCCCGGGGTCCTGAAGGCTCGCTTCGGCGCCCACGAGGTGATCACCACGATCATGCTCAACTACGTCGCCTTCCTCCTCACCGACTACCTGATCAATAACAAAGGGCCGCTGGCGGACAAGCACGCCACGGCTCCGAAGACCCCCTTCATCGACGCGACGGCGCAGCTGCCGATCCTGCTGCCGGGCAGCCGGCTCCACATGGGCCTGATCCTTGCCCTCCTGGCGGTGCCGCTGGTGTGGTTCCTGCTGGCGCGCACGACCATAGGCTTCCGCATCCGGGCCGTTGGTCTCAACGCGACAGCCGCGAGAGCCGCGGGCATCTCGGTGGGGTGGACGCTGGTCACCGTGATGGGCATCTCGGGAGCCCTGGCGGGACTGGCCGGCGCTGACGAGGTGCTGGGCGTGTCGCACTTCATGCCGCCGAGCTTCTCGGTCGGCTATGGGTTCGACGCGATCGCCGTGGCGCTGCTGGCCCGCAGCAACCCCTGGGCCATCCTGCCGTCCGCCTTTCTCTTCGGCGCCATGCGATCTGGCGCCGGCTTCATGCAGCTCGTGACCGGTGTCTCGGCCGACTTGATTTCGATCGTCCAGGCCACCGTGATCACGTTCGTGGCGGCGCCTCTGCTGGTGCGCTGGATCTTCCGGCTCCGTGAGGTCCCGGAGGCACCGGTGCACATCGCCGAAGTCGGCGGGCTCGGTGCCGCCGCCCCTGGCTCGGCGGCCCCGACGACACTGGAGGAGACTGCGACATCGTGAGCTCAGTGTTCCTGGCCCTGGACTTTCAGCAGCTCTTCCGCCAGTTCGACCTGCTGAGCCTCGCCACCCTCACCATCGTGACGGCCACTCCGCTGACGCTGGCTGCGCTCGGCGGCGTCATGTGTGAGCGCTCCGGTGTCATCAACATCGCACTCGAGGGGATCATGCTGACGACCGCGTTCGTCGGCTTCGTGGCCGCCCTCGTCACCCACAACCTGGCGGTCGGGCTCCTTGCCGCACTGCTGTCGGGCATGCTGATCGCGGCTTTGCACGCGGTGCTGTCGATCGAGTTTCTGGTCGACCAGATCGTCAGCGGCACCGTGATCAACATCCTGGCCCTGGGCATCACCGGGGTCTTCTATCGCACGTTCCTGCAGCAACAGAACGTAAAAGGCCCCGGCACGCTGCCCGTGTGGAGGATCCCGCTGCTCAGCGACATCCCCTGGGTTGGTCCCATCTTCTTCCGGAACCAGGGCGTGACTTACGCCATGCTCATCCTCGTCGTCGTCGTCCACATAGTCCTGTTCAACACCGTTTGGGGCCTGCGCACCAGGGCCTGCGGGGAGCACCCGCTCGCGGCCGACACGGCCGGGATCAACGTCAAGCTGGTGCGCTACGTGAACGTGATCTCCAGCGGTGTCCTTGGCGGGCTCGGCGGCTCCTACTTCTCACTCCAGCAGATCGGCAACTTCCTGCCCGGCATCACCGGTGGCCGCGGGTTCATCGCGCTGGCGGCGATGATCTTCGGCAAGTGGACACCGATCGGCGCCTTCCTGGCATCACTGCTCTTCGCCGGCGCAGACACGGTGGGAGTACGCCTGCAGTACCTCGGGGTTCGCCTTCCGACGCAGTTCCTGAGCATGCTGCCTTACGTCCTGACCATCGTCGTCGTTGCCGGAGCCATGGGTCGCGCGATAGCGCCGGCAGCCGTCGGACGGCCATACCGGAAGGCCTGAGGAGGGGCTGGCGATACCGGCTACCCGCCGGTCGCCGACAGCCCGGCCTCCGCCACCTCCATGTCGTGCGTGTAGTGTCCGCCGCTTACGCCGATGCCTCCGACGATCCGATCGCCCACCTTGATCGGGTAGCCGCCGCCGAAGATGACCAGCCGGTCGATGCCCCCGACCGCTCCAGTCGCCAGGGGAGGGTCGTCCTTGATGAACCCATGCCAGGCATCGGTCGGCATCCCGAAGCCGACGGCGGTGTAGGCCTTGTCCTGCGCTACCTGGACGCTCAGCAGGGCGGCACCATCCATGCGGCTGAGAGCCTTGAGCACGCCCGACTCGTCGCAGACGGCGACCGTCATAGGCACGCCGATCGAAGCGGCCTTCGCTTCGGCCGCGGAGATGATCTTGTGCGCCAGCTCGGTGCTCACGCTCGTCTTCTCGAAGACCTCACTCACATCAACACCTCCTGAGGCAGTCAGGGACGGCGCCGAGCGCCTTCATCCAGGACGCCAAACCGCCGCTCAACATCTTGCACTTCCGGGAGGCCGATGAAGTCCAGGAACTCGCTGAACGGCACGAGGTGGGGCAGCGCGTTCACCGGCGTACCATCGGCTCGAATCTGCTCAAGCACAGCCCGCATGGCGGCGGTCGCGGCGAGCAGCGTACTGATCGGGAATATGACCAGCTTGAAGCCGAGCCTGCGCAGGAGGTCGTGGCTGACCGGCGGCGTCTTTCCACCTTCCGCATAGTTGAAAAGGAGGGGGACGCCGGGAAAAGCGCGTCCTACGATCTTGATCTCCTCGACAGACTGCGGGGCCTCTACGAAGAGGACGTCCGCCCCCGCCTCACGGTAGAGCCGGGCTCGCCCCAGCGCCGCCTCGAGACCCTCGACCGCGCGAGCGTCGGTGCGGGCGATGATCAGGAAGTCCGGAGAGCCGCGGGCGGCGACCGCGGCGGCGACCTTGGCTGCCATCTCGGCGGCCGGGATCAGCTGCTTGTCCTCCATGTGCCCGCATTTCTTTGGCATCGCCTGGTCCTCAAGATGGATGGCCCCCACTCCCGCGCCCTCGTACTCGCGGACCGTGCGGATCACGTTGAGAGGGTTGCCATAACCGGTGTCCGCGTCGGCGATCACTGGAATGCCGACGGCATTCACGATGCGGCGGGCGTTGTCCACCATCTCGGGCATCGTCATCAAGCCGACGTCGGGACTGCCGAGCCGGGAGGCAGAGCTGCCGAAGCCGGTCATGTAAACGGCCGAGAACCCGGCCTCCTCGACGAGCCGTGCGCTCAGGGCGTCGTAGCATCCAGGCGCCAACACCGGGTCTTCGCCGCTCATGAGGTCGCGCAGGGAAGCCGGGCCGCGCCGCTTGAGATTGAGCAGACTCGTCATGGCCGTCAGCCTCCTTCGAGGTAAGTGTGAGCCGTGAAGCCCGCCTAGGTCCTCTGAATCCTGGCCGCCGGCGATGCCAGAGGCGTGATCGTGACCTCGCCGCGGCTTCGGCCCATTGAGTATGCTGCCCTACGTCCAGATCATCGTCGTCACTGCCAGCGCGTGGGGGAGGCCGTCGCGCCGGCAGCGGTGGGAGGCCGATCGCAAGACCTGATGCCGGACGTGGACGCGAGCAAGGGTGTGCTGCCAGCACTCCGCCGCGACGACTTGCCGCTGAGCGTCATCTCAGAGGGCGACGCGCTGGTGGGCCGGCTGGACATGTCGGGGCATGGCCGGCTGTTGGGGAGCCTCGACGGGCACATCACGTGCGTGGGCGAGCTATCGATCGGGGCAGATGCGGTCGTTCGGGCGGACATCCACGCGCATGACCTGGTGCTGGCCGGGGCGGTCAGGGGCGACGTGTTCGTGCGCGGCCGGCTGAAGATCGCCGCGACGGGCCGTCTCGAGGGCGACGCCCAGGTTGGTTCGCTCCTCGTGGAGGAGGGTGGGGTCCATTTTGGTCTGCTCCAGGTCTACCCTGACGGTGTGCCGGACGAGCCTCCGGCGGTGGTTGCCGAACAAAGGTCTGCCACCCGCGCTTCGCTGTCACGACCGCTTGCTGCGTCGATCGACCGGATCAAGAGGATGTGGCGCGAGATCTTCTAGCCCTGACCATCCCGTCCATCCCGCCAGGCGTGCGATCCCCCGCCAACTTTGGTTGACGACGGCTTACGCTTCCTTAAAAAGAGATGTCAGACGGCATGGATCGCAACCTGGCCCTCGAGCTGCTCCGCGTGACGGAGGCTGCCGCGCTCGCGGCGGCACCGCTGCAGGGCCGGGGTAACAAAGAGGAGGCTGACCGGCGGGCCGTCGACGCGATGCGCTCAGCGCTGTCCTCGGTGGACATGAAGGGCACCGTGGTGATTGGGGAAGGGGAAAAGGACCGGGCGCCGATGCTTTACTTCGGCGAGGAGGTTGGCAACGGCCTGGAACCGGCCGTCGACGTGGCAGTCGACCCCATCGACGGCACCCGGCTCACCGCCAGCGGCCAGCCCGGGGCACTCGCGGTCGTGGCGCTCGCCGAGCGGGGGAGCATGTTCACCACCCACGTCCACTACATGGACAAGCTGGTTGTGGGGCGCCGCGCCCGGGGCGTGATCGACATCGACATGCCCGTCGAGTGGAACCTGCGCCGCATCGCCAAGGCCGAGGGCCTGCACCCGCGCGACCTGGTGGTGGTCATCCTCGACAGGGAGCGCAACCAGCAGGTTATCGGCCAGGTGCGCGAGGTCGGCGCGCGGATCAGGCTGATCTCGGACGGTGACGTCGCCGGCGCCATCATGTCCGCGCTGGAGACCAAGACCGGTATGCACGTGATGATGGGCTCGGGCGGCGCCACCGAGGGGGTGATTGCGGCCTGCGCGGTGAAGGCGCTCGGCGGGGACATGCAGAGCCGCCTCCTGCTGCGCGATGAGAACGAAAGGGCGATGGCTGCCAACGAGGGATACAGGCCGGGCACGGTCCTCGGCATCGACGACCTGTGTTCGGGCCGCAACATCTTCTTCGCGGCGACGGGCATCACGCACGGGGAGCTTCTCGAGGGCGTGCGGTACGAGGAGTATTACGCGTTCACGCACTCGATGGTGCTGCGGACGGCGTCGGGCACGATGCGCTTCGTCGAGGCGTACCACGAGATGAGCGCGCTGCGGTCCAAGGGCCTGCTTCCCGAGCAGGTCGTCCTCGGCGTCATGGTCTGACTCTCCCCCGCAACGTCGGGGGAGTACCCGGCGGAGCCGGGGGAGGGGGGTGGGCCCGCGCATCGGTCTATCGACCGATGGTGGCGCAAACGGTCGCCGGATAGGCTGATCGGGAGCCGAGTGACGCAGGAGGTGTGCGATGGCGACAGTCCGTGAGACCGACATGGTGCGGGTCTGCACCCTGGCCGAGCTGCAGCGCGAGCCGATGCGAGTCACCACCGCCGCCGGGCGTGCAATCCTTCTCGTGCTTCACGAGGGCCGCGTCTCCGCTCTCGACAACCGCTGCCCACACATGGGCTTCCCGCTTCACCGCGGCAGCGTCAAAGACGGCATCCTCACCTGCCATTGGCACCACGCCAAGTTCGACCTCGCCAGCGGCTGCACCTTCGACCTCTTCGCGGACGACGCCCCTACCTACCGAGTAGAGGTCCGCGACGGCGAGGTCTGGCTCGACTCCCGACCGGTCGCCGGCGACCGCCTCGCGCACTGGCTGGATCGAGTCGAGGTCGGCCTCGAACAGGATATTCCCCTGGTGCTGGCCAAGAGCGCGATCGCTCTCGACGAGCTGGACGCGACATCAGAGGCGGTCGCCCGCGCAGCTTTGTTCGGGCTGCGCAACCGGCGATCGGGTTGGAGTCAGGGTATGACCGTCCTGACCTCCCTCGTGTCGGTGATGCCCGTACTGGCCCCCGGGGACAGGCCGCTTGCGCTCTTCCACGGTTTGCGGCACGTGGCCGCCTCGACTCGTGCCCAGCCGCCGCAGTTCGATCTGGAGCCGCTGCGGACGAGCGAGACACGGCCCGAACGCTTCCAGGAATGGTTCCGCTACTTCGTGGAGGTGCGAGAGGCCGACGCCGCCGAGCGCACGCTGGTGACCGCGATCTCCGTCCTGCCGCCGGCCGCCGTCGCCGACCTTGTCATGGCCGCCTGCACCGACCATCTCTATCTGGATTCCGGCCATACCCTCGACTTCGCAAACAAAGCGTTTGAGCTGCTCGACCAGATCGGCTGGGACCACGCCCGCGACGTCCTGCCGTCGCTGGTGCCCGCGCTCGTGCGCTCTCAGCGAATGGAGGAGACGTCATCCTGGCGGCACCCCGTGGACGTGGCGGCGCTCGTCCATGACGCAGCTGCCGAGCTGATGCTGATGCGTCGCGACGGCGGGCCGGCGATGGGCTGGTCGGGCCACGCAGAGCTGGCGTCGATGATTCTCGATGGCGAGCCGACGGACGTGCTCACAGAGCTGCTCCGACTGGTCCATGGCGGCGTGCCGCTTACGGAGCTGTCAGCGGCCGTGGTGTACGCGGCGATGCTGCGCGCGGTGCACTTCCCGACGTCGAACGAATTCACCGACTGGGAGACGGTGCTGCACGTCTTCACCTACGCAAACGCCGTCGACCAGGCCCTGCGGCGAGCGCCGTCGGGCTTGCTTGCCCGCGGCATCCTCGACGGTGCGATGGCCGTTTACCTGGAGCGTTTCCTCAATGTGCCCAAGCGAGCCATCCCGACGCCGTCTGGCGCCCGAGCTGGCGCGGCCGCCATCTTGTCGGCGTTCGACACGCAGGGCGGCGTGGACGATGCAGCCCAGGCTGCGATCGACTCACTGGCCACAGGTGACGACGAAGCGGTGGTGCGGGCGCTTGGCCGGGCTTTGCTGCGCGAGGACGGCGCCTTCCACCACTATCAGATGTTTGAGGCTGGCATTCGCCAGTGGTCCCGGTTTCGCGGCACATCCGTTGGTGACCAGGTGCTACTCGGGACTGCTCGCTACCTTGCCGCACACTATCCGACGGTGCGGGCCACGGGGCAGACCTACGACATCGCCGCCCGCCTCCATAGGGGTGAGAGCCTGCACGAGGACCCACCCGGATAGCGACTCTCCCCCGCAACGTCGGGGGAGTACCCGGCGAAGCCGGGGGTGGGGGTCCAGCAACGTCGGGGGAGTACCCGGCAAAGCCGGGGGACGGCGGTGAGCCCGCCTTACAGCGTTGGCCGCCTCGGCGGGCGTGAGCGGCTCATGTCGTAGCTGGCCGCGTACATCCCCTTCAGGTCTCGGGGCGTCAGTTGACGCGCCTCCGCGCTCGAAGCCAGACTGGTCAGCCTCGCCTCCCAGGTCGCCATCTCGGCCCTCATGGTCGCCGCGCTGCCGTAACGGCGTCTCACGTCGGCCATTGCCGTACGGCTGGCGTCGAGAGCTGCGCTGGCGCCGCTGAAGTCGTCGGCCTCGTAGGCCAGCGCGGTCGCCATCTCAGCCTGCGCGGGCAGCTGCACCAGCAGCCTGGAGATGACCTCCTCGTCGGCGGGCTCTGCCAGCGCCTCCTCGGCACTGCACGTTCTGATCGTCACCTGCGCGGTCGCCTCCCGCGAGCGGTCCCCCGCGTCACGATAGGCCGCCCGTGCCGTCAGCAGGAGCTGGTCACTCTCGAGCGGCACTGGCGTGGTGATCTCGAACATGAACTCCTTGGCCCGCGCCAGGTCACCGAGGAGGACCTTGAACCCTGTCTCGGTGCTTTCCTGACGGTAGCCGTTGACGTTGGTGCCAAAGGCCAATCGCTCGGGCAGATCCAGGCTGACCTCCACGCTTCGCGCGGTGACCTCGGCGGCGGCGGTGAACTCCTCGCGAAGGATCTGATCCAGCGCCTCCAGCGCCGGTATGTGGTTGAAGTCGCCGTTACCAGCCTCGGCCACGGTGCTCATGAGCGCGATGTTGTAGTCGAAGCCGACGCCGAGCGTCGACGTGGTTATGCCGCTGTGCGCCGCGCCTGCGGCCACCTCGGCGAGCACCGCGGGGCGCTCCTCCCCAACGTTCGCCTCGCCGTCTGACAGGAGAACCAGCTTGCACCCGTACCGCTGACGCGCCTCGAGCGACAACTGCTCGAGCCCGGCCCGGAATCCACCCTCCAGGAACGTCGAGCCGCCCACCTGCAGGCTGTTGACGGCGGTCGCCAGCGCGCGCCGGGCTCGCGGATCGAGCACAGTCAACGGCTTGACGACGCTCACCTTGTCGTCGAACGTCACCAGGGCCACGGCGTCGCCGTCCTGCATCAGATCGAGCAGGCGCACCGTGGCTGCCTTGACGAAGCTCAGCTTGTCAGCGACGCCCGTGTCGCCCGCTGCTCTGCGACGCGACTTGCCAGGCGTGCCGGCTCCCGCAACGGCTGCCTCACCCATGGAGCCAGAGCGGTCGATCACCAGCGCCAGTGCCACCGGACGGCGGTCTGGCCGGACCGGCGGCGGTGGTGGCTGGGCGTGGACCAGCAGGTGGATGCCGCCGCCCACGCGGCCGATCGCCTGCCGAGACGGTCGAATGCTGAGCCTGAAGCTGTCAGCGGAATCGCGCCTTGTCATGTCGCATCTTCCTCGTTCAGTGCGGCTTCGACGGCCGTGTACAGCCGTGCGATCTGCTCATCGCTGGTCCCCGCCGGGACCTGCAGGGAGAAACCGCCCCGGAAGCGCAATGTGCGGGGAGTGTCGCCACCGCGAGCCCGCAAAGCCTCCGCGGCGATCACATAAGGCGACACGGCTTCCCCGGAGTCGGGCGCTGCCGGCTCGCGTAGAGCGTACGTCGGGGCACTCCGCATGGCATACGGCCGGCCGCGCTCCCTGTGGAGCACCGCCAGCTCGGTCGCGACCTGCTCCGGTGTCATGCCGCCCAGCCGGGCCCGGATCTCAGCCAGGCCCGCGCCATGACGCTTGAGGTGGCGTGCCAGCCGGAAGCGGGTCAGGTGCTCAGGCGTGTAGCCGCTCCGTCCGCGGCCCACTGCGGGTGGCAGGATCCCGACCTGCACGTAGTAATGCAGAGTGCTCGGGCTGACCTCCTGGTCGCGATCCTCTTTCCGGACGATCTCGGCGATCTGCCTGGCGTCGAGCATGCTGGCATTGTAGTGCTGTAATGCCAGTATTGCAAGCGAGAAATGCCAGTCAGATCGGGTCAGTGCTCGGGTGGCCGCACGAACGGGAAGGCGAAGAACAGCACCTCGATCGGCCGGGACCCGGGCGGGCGGAGCGACGGCTTCGCAATCCTCGCCGCGTGGCGCCTGAGCACTGCTGTGACCTCCGCGTCGAGGATCCGCAGCTCTTCAGCCGTGATGTACAGCAGGAACTCGCTGTGGCCGGTGATCTCTTGCCACTCGCGTGGCAACCCCGTGCGGGCCTCGAGCCATGCTTCGTGCTGGGTCAGGTATCGACCCACCAGCACAGGCACAAGCCGGCCCATCTGTGTCAGGCGCCACGGCCGCTGCCGGCCTGTGCCGCCGCCCGCCTCCTCAATGAAGCCGTATTTGGCCAGCTGGCGCAGATGAAATGAGCAGGTCGACGGGGATTCATCGACCACCTCGGCCGCTTCGGTCGCTGTGAGGAGCTTGTACTTCCCAAGGGCCTCAAGGAGGGCGACCCGGACACGATGCGCCACAGCCCGCATCGTGGTCGGTCCCGACACCTCATGCGCACGGCCAGTGCGAACGGCTGCAGATTGCACTCAATGAAAGATAGCTTTCGAAAGGAGGCTTTGCAACACCCCTTGACTGCGCGCGCAACCATCGTTAGGCTGGTCGTTGCCAAAAGTTTGCAGGCACTTGGAGGGGGGCCGTGTCCAGTTGGCACACTGGGCCGCGGGCAATGTCCGCGCCGGTCATCTGACAGGGCATTACACACTGGGGGGTACGGCCGGCTCGCGACGCGGGCCGGCCGTTACATGTCCCTGGCAGTAAGTAGCGTGAGCACCGTGCACGCCATGAGATCGCGGAGCTCATCGCAGCCAATCAGAGGCGCGCGAATCACAATGGACGGTGAGCAGTGGCCTGTCGGCGCCGACAGCGTGATATTTGTCGACCTGATGACAGGCCCTTGACCCGATGGTGCGCGCTGCCTACAATCCCCTCAACTCTCGGCGCCTGCCGAGGGCGGGAGAGAGCAGAGGTGGGCCCATCCGGCTGGATGGGCCCGATTTATTCTTGCGGGATTTATCGGCGAGGTGACATCCACGGTCCCCAGCTCGGCGCGTGCTCGCGTTTGCGCGTCAGCTGACCCGCAGCGCCGTTGTCCGGTGCGTGGGTTCCCGAGCCCCGTGCCACCACCTGCTCGGTCGTTCGCAGGCCGCCGACCTCGGAGGACAGCTGAGCGCGGCTCAGGTCGGAGACGAGGACGATCGGCACGCCTCCAGTTGCGCGGTCCGAGCGCAGCACCAGGAGCACCAGCGCTGGTACCGCCCACGAGCCCAGACAGACGAAGATAAGGTCAGGCTGTGTGATCCTCGCCAGGTCGAGCCCTTTCTCCAGGCTGGCTGCCGTGGCGACGATGTACCCGTCCCGTCGCAGTTTTTCGGCGTAGCCCTCAGCTTCAACGGGTTCGCCGGCGATCAGCAATGCCACCAGCGAGTGCTCGCCTGATCGACCGCCGTCCGGCGCGACGGCCATGACGCCGTTCTCCGCGTTCATCGATCCTAAGTTGAACGCTCCATCCTTAAACGAGCCTTAACTGGGGTCACAGCGCTTTGCCCGATCGTTGAGTCGCTAATCTGGCGCTAAGGAAGCTCTTCTATCGTTGGCATCATTGGAGATCCTCGTCGTCGACGACGACCCTGCGCTAAGGGCGGCGCTCGACCGCGCCCTCAAGCTCGAGGGCTACCGTGTGACGTTCGCGCACGACGGGCGTCAAGCGCTGCAGATGATGACCGGCGCCTCGCAAGACGCGGTGATCCTGGACCTGGGGCTGCCACTTATGGACGGTGTCGAGGTCTGCCGGCGAGCGCGGGAGCGGGGGGATCGTACGCCCGTCCTGATGCTGACCGCGCGCGATGCCGTGAGCGATCGTGTGGAGGGGCTGGATGCGGGAGCCGACGACTACCTGGTCAAGCCGTTTGCGCTGGACGAGCTGCTGGCACGTCTCAGAGCACTCCTGCGGCGCACTGTTGCAACCCCGGCCGAGGGCATCCTCAAGTTCGCCGAGATGGTCATGGACCTCCAGACCATGGAGGTGCGGCGCGGCAAACGCGAACTGGAGCTGACGCGAACCGAGTTCAGGCTGCTCGAACTCTTCATGCGCAACCCGAGGGTCGTCCTCAGCCGCTCCCGGATCTTCGAGGAAGTCTGGGGGTACGATTTCGGTGCCAGCTCCAATGCGTTGGAGGTCTACGTGTCCTACTTGCGCCGCAAGCTCGAGGCAGACGGCGAGCCGCGGCTGATCCATACCGTGCGAGGAGTTGGCTACACGCTTCGCTAGGCTGAGCTTTCAAGCGCGCCTGACGCTCGTCGCGGCCACCGTGGTGGCGGTAACGATCGCCATCGCCGCCGTCGTCATCTACATCGTCGCCCGTCAGGTCGTCTACAACCAGCTCGATGACAGTCTGCGCCAGCGCGTTCTAAACACGCGCACCAGCGTCAGGCAGGAGGTGCAGACCGTCACCCCGGGGGGACTGGTCATCGGGCACAACGTGCTCGACATCCAGCCGCCGACTGAGCTCGGGGTCACCAGCTACCTCCAGGCCATCAGCGCCGACGGGACGCAAAAGGTCACTCCGGCGGGATCTACTGTGACCCTGCCCGTCACCAAGGACGACCTCGCTGTAGCCGCCGACAAGCACCCGGACTACTTTCGCTACGACCGGGTGCGGCAGACCCGGGTTCGCATGTACGTCAGCCAGATCGCACCCGACGTGGCCCTGCAGGTGGCACGGCCGCTGGACGCCGTCGACAACATCCTCAGTCTCTTGCAGCTCATCCTGACCCTGGTCGCGGCGGGTGGCGTTGCACTCTCCGCCCTCCTGGGCTGGGCCATCGCCCGCGCTGGGCTTCGTCCCATCTACCGGCTCAGAGCAGCGGTCGACCACGTCACCCTTACAGGAGACATGTCTCAGCGCGTGCCCTACGAGGGCGACGACGAACTGGGATTGCTTGGCGCCCACTTCAACCGGATGCTGGGTGGCCTGGACCAGTCGCTCCGCACCCAGCGCCAGCTCGTGGCCGACGCCTCCCACGAGCTCCGAACACCGCTGGCCAGCCTTCGCACGAACGTGGAGGTGCTTCAGCGGGCTCCCGAGCTGGCTCCGCCTGAGCGACACAAGCTCCTGCAAGACGTCGTCTCACAGATAGAGCAGCTGACTCGCCTGATCGGCGACCTGATCGACCTTGCGCGCGGTGACCAGAGCCCCGAGGAGAAGGACGAGGTGCGCCTGGACTGGATAGTCGCCGAGGCGGTGGAGCGCGCAGCCGCCCACTGGCCGGCAGTCCACTTCGACGCCGAGCTCACCGAGTCGGTTGTCCTCGGTCAGGCCCGCCGCCTCGACCGGGCCGTATCCAACCTGCTCGACAATGCCGGCAAGTGGAGCCCCGCGGGAGGGCGGGTGGAGGTGCGCGTGGACGATCACGAGCTCACGGTTCGGGACCACGGTCCCGGCATCGACCCCGCGGACCTGCCGTTCGTCTTCGACCGCTTCTGGCGGGCGCCGGACGCCAGGGGCATGCCTGGGTCTGGACTCGGGCTGGCGATCGTACGTCAGGTGGCGGAAGCCCACGACGCCACCGTGAAAGCGGAGCTGCCTCAAGACGGCGGCACCCTGATGCGGCTCCAGTTCTCCGTTTCTTAGGCTTTTTTAATGCGACTGTAACGGTCCTCCAAGACGCATCCGGTCCAATGACCACTGTCGCGGCGTGCGGATCGGATCACTCCAGGAGGAATCAGTTACACAGTTGGCAAACCTCGACTTGCCCGCAGGCCGCGGTATTCCCCTTCTGACGCCGCCGTCCGCTGTGGCCGTGTGCGATGGTCGGGCCGTCGTACCGGCCGGGGCGGCGGTGAACCTTCCGCTACATCAGGTACACACATCCTCCCTCTCTCATTGGTTGCCGCCGCCGGTCCGCCGGCCGGCGCGGCGACCACCCCCTCCTGTCTGACGGCGATGGGCCTGGCCCCGCCCAATGCCGTCAGACGGGCAACGCTCGCGGACATCGCCGCCGTGGCTCGCTTGTCGGTCGCCGCAAACCGTGAGACGGACGCGGAGCTGCCGGCCCTGCAGGGCGAGACCGAGCTCTCCGCACCCGAGATCGCGCTCAGGCTCCTGGACGACCTCGATGACGGCGAGGTTCTCTACGTCGCGGAGCGCGACCGGCGCGTGGCCGGCTTCGCCCACGTCAGCGGGCTGATGGTCAGTGACGGCGGTCACCTGGTGGAGGTCCGGCGCGTCTACGTGGCCCAGGGGTTCCGCAGACGTGGCCTCGCTCGGCAGCTGGTCCGCCTGATTCAGCGAGATCTCAGCCGGCGGCCCAACCCACCGGCCCTGCGGGCGTGGGCGGCCGTCGATACAGTCGCTGAGCGGTTCCTGGAGGCGGTTGGCGCCACCGCGGTCCGCCCCCGCTGGAAGGTCGGATCAGCTGGCGTCGCCGTCCGGGGCGTCGTGTACGGCTGGGGCTCGCGGCAGCTGCAGACAGCGCGAGCCTCGCATCGCGTGCCGGCGCTCCACAGCCGAGCGTTCGCCTGACACCCGCCTGCGTTCCGTCCACTTCCGGAACAGCGCCGATCCCTCTAAGGCCCGGTGAGCTCGACTCCAACCGGAACCACGCGTATGCCGACCTCGCCCATGAGGACGGCCGCGGCCTGCTCGGGGTCGAGCACAGTGCCGGCCAGGTCGTCCAGCGAGGCACGGATGCCGCCGATCGTGCAGCCGCGAAGGTCCGCACCGCGAAGTCGCGAGCCGCTGAGGACCGCTCCCGCCAGGTCGCATCCGGTGAACACCGCCCGCGGCAGCTCGCAGCCCATCATGGTGGACTCGTTCAGCTGGCAGGTCTCGAACCGGCCGCCTTCGATCTTGCAGCGGTCAAGCTGGAGGTAGCGGCCCTGGCAGTCACGAAACGCCACGTCTAAGCCGCTGCACTCTGACAGGCGGAAGCCGGTCAGCCGGCAGCGTTCGAAGACCGTGTTCTCCAACCGGCAGAGCTCCCACTCCGCGTTCGAGAGGTCACAGTCGGTCAGCCGGCACCCCAGCAGCTGAGCCATCCGGAGGCGGCCGGCTGCGAGGCTCTCGCCACGGATGCGCAGGCCCCTGTGGGCCTCTCCGTCCTCAAGCCTCACTGGCGACCTTCAGCAGCCACTCGAGCGCACCCCGCAGGTAGGGCCGCTGCAGGACGAGCACAGACACGACGAGCCGATCGTCCTCTACTCTGGTGTCCCACCAGCGCCACTTGCGCAGCCCAGGCTGGAACCAGTAGGTCCAGGCGCGCAGGGACCACCTGTCCAGTACGCAGTCCCTGACCTCGGAGTCGTCCACGCACGCCGCGGTGAACCAGCGCGGCAGCAGTGAAGTCCACTCCTTCGTCCCCGGCCACTCGTCAGCCGACGCGGCGCGCCGGAAGACGGGCTCCAGCACCTCGCGAGCGCGCTCCAGCGTGCGGTGCCCGTTCGGCGCAGTCAGCGCGTCGATCTCGCCCGGCGGCTCGGCCCCGGCGGCGCCATCGTGGAGGTGGAGGAGCTCCTCGGCCGGTGTCACGGCGATCCATTGTGGCGGGTAGCGGACTCCGAGTTGCTCTCGCCGTCGTTACCGCGAGCTGCGGACAGGCATGAACAGATAGACGTAGTCTCCGGTCGCCGGCCGCCTGACCACCGCGGGAGCCAGTGGGCCCTGGAGCTCCAGGTCTATCCGATCTCCTGTGGTCGCAAGACAGTCGAGCAAGTAGCGCGCGTTGAACGCGACGGCCATCTCCGGTCCGGACACATCGGCCTTCAGCTGTGTACGGGCCGACCCCACGTCCGTTGCCGCCGCGGACAGGCTGACGACGTCGGAACCGACGGCCAGCCTGACGACGTTCGCGCTCGGCTGAGCGAAGGGCATGAGCGCACGCAGGCGGCGGTTCAGCTCGCCGGCGTCGAGCGAGGCTCGCGTCGTCCAGGCGTCCGGGATCAAGCGCCGGGTGTTGGGATACCCGCCGTCGATCACCCGCGAGCTGACCTCTCCGTCATGGCCTCGGAAGAAGACCTGGCCGCCCTGCTGGGCCACGATCACCTCCACGGGGCCATGAGCGCCTCGGAACAGCCTGGCAACCTCCGCCATCGTCCGAGCCGGGACTGTGACGGCGAGCGTCCCGGACTGGTCGGCAGCCACCGTCCGCTCCGCCAGCCGGTAGCCGTCGGTGGCGGTGAGCGTCATGCAGTGATCGGCCGCGCGAATCCGGACGCCCGTCAGGGCCGGTCTGGCCTCGTCTGTGGAGGCCGCCGCCAGCGTGTCTGCGATCGCGTCGACCAGCCGGTCTGCGGGCAGGCTGACCTGCTCACCGCCGTCTTCTGCCGGCGCAGGCGGAAATTCGTCCGGATCGATTCCATGGATCTCGGTCTCGTAGGACGGCGTGTGCAGCCGAAGCCGCAGCCCGGGTGTGCGCAGCTCGACGTCCAGCCGTTCGGCTCCGATGGCCGCTGTGAATTCGGTGAGCAGCCGGCCGGGCACCGCGACGGCACCCTGCTCGGCGACTTCCGCCTGGACCGGCTTGAGGATGCAGAGTTCCAGGTTGGTCGCGGCGAGCACCAGGCGATCGGCGTTCGCCTCCAGGCGCACGCTTCCCAGGACCGGCAGAGTCGTGCGGGGGGCCAGCGCCCGTGAGACGGCGGCCAGCGCCGCCGCCAGCTCGGCTGCATCGCAGGACAGCTTCACGCATGCCAGAATATCGAATGTCGCGATATCATGGGGATGTCGTGATATCGCGATATCGGGAGCCGTCGATCAAGGTACCGATCGGGTTCCCGGTGGATCTGTACGAGTGGCTCAGGGAGACGGCGTTCCGGCGCCGGGAGCCGATGGCACGGCTGGTAAGAGAGGCTGTGGAGGACTATCGACGCCGCACCGATCCCCAGCTCGACCTGCCTCTGCACACCAGGTGAGCCCGGCTCTGTACATTCTCGCCTCGAAATGATCGATACCGACGTAAAGGAGCGCCTGTTGCAGGTTCGCAGGGGGCTGGCGCCCAGCCGGCACCCGGTCAACCAGATCGCGGTCGACGAGGCGTCGTTTGGCGAGCGCCTGGCCGACCGGATCGCAGAAGGACCGGCTCACGCTGGAGCACGCCGCCGGTGAAGCGGAAAAGGCCGACCAGCAGGACGTCGAGATCCTGACCCGCATCCGGGAGAACACCGAGTTGACGGTGCAGATCCTGAAGCACCTCGAAGAGCAGCGCGCCGAGCTGCTGCGACGCATGGAGGCCAGTGGCATGCTGAACTCCGGCGCCACTCCCACGAACGCCGGTGACGACGCTGGCTCCGAGCGCTCAGCGCCCGAAGCTCGGGGCTCCTGAACCTGGAACGACCAGTGTCCCCGGCGGTGTTGGGGAGGCCGCCGCCGCGGCGGGCTTAAGGTAGAGGGACCACAACGCAGGGAGGAGCCTCGATGGGGAAGAAGATCGGCTTCGTGGGCCTGGGCACCATGGGGCAGCCGATGGCGAGCAACCTGCTTGACGCCGGTCACGCAATCCAGGTGTTCGACGTCGACCCGAGCCGCATGCTGCCGCTCGAGGCGAAGGGCGCCGAGCCGGCGGGCTCCGCGCGGCATGCCGCGTCGGGGACGGACGTCGTCATATCCATGCTGCCGGCATCTCGCCACGTACTCCAGGCCATGCTGGGACCGGACGGCGTGATCGAAGGACTGCACCCAGGCGCAACCGTCATCGACATGAGCACCGTCGACCCCGCCACCACCAGGCGGGTTGCAGAAGCGGTCAGCGCCGCGGGCTGCACGATGCTGGACGCGCCGGTCAGCGGCTCTTCGATCGGTGCCCGCGACGGCACTCTCACGATCATGGTCGGCGGCGACCCTGACGTGCTCGAGACCCATCGGGACCTGCTGGGCGCGATGGGCACCAACGTCATCCACTGCGGACCGATCGGGATGGGCGAGACGGTCAAGCTCGCCAACAACCTGCTTGCGGGCTCTTCGATGGTCGCGGTGGCGGAGGCGTTTGCGCTCGGCATCCGCTCGGGTGCCGATCCCAGAGTCCTCATGGACGTCATCAGCAAGAGCACGGGGAGCTGCTGGATGCTACGCCGCGCACCGGTTCCCGGACTGGTGGCCGAGGCGCCGGTAAACGACGGCTTCGCCCCCGGCTTCATGGTCGACCTGATGCGCAAGGACCTGGGCCTGGCGCTGGACGCGGGTGCGGACCTGGGCCTGCCGCTCACCCTGACAGCGATGACCCACCAGCTCTACGCGCTGGCCAGCCGCCAGGGTCATGGGAGGCTGGACATGTCGGCCGTGGCGAAGCTGCTGGAGGGCACCGGCGAAGCGCCGAACGGAAGGCTCTGGGACATCCAGCTCAGCGCCGGCGGCGGCGGTACGGGTGCCCCCGCTCCTCTGGAGGACCCTGGCGAGGAGAGGACCGACGTAAGGCGCGAACTCATGCTGGTCGACGGCGAGTGGCGTGAGAGCGCCGGCGGCGCCTTCCTGCCGGTGGAGAAGCCGGCTCAGCGTGGCCGCCTCATCGCCGAGGTGCCGCGCGCCAACGCTGCGGACGTCGACATCGCAGTCAGCGCGGCCGCCCGGGCCTTCCAGTTCTGGAGGCTGGTCGCGCCCCGCGAACGCGGCAAGCTGATGCTGCAGATCGCCGACGGCATCGACGAGCGAGCAGAGGAGATGGCGACACTTCTCGCCACCGAGACCGGCAACGCCATCAGGCCTCAGGCCCGGCCCGAGGTCAAGGGCGCGGCCGAGGTCTTCCGGTACTTCGGCGGGGCGGCCGGCGAGATCAAGGGCTCGGTGATCCCGCTGGGTGAGGAGATGCTGAGCTACAGCAGGCGCGAGCCGATCGGCGTGGTGGGCGCCATCATCCCCTGGAACTCGCCCGTGCTGCTGGGTTCGTTGAAGATCGCGATGGCGATCACGGCCGGCAACACCCTCGTTCTCAAGGCGGCGGAGGATGCACCGCTGGCCGTCCTGATGCTCGCTCGCATCTGCGCCCAGCAGCTGCCCGCCGGCGTGCTCAACGTGCTGACCGGCTACGGAGAGGAGTGCGGCGCAGCGCTGGCGGCGCACCCCGACGTGGCCAAGCTGTCATTCACGGGTTCCACCGTTGTGGGGCGGTCGGTGATGCGGGCGGCGGCCGAGCGGATCGCGCCTGTGTCTTTGGAGCTGGGCGGCAAGAGCCCGGCCATCGTCTTCCCCGACTCGGACGACGACCGGACCGCGGACGGCGTGATCGCCGGCATGCGCTTCACCCGTCAGGGCCAGTCCTGCACCGCCGGCTCAAGGCTGTTCTTGCACGAGTCGATAGTGGACTCGTTCCTGGACAAGCTGGTGGGCAGGTTGGGAGCGCTGAAGGTCGGCGACCCGCTGGACGAGGCCACCGACATGGGCAGCATCATCAACCGGAAGCAGTTCGACCGCGTCTGCTCGTACATCCGCGACGGCCTCGAGAGGCAACAGGCGCGCGTCGTCATCGGTGGCATGCCGCCTGTCGAGGGCCCCCTCGCCGAGGGCTACTACGTCCAGCCCACGGTTTTTGCGGGGGTGGAGAACGAGTGGCGGATCGCCCGTGAAGAGATCTTTGGCCCCGTGCTGGTCGTCATCCCCTGGAGTGACGAGCAGGAAGCGGTGCGCATGGCGAATGACAGCCACTACGGCCTGGCTGCGTATGTCTGGTGCCGCGACGTGACGCAGGCGCTGCGCACCGCCCACGCGATCGAGTCCGGCTGGGTGCAGATCAACCAGGGGGTCGGCCAGTTCCCCGGCCAGTCCTATGGTGGCTTCAAACAGAGTGGAATCGGGCGCGAGTTTTCGCTCGAGGGGATGCTGGAGAGCTTCACGCAGACCAAGAGCGTAACGGTCAACCTTCGGAGCTGACTTGGGAAGCGAGACTGTCCGACTCGAACGTTTCCTCGTGACGGGCGCGCTGGGCTGCATCGGATCGTGGACCGTGAAACGCCTGACCGGCGCAGGCACGGCCGTCGTGGCCACCGACCTGCCAGGTGACACGCATCGCTGGCGGCTCATCGACCCCGAGCTCGAACAGAAGGTGCCCCTCGTCCCCTGTGACGTCACCGACGCCGAGGCCTTCCAGCGCCTGGTAGGCGAGCAGGCCGTCTCCCACATCGTTCACCTGGCCGCCCTCCAGGTGCCCTTCGCCCGCGCCCGGCCGATGCTCGGCGCCCGTGTCAACGTGGAGGGAATGGCGGTGGTCCTGGAGGCGGCCAGGAACCTGCGAGACCAGGTTCGCGGTCTCGCCTTCGCCAGCTCGGTGGCGGTCTACGGGCCCGCCGACCGCTACCCCGACGGACCGCTGGCCCACGACGCGCCGGCGCAGCCGACCACCCTCTACGGGGCGTACAAGCTGGCCGACGAGTGGATGTCCCGCGTCTACGAGCGCGAATACGGCCTCGTCTCCATCGGCCTCCGGCCCGACGTCGTGTACGGGCCCGGCCGCGACCAGGGCCTCACGTCGAGCCCGACGATGGCCATGCTCGCCGCTACGGTCGGACGTCCGTACCACATCGGATGGGGAGGGGTCGCGGGCTACCAGCACGCCGCCGAAGTTGCGGACGCCTTCATCGCGGCGGCAAGAGCCTGCGAAGACGGTGGGGGCAGCGACACATACAACCTTCCCGTCCTGGCCTGCTCGATGGAGGATCTGGTCGAGGCGATCCAGGAGGCGGTTGGCGGAGCAGCAGAGATCACGTTCGAACCGGCGCCGCTGCCGGTCCCGGCCGCCTTCGACACGTCGGCGGTGGAGCGGCGGCTGGGCCGTCCGAGGTTGATGCCCCTGCGCGAGGGGGTGCGCGAGAGCGTCGCGACCTTCAGGGCCGCCGCGGAGGAGGGCCGTCTCGACGTGGATCGCCTCCTGGCCCCCTAGCCTCGCCTTATGCTCTTAGGTCGGACCGAACGACGTACAGGGGGAAGAGACCAATTGCGCCTGCTCACGTTTCACCGCGATGGCGAACTACACACCGGACTGCTCACGTCTGACGGAGTGGCCGAGCTGCCTGCCGGCGACTTCAACTCCCTGCTGTCGTTGACACCGGCCGAGATCGAGCGGCGGGCCACCGGGTCGCGGGTCTCCGAGGCTGGGCTTCGCCTGGGGCCGTGCGCGCCGTCTCCCAGCAAGATCATCTGCATCGGCCTCAACTACCGCCGGCATGCCGAGGAGACCGGGGCGCAGGTGCCGGACGCGCCGATCCTGTTCTCGAAGTTCAGCAACTCGCTCGCGGCCTGCGGCGAAGAGATCCCGCTGCCCGCCGTGGCCGAGCGGTACGATTACGAGGCCGAGCTGGGCGTCGTCATCGGCCGCTCCGCGCGCAACGTGGGCGAGGCCCAGGCGCTCGACTGCGTGTGGGGCTACTGCAACTGCAACGACGTCAGCGCCAGGGATCTGCAGTTCCGCAGCACGCAGTGGCTTCTCGGCAAGTCGCTCGATCGCTTCCTGCCGCTGGGCCCGTACCTGGTCAGTGCGGGCGAGGTGGGGGATCCGCAGACGCTCCGGGTCCAGTGCTCGGTCAACGGCGCTCCGCGGCAGGACTCCAGCACGGCCGACATGGTCTTCGGCGTGGCCGAGCTGGTCAGCTACATCAGCAAACACTGGACGCTGGAGCCGGGCGACGTGATCGCGACCGGCACTCCTGAGGGCGTCGCCCAGGGCAGGCCGGACAAGCCGTGGCTGCGGCCGGGCGACGAGGTGGTCGTCGAGGTCGGCGACCTCGGGCGCCTGACCAACCGGCTCGTGAGCTAGAGCGGC
>DATFWQ010000060.1:0-4162 GCA_035259145.1 Candidatus Dormiibacterota bacterium | reverse complement strand
GGCGGTAAGCCGATCGCTGGCGAGGGCTCCAACGAATACTGCTGCGATCATCGGAAGCAGCCGGATGCCGGTTTCCTGGGCGTCGTTGCCCTGCACCACCTGGAGGTAGGGCGTGAGGATGAACATGGCGCCTGTCAGGCCGAAGCCGACCATCGTGAACGCAGCTGTAGCCCAGGCGAATCGCGGGTTCAAGAACAGCCTCAGGTCGACGAGCGGAACACGCATCCGCAGCTCCCAGCCCACGAAGGCAGCGATCAGGATCGCACCACCGACCAGAGGGACCAGGACCTGGGGATCGGTCCAGCCCTTCAGGGGCTCCTGGATGATGCCGTAGACGAGGGCGGTCACACCCACCACCTCGAGGACGGCTCCGATCCAGTCCAGGCCGTGCGCCTCCAGGTCCTTGCTCTCGGGAACGAAGAACGCGACGCCAAGCAGCGCGAGAACGACCACGGGGCCGTTGATCAGAAAGATCGAACCCCAGTCGTAGTGGGTCAGCAGATAACCGGCGACCAGTGGACCGAGGGGCAGGCCCAGGAACACGCCTGCCCCGGCCAGCGCGAGCGCACGCCGCCGCTCATCTTCCGCGAAGAGGGTGGGCAGGATCGCCAGCATCAGCGGCAGGATCACCGCCCCGCCTGCTCCCATCAGCGCCCGCATGAAGATCAGGCCGTTCGCCGAGGACAGCTGGCTGGCGACGACCGATGAGACGCCAAACACCAGCAGCCCCGCCATAAGCAAAAGGCGGCGGCCGTAGCGGTCCGCGAGCACGGCGGCGGGCAGCATCAGGCCTGCCAGGGCCAGCGTGTAGGCGGTCGACATCCACTGCAGCTGATCTGTTGTGGCGCCGAGCTTTGCCGACAGGGTCGGCAGGGCGGTCACCAGGATCGTTGTGTCGAGCCCAAGGACAAGCCCGCTGAGGACGAGGGCGCCGAGCGCCAGCCAGCGACCTCGCCCTACCCTCTTCATTCCAATCGCCGTCGAGTTGACGCTCATGGTCGTGACCTCCGCACTTCTGTGTCGTTCGATGGACATCTCCGGCCGAATGTAGTAGCTACCCGAAATCCATAGTAACTCCAAACTTCTTGGACATACAAGTCTATGGTGGGTCCAAGTGTGGATTTCGTTGAGCGTTTGTTGAGGGGGGAGCGCGCAGGCTCCGGTGCCATGCGCTAATATTCAGAAAGATCTGAATATCCAGGATGTTCTGCAGAATGACGGAAGAACAGCACCAGTTCATCGAAGGCCTAGGTCAGCACATGACGACATGGGGCTTAGCTCGAACGATCGGCCGGATCTACGGCTACCTGCTGCTCCGAATGGAGCCTGCGAGCCTGGATGAGATCGCGGAGGCGCTGGGGATAGCGAAGAGCGGAGCCAGCGTCGCAGCCAGGCAGCTGGTGGCCCTCGGGTTGGCCCGCAGCCGCAGCCAGCCCGGCAGCAGGCGCGTGCTTTTCGAGGCTCTGTACAGCCTGGAGGCCATCTTCGCCGCCCGCAACTCGCAGGCGATGGATCTGCTGGCACGGCTGCGGCAGGGTGCCCGGGTGGCGCCGGAGGGTCCTGTCCGTGAGCAGCTGCACGAGATGGCCGACATGTTGCAGGGCTTCCTCAACCTTGGCCCCGAGGTGATGAGGCAGCTGCGCGAACGTGAAAGGAGTCGAACATGAACGAGGCGATTCGTACAGAGGGCTTGACAAAGGACTACGGCCTGGAACGAGGCCTGTTCGACCTGGACCTCGAAGTCCAACCGGGCGAGGTCTTCGGCTATCTCGGCCCTAACGGCGCCGGCAAGACCACCACCATCCGCCAGCTGATGGGCCTGGCATACCCGACTCGCGGTAGGGCGTGGGTCTTCGGCCTCGACTGCCACCGGCAGGCCGTGGAGGTCAAGCGTCACGTCGGCTACGTGCCAGGCGAGCCGCCTCAGTTCGGCGGGCTCCGCGGCCGGGAGGTCATCGCCTACCTGGGCGCCATGGCGGGCGGCGTCGACCAGGCGTACGTGAAGAGCCTTTGCGACCGGCTTCAGCTCGACCTCTCGCGCCGCTACCGAGAGTACAGCTCCGGCAACAAGAAAAAGCTGCTGCTCGTCATCGCTTTCATGCACCGCCCGCAGCTGCTGGTCCTGGACGAGCCTACGAGCGGCCTGGACCCGCTTAACCAGCAGGAGTTTTACGCGATGGTCCGGGAGGCGCGGAAGGGCGGCGCCACCGTCTTTCTTTCTTCGCACGTGCTCTCGGAGGTGGAGCACGTCTGCGACCGGGTCGGGATCATCCGAACCGGCCGGCTGGTGAACATCTCCAGCATGGAAGAACTGCACGAGATCCGCGTACACCGGGTGGAGATCGAATTCGCCGGTGACGTGCCGGCGGAGGCGATCCGCCGCGCCGATGGCGTCGACGGCGTGACCGTGGAGAACCACCGCGTGCACTGCGTGGTGCGCGGCAGTTTCGAGCCGCTGATGGCCGCTGTCGCCCGCGCCCACGTCGTCAACCTGTCCAGCCACGAGCCCAGTCTCGAGGACACGTTCCTGGAGTACTACTCGGAGGCCGGGAAAGAGGAGGTCGCGCCGGCATGCTGAGGAACGCCTTCCGGCTTAATCGTTGGGGGTTGATCGGCTACGGGCTGGTCCTATTCACGAGCACTTATGTCCAGGCTGTCGCCTTCATGCAGGTGGCGGGAACGACTGCCGCCGGCCGCGCTGAGTTTGCGCGCAGCATGACCGCCCTGGCCGGCCAGCTGTCCTATATCCTGCCGCAGCCCTTCCGGCTCGACACCCTCGACGGCTATGTGCAGTGGCGCGCTTACGGCCCGCTCGCGCTGGTGGTCATGATCTGGGCAATCGCGGCGGCCGCCGGAGCGGTCCGTGGCGACGAGGACAAGCAGCTCGTCGACTACTGGCTGGCCGCCCGGGTCTCGCGGGCTCGCCTGGTCGCTTCGCGTCTGGCGGCGTTCGGTCTGGCCGCACTGCTCGCCGCGGTCCTGGGCGCTCTCGGCTACCTGGCCGGTGCCGCCCAGTACGAGTCGGTCAACCTGGTCGGCGCGGCCGGCAAGATGCTCACTCTGTGGATGCTCATGCTGACCCTCTTCGCCCTGTGCTACCTCGTCGCGCAGCTCATCGCGTCGATCCGCGGCGCCCAGGCGGCGGGGACCGCCGTTGTAGTCGTGCTCTACCTGTTGGACGTGCTCGGCCGCACCAACCACTCGTTCGATGGGCTCGCCTGGGTGTCGCCGTTCACGTGGTACGACGCGACAACGGTCCTGGCGCCGGGCGGCAGCCTGGACGCCGCCGGGGTTGGGCTCAGCGTCGCCGTCATCGCCATCGCGGGCGTCCTGTCGGTGCTCGCTTTCGCTCGCCGTGATGTACGCGGTCCGCTGTTCGCCTTCCCGCATCGCGAGGTCGCGGCCAAGGACACGGCGCCATCCCCGCTGCTCGCGTGGCCCGTGACCCGGCTCCTTTACCGCCAGCGCTGGGTCGTTGCCGGCTGGGCGCTGATCACCGCGGCCATGGCGGTCTACATGGTGGCGATCGCGCACAGCGTCGTGGACAGCGCCATCAACCTGCCGGGGATGCGCGAGTTCCTCACTCACAGCAGCGGCGGCGACCCCTACCGCGGCTTTATCGCTGCCTTCTGGTTCGGCATCGCGCAGCTGCTTCTGGCCGGCTTTGCGGTCCACCTCGTCTCCGGATGGGCCGCGGACGACACCGAGGGCATCCTTACGTCCGTGCTGAGCATGCCCGTGCACCGGTGGGCTGTCATCGGAGAGCGCGCTGCGGCAGCGCTCATCGGGACGGTGGTCGTCGTGGCGGTAGGCTCACTGGCGGCGGCGGGAATGGCCGCCGCCGTCGGCACCACGCTCGACGCGGCGGCCGTGTTTCGTGCGTCGTGGCTCCTCGTCCCGTTCGCCCTCACCTACTCAGCGGTGGGGGCGGCGGTCAGCGCCGACTTTCCGCGGGCGGCGGTCGGGTTGCTCGGGATGCTCGCGTTCTGCAGCTTCCTGGTGTACGAACTGGCGCCTCTGTTGAAATGGCCGGCGTGGGCCGCAAACCTGTCTGTGCAGCAGCTGTACGGGAGCCCGTTCCTGACGGGCGTCTTCTGGAACGGCCTCTGGGCGATGCTGGCGGTCGTGGTAGTGGGCTTCGGGCTGGCGACCCTGCTCATGC
>DATFWQ010000059.1:0-15503 GCA_035259145.1 Candidatus Dormiibacterota bacterium | reverse complement strand
CGACGATCCTTCACCGCCCATTCAAAGATGGGCAGCTGCCGCGCCTCGGTACGGTCCAGGAGCGCCAGCTCGTAGCCGTTGCGCATGTGCTCGAGTAGAGACTCGAGAACCCTGCGCACCACGTCGGGCGGCAGCGGCGTTTTGTCTGGACCGGCCAGCATGTCGTCGAGCCTCGTGGCGTCGCCGTGATCGACGAGCGCTTCAATCGCCGCCCGGGTGGCGACCGACCTGTGGTGAAAGCGACCCAGCTGGCTCATGAACGCGCGCTGACGCTGCTTGCGGTAGGCCGCGTGGCGGTCCAGGTGGTTGAGCACCTCCACATGACCCTGCCAGGCCTCCTGGACTCGCTTCAGCCAGATGTCTTGCGGGACCAGCAGGCGGGTCAGACCCCTCTTGACCTGATAATGATCAGCTTCTGACTCCTCGTCGTAGGCGACGTCGGCCTCCCACTCGAGGGCCTTTTCGGCCTGGCCCTGTCCGGACTCCACCTTCCAGGGCCAGCTGAACACGCGCAGCAGCCGCTTACTCTCCCGGCGCCGGATGCGTTCGAACTGGCCCTCCAGGAAGGACAGTCCCGGCCGCTGAAGTTCTTCTTGACGACCGGCCGGCGCCCTGAACGTGAGGGCCATATCTGGGCCGGAGCCGACATCGGCATCGCGACTTGCCCCCAAGAGCAAGCCCGCCAGGCCAGGCGCCACGAGAACGTTAGCCGGCGACCTGCGGCTTGGGTCCATGGAGAAATAGCGCGCCTGATAGTCGACCTCAGGGGCAATCGCCAGCCGTCTCAATATCTTCGTCACGACGTCAACCGCGTACGTTGCGTCGGTGCCGAGGTCGAATACCTCGACCACCCGCGCGCCGGTCTGAAGGACCAGGCCCAGCCCGCTCTCCCAGCGGGCGGCGAGGTCCTCGTCGAAGTGGTCGTCTGCTCCGAGGAGACTGATGCCGAGCGCGTAGGGAAGCCCGCTGCTGGTTGTGACAGCCCCTTCCATCTTCGACCGGGAACCGGCCGTGACACGCAGGAGGGTCACGGCTGCCTCGGCCACCTGGAAGCGTTCCAGCAGATGCCCATGCTCGAACAGAGCCTGGGGTCCCAGGGCCTCGAGATCGAGGTGATTGAGCGGATGCGGATTGGCGCACTCCCCCAGCAGGCGCACGACAGCGTCCCAGTTCGCTGTGGTGGCGATCTCCTCCGCGTAGCCCGCGAGCGACAGCAGTTCCCGGCGGCGGTTGTCATCGAGCTCAAGCGCTCGCAGATAGCGCTCCAGCGTCGATCGGTGGGGGATACCACCGAACCCTTTCTCGAGCCGGCTGATGCTGCCCGCCGATCTCGGGCTGAGGCCCGCTTTGGCCGCCAGGCCACGCTGCGTGAGGTCGCGTTCCGCCCTCGCGCGGGCAAGTGCTCGGCCGAGCTCCTCGGCGTTGCCCCTCGTTGCTCCCATATGCGTCTTTGCATCAACATGCATCACGGAGAGTTCGGCTGTCAACAGGGGCAGCCTGCTATCCGAGCTGGTCGTGCCCTGCCACGCCGAATGGAAGGTGATCGTTCTTCGACCTCATGGATCAGAGCCGTCCCGGGTTGGAGCCGCGGCAGATGTGTTGTCACATGCATAGCAGCATGCTCTATAATGTCTCTGAAGAAGCAATAATTTGTAAGAGACCAGCATAGTCGCACTCTTCATCCATATCGCTTGAGGAGGTGCACGATTGTGTCAGAACTGGCGTCAAAGGGCAAGGAGAAGCATCAAGGCCTCGTGCTGTCGGGGCGGAGGATGATCTCCCTTGACAGTTAAGGTCGGCGATCGCGTCTACTTGCGCGTCGATCGGCGCCCAACGGGAACGATCGTTGCCGAACCACACAGACACCTGGGCTATCTGTGCGTGATCGTTCGGTTGGACGGGTCCGGCTTACGCGTCCTCCTACGTTCGAGGGACGTGCGGGCAGTGGACGACAACTCGACGCCGTCCGGCGGCGGCGCGCACTCGTGGACTCGTGGGTCTCAACGGCGGCGAGTGACTGGAACAGCTCACCGCCTCGCTCGACCAGCTCGCGTCCACCGCGCCCTCCCGCTCAGGTCGGGTCTCTCTATCGGTCCGGCCGGCCGCTGAGCTCGTTCCGAGTCCGGTGGTTGGGCCGTCGGCCGGCGGCTTCTCTTCACATGGAGGACGCGGCCGCCGCCAAGCGGCTTCACAACCGGGAACTGTTCTTTCGCCCATTCTTGAAAGCCGGGGAGAAGGGACAGCGAGACGTAGCGATCGTCAACGAGAATGACGCGCGCGCGAGATCTACCGGCGATGCCCGCGATCTCCGCGGTGATCAGATCGCCGGACAGGACGCGGACCTTGGAGGTGTCCACGAGCTCCGGCGGCACATCGCGGTCGGCGAGTGCGACGGTGTACTGGTCGTCGCTGATCACGAAGTCGCCAGGCGCCGTCAGCCTCTGAAGCGCAGTGACCGCCCGCTGCCTGGAGGTGTCCGGTGTCTGCTGAGCGTGAACGAGCAGCGCGGAAGCGAGCATCAGCGCCATCAGGATCATCACTGCTGCGCGTACCCGCTCTGGCCGGGTGTGCACAAGGTGGACGGCCGCGCCGCCGAGCAGTGCGAGTGGCGCGATCAGCACGACAGCGTGGTGCGGCCAGAGGGGGCGGTGTACGACCAGCAGGGCGATCGCAGCAAGGGCCCAACTCGCGCAGGACACCGCCAGGAGCGGAGCGCGTCGCAAGGCGGTGAGAAATCCGGCGATCCCCACAATGGCCAGCGGCACCTCGAGCGCCATCGTGTAGAGGTCGATTCCTCCAACTGGCAGTCCCCGCGCGTGGAGGTTCAGGCCGATCACCTGACCCCAAATCAGAGGCCATCGGCCGGCGAAAGGCAGGAGAAGCGCCGCCGATGCTGCGGCAGCCCCCAGGGCCCCGCCGGCCGATCGAGCCAGGGCCCCCCGTGAGACGGCTGGCGCTGTCAGCAGAATGGCGACGGCAGGCAGGGCGGGTATCGTCAGCAGCTTCGTCAGCACGCTGGTAGCGATAAGCGCCCCGGACGCCGCGGCCAGCAGGAGGGCAGGTCGGCCGGTTCGCCGCCTCGAGTCCGCGGCGAGGCCGGCTGCAACCAGAGCCAGCGCCACAGCCGGGGCGTCCGCCTGGAGCGTGACCGACTCACGAAAAAAGAGCGGGTCTGCACTCAAAAGCATGACCGCCGCCAGTCCGGCCCAGCGGCAGCCGGCAAGGTCGCCCAGCCGGCTGGCGCCTATGAGCCCTACCACCCAGAAGGCGAGGATGCCTAGACGGTCACCGACAATGGAACCGCCTCCCAGGATGTGTGCCGGCATCATGAGAACGAGGAAGCCCGGCGGCTGCGAGCTGTACACGGACGAGAAGAGTGGGCGACCTGCTGCCAGCCCCCGGAGCGACTGCCAGTAGACGCCCTCGTCGTAGTCGATCTGGCCACCGCTCAGGACTGTCATTCGGACAGCCACCGCTGCCGTCAGGACCGCGACCATCGCAAGGAGGCCGGGGTCGACGAGGGTTGATACGCGACCCAACCGTAGGGCCGCTGCTCTATCCATTGCCTCTTCAAATAGTGGCGCTTGGATCCGTCACTGCGCAGGCAAGCCGCGCAGACCACCCGCGCCTGATCCGCGGTGCTCAAGAGCGTGCGGACGGGTCGCCTCAAGCTCCAGCGGCAGCCAGATCGTGAAGGTGGTGCCGGCGCCCTCCTGGCTTCGCACCTCGACGTCACCACCGTGTGCCCTGGCCACCTCGCGCACGATCATCAGACCGAGCCCGCCGACACTGCCGTCACGCTCGCCGGCGCGGTGCCAGGGCGCGAATATGTGCACAAGGTCGACCTGCCGGATGCCGTCGCCCGCGTCGGCGACGTCGAGCCGAACCCACTCGGCGGAGGGGATGCAGGCCAGGCGGACCCGGGCTCCCTCGGGCGTGTGCCGCACGGCGTTGGTCACCAGGTTGAACAGCGCCCGGCTGAGCTGCTCGGCGTCGGCTCGAACTGGCGCCGGACCGGCGACGTCCAGCTGCCAATCGCGGACCGCCAGGCCCCTGGCACGGCGGTGAACGTCGCGCAAGACAGTCCCCGCATCGACTTCCTCCATCTCGCCCGGCTGGCCGAGCAGCATTCGCCCCAGGAGCAGCATGTCGTTGACGTCGGCGGTGATGCGCGCCAGCTCCTCGAGGGCGATGTCGAGGGTCTCGCGGACCTCCTGGACGCTCGGCTGGTCCTGACGGCGCAGTACCTCCAGGTGACCGCGAACGATCGTCAGCGGCGTCCGCAGTTCGTGCGAAGCAAGCGAGTAGAAGGCCTGCCGCTGCTCGAAGGCGCTCTGCAAGCGAGCCAGCATGGCGTCGAACGTCTCGGCAAGCCGGCCCACCTCGTCGCGCGGACCCTGATAGCCGATGCGGCGGCTCAGGTCGCCGTCGCTGATACCGGCCGCCGTCGCGGTGATGGCCCGTACAGGGGCCAGTCCACCACCGATCACCCTGTATGCAAGCACCCCGCCCAGTCCGATCAGAAGGGCGTTGCCGACCAGCATCGGGGTCACCAGGTTGCGAACCGTGCTCTCTGCGCCGCTGAGCGGAAGCGCGATCCGAAACTCGCCGAGCCGCCGCCCATTCTGTTCGATCGGTATCACGGCCACCCGGAAGTCTCCGAGGCGGGCGTCACTGACAGTGATCGGTTGGCCCGGGCCGCGCTGGGCCGAGGCTATGGTTGCACGGAGGTCCATGTCCTGGGTGTTGGTCACCAGGGTGCCGTCCACGAAGCTGATCACGTAGGCGGCCGCCAGCCCCGTGCCGGCGCTGGAGTCCTCCGCCAGAAACGCCGTCGCTCGCTGCTGAAGGTCAGCCAGGTTTCTGGCGCCGGCCACGCTCTGCTGGTACTGTCGAGCCTCGAGCGCGAGGTCGCGGTCGAGCTCGCCCAACAGCTGTGCGTTGAGCACGGCCAGGGCCAGCAGTTGGAGCCCGAGCAGCACGACCAGTGACACCGCGCCCCAGAGCAGCGTCAGCCTCAACCGAAGGCTGGGAGGACGCATGTCAGCTAACCTTGAGACGGTACCCGGCGCCTCTCACAGTCTCCAGTCCGACGTCGTCCGGCCATGGGACCTTGCGTCGCAGGTAGCGGACGTACACATCCACGACGTTGCTCTCCGATTCGGACTCGTATGGCCATACATTGCTCGTGATCTGCGCGCGGGAGAGGACCTGATTGGGGTGGCGCACGAAGAGCTCGAGGAGCGCGGACTCCCGCAGCGTCAGCGGCACCCTGGCTCCAGCTGCTCGCACCGACCGCTGCTTCAGGTCCAGGACCAGCCCGCCCGCACGCAGCTCGACTGCGCTCGCCTGGTCGCGGCGGAACAGAGCGCGGATGCGCGCCAGCAGCTCGTCGAAGACGAAGGGCTTGGTCAGGTAGTCGTCGGCGCCCTGGTCGAGGCCGCTGACCTTGGAGTCGACGTCGTCCTTGGCTGTCAGGACAAGGATGGGCAGCCGCGGGTCGCGTGCTCTCAGCGAGCGGAGCACGTCGATCCCGCTACGGTCGGGAAGGATCAGGTCGAGCAGCACCAGCTCCACAGGCTCGGCCTGGGCATACGTCAGCGCACTCTCGGCATCCTGGGCCACGATGCACGCATAGCCCTCCGACAGCAATCCCTTGCGCAGGAACGACGCGATCCGCGGCTCGTCCTCGACGACCAGGATGAGCACGGCTCAGCGGTGATGGCCGCCGCCGCCGCTGTCGTCACTACCCCCGTGGCCGTGGTCATAGTAGGTGTACACGGGGGGAGGCACGACGGTGACCTGGCCGGCGGACGGCGTCGGACGAATCGGGTGTGTGGGAGTGGGGGAGGGAGTCGTACCCACGGGCCCTCTTGCTTGCGACCCCGCCGTCGCTCTATCCGGGCTCGGGCCAACCTCGATGCTTGCGGGGAGACCGCTGTGGGGCGGCGCGACGAAGTCGGCGACCGTACGGCCGAGCGGCCCTCGCAGCCCGTCCCTCGTCACAAAGATGCCGGCGAGCACCGCTCCGACCAGAACGCCCACGGCCAGCAGCAGGACCGCCTGTCCACGTAGAAGCACGACGCGTAGGCCCCAGGGAAGATAACCGCGCGGGTTACTCAGTGCCTTCTAACCTCCAGCTGCATGGGGGCGGCGAAACTCGCCGCCCCCGCCCCTCCACCTACCTGGTCGTCCGGGTGACCGTGGTCCGTCGCGTCACTGTAGTTCGATGGCTGGTCTTGTGGCCATGCGACTTGAACACGACGGCGCTTCCTTTGACTTTTCCGCCTCTGCGGGACATCTCCTATCACCTCCTTGTTGCTGAAATGAGCTCCGGCGCCCGCGGCTCGTGTCGCACCGTACGCGCCTCTACCTGCTCCTCCGCCTTGATGCGGCCCTGCTCGAGCACCGCGACCCGGTCGGCGGCCGCGGCCAGGTCCCGGCGGTGAGTGACGATGATCACCGTGCGCCCCCTCGCCGCACGCCGGACGGCGGCCAGGACGCCGGCCTCTGACTCGGCGTCCAGGCCGCTGGTCGGCTCGTCGAGAAGCAGGATGGGTGCTTTGCGCAGCAGTGCTCGGGCGATGGCCAGCCTGCGCCGCTGACCGCCTGAGAGCAGAGCGCCAGCCTCGCCGACGACGGTGCCGTAGCCATCGGGCAGAGCCTCCGCAAACTCATCGACAAGCGCCAGCCGGCTGGCCTCACGAATCTCTGCCGGTGTGGCCCCGGCCTTGCCGAGAGCTACGTTGTCGCTGATGCTGCCGTCGATGATCCACGGCTCCTGTGGCACCAGGGCGATTCGTTCCCTTAGCGAGCGCAGCTGCAGATCGCGAAGGTCACTGCCGTCGACCTCGATGGCGCCGCGATCGGGTTCGTAGAAGCGCAGCAGCAGGTACAGCAGGGTCGACTTGCCCGCGCCGTTGCGTCCCATCAGGCAGACCATCGCGCCAGCCGGCAACACGAGGTCGAGACCACAGAGCACCGGAGCGTCGGGCCTGTACGCGAAGTGGACGTCCCTGAACGCGATCTCCGACTCCACCCCCACGAGCCGGCGGGCTTCGCGGCGTTCGGGCACGCGCTCGGGAATGGCCAGTATCTCCTGGATACGCTCCCGGCTCGCCGCCCCTTTCGCGAAAGTGGAGGCCAGGGCGGTCAGGGACCGCACCGGGCTGTACATGGAGGCCAGGTAAGAGAGCACAACCAGCAGCACGCCAACGGTCATGCGCCCACTGATCACGCGGGCGACGCCCAGCCAGAGCACCAGGCCCGCGCCAACGGCCAGCAGGACGTCTGCTAGCGGGCCATAACGGGCGCCGAGGTCGAGCACACGGAGACTGGATTGGAGGGCGTCGCGGTTGCGGGCGGCGAACGAGTGCTGGGCCTGCGCCTCGGCGCCGAACGCCTGGATCAGCCGTACACCTCTGACCACCTCTGTGAGATGCGAGGCGAGCGCTCCCTGATGGCCGCGGTAGTCGTGCTGCGCAGCTCGTACACGGCGCCGTCTTGCGATGGCGAGCAGAGCCAGAGGGGGCATGACGGCCAGGCCTGCCGCTGCCATCACGGGGTCGACGAGGAAGAGGACGGCCAGCATGCCTGCGAGCGTCAGGCCTCTGGGCAGCAGGCTCGACAGCCAGGCGACGAGCATGTCCTGAACGCGGCCGACGTCGGAGGTCAGCCGCGTGGTCAGATCGCCTGTGCGGTTGCGGTCGTGAAAGCGCGCCGGCAGACGCAGCATGCTGGCGTGAAGCTCCGCCCTGACGTCGGCTCCGATTCGCTCGGCGGCGGCAGCCGTCAAGTAAGAGGTCAGGTACCCGGTAAGGGCGCTGACCGATGCCAGGCCGACGATGAGAGCAGCCGCCAGGCCGCCCAGCGCCAGCGGGTCCAGCCGGTCGAGGGCCGGGAGCCCGTTGACGTGCAGACTCCGGTGGGCGATAGCGTGATCGACGGCGATCAGCAACGGCCACGGACGCGCCAGATCTAAAGCTGTTTCGACAAGAACGAGCGTGCCGGCCAGTAGAAGCGGCAACCGGTAAGGCCGGAGGAAGCCGGCCATTCCTCGAGCTCCTTCAGGCCTCGGGCCACCTTGCATCCACACCGTCTCCAAGCCGCCGCCGCGCTCGGAAGCCGGCACGTATCAGCATCAGGAGTGTGATCACGGCGACTGCGACGAGAGCGAGCGCAAGCCCGGACACGCCAGAGCCGCCCGAGCTTGCAGCGACGCGCGACCCTTCGCCCGGTGCAATGCCGGCGGCCTCTGGCCGGCGAGGCGCGGGCGCCTGCGGAGCCAGGACAGCCGCCTGGCCGCTGGGCGTCGGTTCCAGTTGCAGGGCCGGCGCTACACCGCCCATCTGGGCCGGAGCCGGCGTATAGACCGGCTTGCCGGCGCCGGTGGGAGCTGGCTGGAGGATCGGGCAGGTGTCGTGTCCGCCGTCGTGGTGGGAGTCCGAGCCACTCGACGACATGTGCCATGGATTGTTGCAGTCGTGGGCCAGGACCGTCCCAGATCTCGCGGCCAGGCCGAGGGTCGCGACGGCCACGACGACCAGGCCGGCTAGGCAGGTCTTGATGATCACGAGGATCAGCGTTGCTCCCGTGTCCTCACCCACGATGAGACCGAGATGAGAGTCTTCTCACTGGAACCCGACCATGCTGCTGCCGTCTGCAGCAAGCCGTCGACGAACGGCGGCCAGGTGCCGTCGTCACCCTGGGGCAGCGCGGCAGCGAGCAGTTGCAGCGTCTCCAGTGCCGTCTGAGGTCGCCGGCTCGCGTCCTTTTCCAGGAGGGCGTGGATCGCGATGTCGACCGCAACCGGCAGTGACGGGTGGAGGACCTGAGCCCGTGCGGGAGCTGTAAGGAGCTGCGGGAACTCGCAATACTCAGCTGACGGGTCGCGCTCGAATGCCGGCCGGCCGGTCGCAAGCTCGTAGAGGACCGTGCCCAGTGCGAACAGGTCCATCCTGGGGTCGGCTGCGGCCCGAACGCACTGCTCTGGGGCCATGTAGGCGCGGGTGCCGTGTGGGCGGCCTCGGGAAGCGGGTTGGCCCGCGGGCCTGGCGATGTCGAAGTCGAGCAGAACGGCCCGGCCCTCGCGCAGGACCACGTTGCCGGGCTTGACGTCGAGATGCACTAGACCCTTGCCGTGGACGTAGTGAAGGCAGGCGGCAAGCTGCATACCGAGGCGGACGACGTCGCCGGCCGGCAGTGTACCGTCCTCATCCAGCAGCGTGGCCAGCGTCGGTCCCTCGACGTACTCCAGAACGAGGTGAGGCACCTGATCGCGGTGTCCATCGGCGAGCAGCCGCTGCACGCCGGGATGGGCCAGCTGACGAAGCGTTCCGGCCTCGCGCCCCAGCCGGATGGCTGCTCGCCGATCGTCGATCTGATCCTCATGCGGCAGCTTGACGACCACGTGGCTCCACAGAGGTACGCTCCAGGCCAGCCAGGATTCGGTCCGGGTGCCCTCGCCGAGCCGCTCCCACGCGAAGAGCCCCTCGTAGATGCGCTCCCCTGGCCCGTACCGCGGTGCGGGATCGATGTCGCGTGCTTCGATGTGCATCACCGCTAGCCCGGTTGAGCCGCCACGGCCGGCGGCAGGGCCGGCGGCGCGGGCGGCCTGGCCTCCACGATCCGGCCGTCACGAATGGCCACCACCCTGTCGGCTTCAAAGGCGGCGGTCAGCCTCTGGGTGACCATGACCACGGTGCGAGGTCCCGGAGCATGCCGGATGGCGGCGAGGAGGCGAGCCTCCGAGTCGGCGTCCAGCCCCGCTGTCGGGTCGTCGAGCAGCAGTATCGGAGCCTGGCGCACCAGCGCCCTCGCCAGTGCGACGCACCGCCGCTGGCCTGCCGACAGCGGCGCACCGCCCTCACCGAGCCGGGAGTGATAGCCCTCGGGCAGAGCTTGCGCAAAGTCGTGCACCAGAGCCATGCGTGCCGCCTCCATCACGTCGGTCTGGCTGGCGTTGGGCCGGCCGATGGCGATGTTCTCCAGCAGGCTGCCATCGAACAGGGCCGGGTCCTGCGGGATCAGGGCGATGCGCTCCCGCACCGACGGCAGGTCGAACGATCTGAGGTCCACGCCGTCGACCTCGATGGCTCCCTCCTGTGGATCGTAGAAGCGCACGAGGAGGCTCAGTAGGGTCGATTTGCCGGCTCCTGTGGGGCCGACGATGCACAGCGTGCCGCCTGCCGGAATACGTAGGTCGAGCTCGTTCAGAACAGGCTGGGTCGGGAAGTACCTGAAGCAAACTCCCCGGAGAACGATCGCCTCGCGAGGGTTGGGCAAGATGGGCGCCTCATCTGTGTCGGACGCCGTCTCGTCGCCGCCCAGGATCTCGGCCACCCGCTCCCAGCTGGCAACGCCCCTGCCTAGAACCGAGGTCAACCACGTGAGCGACCGGACCGGCAAATAGAGCGCCATCACATACCAGAGGACGACCACGAGAATGCCGACAGTCATCCCGCCAGTCAGGACGGCGTAAGCGCCGATCCAGAGCACGAGCGTGGCTCCGGCCGCCACGATGATGCCCGCGGTCGGCTCGTGGCCTGAGTTCAGTTCGGCCACCCTCAGCCCCGAGCGCACGACGTCCAGGTTGCGGGCGCGGAAGGAGCGCTCGATACCAGGTTTGTAGGCAAGCGCCTGAACCAGGCGCACATTGCGCAGCACCTCGGCGGCTCGAGCCAGTACGTCTGCCACCCGGTCACGCTGCTCCACCTGCGCCACCACCAGCCTTTTACGCATGTCCGTGACAACCACGGCCCCTGCGGTCGCCACCGCGAGGCCGGCGAGTGCCATCGCAGGGTTGATGGCAAGCAGCACCAGGGCCGTCCCGATCAACGTCACGGAGTGCGGCAGCACGTTTGTCATGGTCGCCGCCAGGGCTTCCTGCACTCGGCTGACGTCGTTGGTGAGCCGCGCGGCCAGCTCGCCGGCGCGGTGGTGGTCATGGAAGCCCGGGGAGAGGCTCAAGAGCCGCGTGTGCAGGTCGGCGCGCAGGTCGCCTCCGATCTGTTCTGCGCTTGCGCCGGCCAGATATGAGCCCAGAAAGCTCAGCAGGGCGCCCGCAAGCGCCAGGCTCATCACCGCCAGGCCGGCGGCGAGCGTGAGCCCGAAAGGGCTGTAGCCGACGGGCGCGAGCAGCGTGGCCCATGGTTGGCCGGGTGGCCGCCGGTCGACCGCGCTGTCGACGACGAGCAGCAGTGGCCATGGCCGGGCCAGGTCGATGCCCGCACCCGCGACGGCCAGGGTGGCCGCGAGCCGCAGCGGGCGGCTGCGGCGCAAGAGGTACCGGATGCTGGTCCCGGACCCGGCTCGGTCGTCGGTCGTCACACGCCGATGCTGCCGCCCGGCGATGGTGCGAGGGATGAGGTGAGCATGAGATTTCTTTCATCGACCGGCCCTGGCGGGTTCGCTGAGCCGGTCGATCGCTGGTGCTGTCATGACGGAGGGAGGGGCGCGATGACCTAGCGCATCGTTCTGTCCGCACACCTCGCGGGGGCGATCGTCCGCCGGTTGGAAAGGGAGCCCCTCCCCCGGCTTCGCCGGGTACTCCCCCGACTTCGCGGGGGAGAGTCGCCCTTGGCTCTCAGTCCCATCGGAAGACGCGCCCCGCTGCGACCAGCAGCGCGACCGCCCAACCAGCCAGCCAGATCAGGTCCAGTTCGATCGCTCCAAGTCGGGCTCCCTCACCTAGATGCTCCATGCCGTCAGTGATGTAAGAAACCGGCAGGAACCTCGTAACGGACGTGATGTTGGAAGGAAGGGCAGCAGAAAACAGCGCGATGAAAATCATCGGGAAGGCCACAGTCTGGGCGACGGCGGTGGCCCTCTGCGGGTCGCGGATCCAGCCGCTGATCGCGAGGCCCATGGCGAGGAAGACGAGATAGCCGAGCGCCAGCAGAAGGAATAGCGACAGAACGTCGAGCTGCACCGTGAAGAGGAGTCCGGCCACGATCAGGATCCCCGCCGTCTGGAGCATCCCCAGCAGGAATGAGGAGGTTGAATGGGCCAGGACGAAGACCGACGAGCGCATGCCCGTCGCCTTGAGGCGGCGGAGCACTCCGGTCGCCTTGTAGTTTGCGAAGGTGCCCGCCGCCAGCATCAGCGCGCTGCCGAGGATGTTGAAGGCCACCAGACCTGGGAGCAAGAAGTCGATCGCTCCCCCGATTCGCGTATGCACGGCAGAGGCCGTAACCGAGACGGTTGGAATCTCGCCCAGCACCCTCTCGTCGTAGGTCTCCACAACTCCTTTGAGCAGCGGGAGGCTCGCCTCGCCGGCGGTGCCAGCCCTGTAGATGACGGCCAACCGGACCGGGACCAGCCGGCCGGTGCCGTCGGGCTGCCCAAGATCGTTGGGGATGGCAAGCTCGACGTCGGACTTTCCCTGGTCCAGCATCTTCCGGGCGTCTGCCGGAGAGGCCTCGCTGACGTCGAAGCTGGGGACTGCTCTCAGCTCCTTCATGAGCGCTGCCGCCTGAGCGCTGCCGGAGGCATTGACCACCACGAGCCTGGTGTGCGGCCCCTGCCCGTTAAGCAGGAATTTCGTCAGGACCAGAATGGCGATCAGCACCAGAAAGAGCGAAGAGGAAGCGATCGGATTTCTGAGATACATCTTCAGGTTGGCGGCTGTCAGGGACCGGTATGCGCGAAGCTCGGCGCTCATCTCACTGCTCCCGCAGCTGCCGACCGGTGAGCTGGAGAAACACGTCTTCCAGGTCCGCTGGCTGCAAAACCACGTCCTTGCGAAAGCCGGTCGCCAGAAGCCGGTCGATAAGGCGCTGTGGCGTGTCCAGGGCCAGGATCCGCCCGGCATTCAGGATCGCCACCCGATCGCACAGGTGCTGAGCCTCCTCCATGTAATGGGTCGTGAGCACGATGGAGCGGCCCTCCAACCGCAGAAATTCGATGAGCTCCCAGAGCTCGCGACGGGCGTGAGGATCGAGGCCGGTGGACGGCTCATCCAGGAACAACAGCGGCGGGTCGTTGACGAGCGCGACGGCGACGGCGAACCGCTGCTGCTCACCGCCGGACAGTGTCTTCACCTGTCGCGACGCCATCTCGTGGAGCCCGACTCGCTCCAGCAGTCGATCGACGCGCGCTCGCCCGCCGTAGATGTCGGCGAAAAGGCGAAGCAGTTCAGCCAGCGTCAGGCGCTCAAAGAAGGCGGTCTTCTGGAGCGAGATGCCGATCCGCCGCCTCACCCGCGCAGGCTCGACGGCAACGTCGATGCCGTCCACCGTGACGCTCCCGCGGTCGATTGGCAGCATGCCCTCGACCATCTCGAGAATGGTTGTTTTGCCCGCTCCGTTCGGCCCCAGCAGGCCGAAAACCTCGCCCCGGCGGACGTCGAAGCTGACGCCTCTGACCGCATGCACCGTCCCGTAAGACTTGTGAAGGTCGCTGACGACGACCATCGCCGGCCGATCGGCTGTCGCTTCGGATACGGCCTCAGCAGGGGCCATGGATGTGCTCATCTCTATCACGGCTCAAGCCTGCCGGCCACCGAGCTTTTCTGAAAGTACCCGCAGTCAGCAGTTGGCCGTGACAGGAGTAACGATGTCTTTGCGCCCGGAGTCACTTGAGGCACCCTCTGCTCGGCGGTACGCTCTGAGGGCCATGCGCTGGGCTGCCAGGCTCGTCCGGGTCTTTGCAATGGCATGGCTCGTACTGCTGTGGCCGGTCGTGGCGGCATTCACCCATCGCCAGCTTCCCCCTCTGCGGACGGCTGCGCTGATCGGAGCACTCGCGATCTATGGCGGCGGCTACGCGTTCTACTGCCTCTGGGGCTACCGGAGCCGTACGCAGTCGCTGGTGGCACTCGAGGTGGCCGGCCTCAGCTTTCTCGCACTCGCGATCAATGAACTCTCGGGTTTGAAGACGCCCAACCCGTTTTTGATTCCGATAATGGTGGCCGGATTCGGCTTCCGTGCTCGGACGGGGATCGCCGTGATCGGCGGCCTATCTGTCATCTCGGTCGCGGACAGTCTCATGGGGGTAGGGCTTCCCGCCCGGGAGGCAGCGGTCGAGGTCGTCGTGCTGCTTCCCCAGATGCTTCTGTGGGGCCTGGGCGCCATGGGGCTGCGATACCTGCTCGACGTGCTCTCGGAACTGCGCGCCGCCCGCCAGCAGGTGGCCCGGCTGGCAGTCGAGGAGGAAAGGGCTCGCATCTCCAGAGACCTTCATGATCTGCTCGGCCACAGCCTTTCCCTGATCACGTTGAAGGGGGAGCTGGCGAGCCGGCTCATACCGGCCTCGGAGCCTGGTGGCAGCGAGGTCAGGGAGATGCTCCAGCTGGCCCGCGAGGCGCTCCGCCAGGTGCGTGAGGCCGTGTCCGGCTACCGCCAGCCCACCCTGGCGACTGAGATCACGGCGGCACGAACGGCGCTCCGAGCCGCCGGGATCGGGTGTGACGTGGAGCAGTCGGTTGGTGCGGTATCGAGGGAGACCGAAGCGGTCCTCGGATGGGCCATCCGCGAGGGCGTTACCAACGTCATCCGCCACAGCGGAGCGGCCCACTGCAGCATCGTGCTGGTCCGCGAGAACGGCAAGGTCCGGGCGGACATCGTTGACGACGGGGCCGGCGGCGTGCTGTCAGCAGACGGCTCCGGACTGCGTGGCCTCAAGGAGCGTGTCGATGCAATCGGGGGTCACGTCCGGGCGGGGGGCATGGTCGCCCGCGGCTTCCGGCTCACCGTCATGGCACCGGTCGATGGTTCGATTCCGGCGGAGGAGCCAACTGAGCCGTCACCGGCCGGCCGCCTGTGATCCGCGTCCTGGTCGCTGAGGACCAGGCGATGGTCCGTGGCGCGCTCAAGGCGCTGTTGGGCCTTGAGGAAGACATCGTCGTAGTCGCCGAAGTGTCCCGGGGCGACCAGGTCGTAGAGGCCGCGGTCCAGGCTGAGCCCGACGTCGCCCTGCTCGACATCGAGATGCCCGGCATAGACGGGATCGCGGCAGCAGCGGCGCTCAGGGCAGAGCTGCCGAGTTGCCGCTCCTTGATCCTCACAACTTTTGGCAAGCCCGGCTTCCTGCGGCGGGCCATGGAGACGGGGGCCGCAGGCTTCCTGCTCAAGGATGCTCCACCGGAGGAGCTGGCACTCGCCATCCGGCGAACGGCGGCGGGCGAGCGCGTCGTCGATCCTGGCCTGGCTGCGGCTGCGCTGAGCGAGGGGGTGAGTCCCCTGACGGAGCGGGAACGTCAGGTGCTCGCTGCCACGGATCGTGGCGCCGACATCCCGGAGATCGCCCGGACCCTGTTCCTGTCAAGAGGGACAGTCCGAAATCACCTCTCGTCGGCGATCCAGAAGCTGGAGGCTCGGAATCGCGCCGAGGCCGCCCGTATCGCAGAACGCATGGGCTGGCTCTGACGTCGCGATGGCCGCGTGGGCCAGGCCTCAGTTCTTTGATGTCGGGCCGCTAGCGGCGCCCCCATCGCGTCCCTTGCCGTCCTGCTTTTCTACCTGCTCGTCGAGGAGGTACTCCCTGTACTGGTAGCGCTCTCCGCC
>DATFWQ010000058.1:0-8251 GCA_035259145.1 Candidatus Dormiibacterota bacterium | reverse complement strand
GGCGGGTCACAGCAGTCCTATCAGCGTGCGCGCGAGCTGGCGCTGCGGGCCGCAGAGCTCGGCCACCGCCCGGGCCGCTGGCTGGCCGCGGCCGCGCTCGACCGGCTGCTGGTGCACCGAGGCCAGCGCCAGAAGTATGGGACGCAGTACCGGAGGTGGGGCGACAAACGGATGCTCGTGGAGGTCGACCCGGCGACCACAGACGAGGATCGGGCCGAATGGGACGTGCGCCCTCAGGCCGAGGCGCTGGCCCGGGCGGAGGGCGTCATTCCGCCGGACCCGTCCGAGCCGGTGCTGGTCGGTGGCGTCGAGGTTCGGATCTACCGCACGGGTCCCTCCGCGGTGGCGGAGCGCCGGCCGGCAAGCGTGGGTGGGATCGATATGGAACCGCAGGCCGGTTTGGGTGGTCCTCTGCCCTGGCTGCCGGAGGGTGCCCGGCTGGCACCGGCCGGCGACGGCGTCGCTGCGGTCGCGCCGGCCGGCAGGACTGTCACCTGGGTACCAAGGCCGATGTCGGCGGACGAGCCGGTGCTCATCGGCTGGAACGATGAGCAGGGTGCGCCAAGAGTGGAGGTGATCGAAGTCGCCGGCGCCCCTGCAGCCCTTGTGGAGAGCACGGCGACTGGCACACGCTGGCTGGTCCTGCCCGCCGGCCCCGACCGGGGTTGGTTGGTCACCGGGAGCCTGCCCAGGGAGGACCTGCTGCGAGTAGCAGCCAGCCTGCCGAAGGCCTGATAGGCGGCGGTAACTGAATGTAACGGGCTGCTCGATAGGCCGTTGCAGTAAATTTGGCCCACTTTCGCAACAGTCGCTGACCTGGGCGGGCCGCGGTGGGCCCGTGCCTGTATCGTCCCTAGCTCTATGAATCGCTGGCTCGCGGGTGGGTTCTGCCTGGTCGTGCTCGGCCTCGCCTGCACGTTCCGCCCGGTTGTACAGGGTGACGGAGTCAACTACTTCGCATACCTGCACTCGCTGGCGGTCGATCACGACCTGGACTTCCGCGACGAGTACCGGGCGGCGATGGCGGCCGGCATCTCCGTGGACCCGACGCTGACCGCGACACCGACGGTCACCGGTCTGGTTGCCAACTTCCAACCCGTGGGCGCGGCCGTCCTGGCGTTCCCCTTCTACGCTGCCGCGCTGGCGATCCATCCGAGCGGCGTGCCTCAGTTTGGAAGCGGCTTCGTCACGGCGTTCACCGTTGCTTCGCTGTTCTACGGGCTCCTGGCGCTTGCCCTGAGCGCGCGCCTGGCTGCGGCTTCCACCGGTTCGCGAAACGCGGCCCTGGCTGCGGCCGGCATCGCCGTGCTTACCACCCCGCTCGCGTTTTACATGCTCTACGATCCCAGCTACTCGCACACCTTCTCGGCCTTCGCCGTCAGCGCGTTCGTGCTGGTCTGGTGGCGGGGGCGCGAGGGCCGCAGCCCGGCCGGCTGGTTCGCGCTCGGGCTTCTCGGCGGACTGCTCGGCCTGGTACGCATCCAGGACGCGCCTCTGGCTGCCATCGCACTCATCGACCTCACACGTGCAGGTTCCCGGGGTACCCATGAAACCACGTGGTTTCATGGGGTGCTTCGGCGGGCGTGGCCGTTCGTCCCCGGCCTGGCCCTGGCATTGGGACCGCAGCTCCTGATCGAGCACACCCTCTTCGGGACGTGGCTGCCGTACCGGCCCGCAGCTTTTGCGCCAAGTTTCTGGCCGGGCCACTACGCGGATGTCCTGGTGTCCACCCACAACGGCCTGCTGACCTGGAGCCCGGTCTTTGCCCTGGCCGCGCTCGGCCTCTTCCTCCTCCCCGATCGACGGCTGGCGCTGGCCGGCCTCTTCGCCTTCGCGGTAGAGCTCGTGATCGAGGGCTCGGCGCCGGACTGGTGGGGCGGGCTGTCCTTCGGTATGCGCCGGTTCCTGGACCTGCTTCCCTTCGTCGTCGTCGGCCTGGCAGAGCTGGCCCGCCGCGCACAGCCGTGGGTCGTTGCCCTGGGAGGCTCGCTGCTCGCGATGTGGAACCTTGTCCTGGTCGCCAACTTCCTCTACGTGATGAAGGGCGACCGGAATCTCACCTATGCCGAGCTGCTTGGCGGCCAGGTGGAGGCGCTGCGGTACGTGCCACGACTGTTCGCACAGGGGGGCGTCGTGCGCTCGCTCGTGCTGTGGCGAGTGCTGCACGAGCCGTTTCGTCCAGGCTTCGGGCTTCTGCTCCTGGCACTGGAGGCTGCCTGCCTGCTGGTCGCCCTGTGGGCGGCACGGGCGTGGCAACCCGCGGCCGCGGTACGCTCGCCATCCTGATGCTGCAAGGCGACCTGGAGCAGGAGCTGGGGCGGCGTGTAGCTGCCGCTGTCCGGGCGGCGTTCGATCTAGCCATCTCGCCGGAAGAGGCAGTCATCCGCCCGGCGGCACCCGACCGTCAGGCCGACTATCAGAGCAACGCCTCCATGGCGCTTGCCAGGCGGCTGCAGATGCCCTCCCCACAGGTGGCCGCCCGCATCGTCGAGCGGCTCGAAGTCGGCGACATGCTGGAGGTGCCGCGAGCTGAGGGTCCTGGCTTCGTCAACTTCCGGCTGCGCCGAGACTGGCTTGAGGGGCATGTGACCAGACTCGCCACAGACGACCGGCTGGGTGTCCCCCCGGCGGCCCCTGCCCGCCGCGCGGTGATCGACTACAGCGCTCCCAACGTGACCAAGGAGATGCACGCCGGCCATCTCCGCAGCACCACCATCGGTGACTCGATCGCCCGGCTTCTGCGCTTCAAGGGTCACGACGTCATCCCGCAGAACCACCTCGGCGACTGGGGGACGCCGTTCGGAATGCTGCTGGAGCACATGCTGGACCAGGGTTGGGGTGGCGGGGACCAGCTCGCCATCGCCGACCTGGATAGGTTTTACAAGCAGGCTCGCCTAAAGTTCGACGGCGACCCAGCCTTCGTGGAACGTGCCCGAAGGAGAGTGGTCGCCCTCCAGAGTGGCGACCCTCAGACCCTCGCTCTCTGGAAGGCGTTGGTAGCCGAGTCCGAGCGGCACTTCCAGAAGGTGTATGACCTCATGGGTGTGCCGCTCACGCCTGCTGACTACCGCGGCGAGAGCTTCTACAACCCGATGCTGGCAGACGTCGCGAACGAGCTCGAGACCCGGGGCCTCGCAGTGCTCAGCCAGGGGGCGCTCTGCGTGTTCCCGCCTGGTTTCACGGGTCGTGATGGCGAACCTTTGCCGCTGATCGTGCGCTACAGCTCCGGCGGTTATGGCTACGGCATGACCGACCTGGCCGCCATCCGCTACCGGGCGCGGGAGCTGCATTCGGACGACATTCTGTACGTGGTCGGCGCGGAGCAGCGGCTTCACCTCGAGATGATCTTCGCGGTGGCCAGGATGGCCGGCTGGCTGCAAGAGGGCTCCACGGTGGAGCACGTCAGCTTCGGGCTCATCCTGGGCCCAGACCGAAAGAGGATCCGGAGCCGGTCCGGCGACTCCGTCAAGCTTATCGAGCTGCTTGAGGAGGCGATCGACCGCGCTGCGGCCGTGGTCGCGGAGCGCAGCGAGCTTACGGACGCGGAGCGGGACCGGGTGGCACGAGCTGTCGGGGTCGGGGCGGTCAAGTACGCCGATCTGTCCGGCGATCGTGACAAGGACTACGTCTTCGACTGGGACCGGATGCTGGCGATGGAGGGAAACACCGCGGTGTACCTGCAGTACGCCAACGCTCGCGTGCAGTCGGTCATCCGGAGGGCCGGTGGGGCTCCGGCACAGGGCACTCCGGTCGTCCTGGCAGAGCCAGCGGAGCGAGGCCTGGCCCTCAAGCTGGCCCGGTTTCCAACCGCGGTCGAAGCGGCGATCGCGCACCTGCAGCCACACCGGCTGTGCACCTACCTCTATGAGACTGCTGTGGCGTTCTCCACGTTCTACGAGAGCTGCCCGATCCTGGGCGCAGAGTCGGAGGCGCTGCGCGCATCCCGACTGGTGCTCTGCGGACTCACATCGCGAGTTATGGTGCAGGGCCTCGACCTGCTCGGTATCGAAGCCCCCGAACGCCTCTGAGCCGGCCATCGGGCCGACTGCCAGCAGAACGCACCCTCTGGGGCCGGGGAAACCTCCCACTCCCTACAGTTGGTGGATCAGTTGCGCCACAGCTGCGGGCCAGCTGCGGCTGCTAGCGTCTGCGCCGGTTCTTCGAACCCCGGCCACCCGATCGGTTGGATGACCGGTTTGCAGGCCGGTTGGCGGGCCTGCCATTCCCCAGGCCGTCCGGCAAGCTTGGCCGCGGCTTCTGGACCGGTGCCGTCCTCGGAGGAGGTGCTGTCCGGCTGGTGCCGCCCGCGGCCGCGCCGGCCGCTGCCGGGCCGGGGGCCGTTGCACCGGCGGCTTCCACCGACGGCCGCAGGCCGCCCCAACCGGTCACTAGGTACTGCTGGACGATCGAGACGCAGTTCGAGACGAACCAGTAGAGACCGAGCCCTGCGGGGGTCAGGAACGCGAAGTAGCCGATCATCAGCGGCATCATCACCTGCATCGTGCGGGTCATCTGCCGCTGCTGCTGCTCCTGCTCGGTCGGAACCGGACTCGGGGGCGGCTGCATCATCTTCGACTGCACGAACGTCGTCGCGGCCGCGAGCACCGGGATCACCAGGTAGGCCAGCTCCGGGATCGGCAGCCCGGTCACCAGGGGGTGAGAGAGCGGGTTGTCGTTCAGGTGCGGCACGAACAGGAAGTGGTCGCTGAACGTGTGCTTGTGGGCGTTGTTGAGGAACACCCAGTACATGGCCGTGAGGATCGGGAACTGGAGCAGCGCCGGGAAGCACCCGCTCAGACCGCCCAGGGGGTTGATGCCGTGCTCCTTGTAGAGCTGCATCATGGCCGCCTGCTGCTTCTGGGGATCGTTCTTGTACTTCTTCTTGAGCTCGGCAAGCTCCGGCGCCAGCTTCCGTTGGTTCTCCATCGTGCGGCGGCTCAGCCTCAGCTGGAGTTGAAAGAGCGGCGACAGAATCAGCCGGACGAGGATCGTCAGGATGACGATGGCCAGCCCGTATGCCCCGATCGTGACCAGGACGGAGTTGGTCGCCAGAAAGTGGTAAATGCTGGACAGACCCCAGGTCAGGGGCTCGCCAAAGATGGTCCACCACGCGTTCCTGAGGGGCAAAAGAAAGTCGAAAAAACCGCCGAAGCTCATCTCCACCTCGGATTGTATGTGGGAAGCGGCGTCTCGCTCATCGTTTTGGGCGCGCCGACTACAGTACGCGGGTGACTCTGGCGGTGCTGTGGCTGGCCTTCCTGGTCATGTTCGTCCTCACGGTGGCAGCCCCGGCCGCCGCCGCGCTCTGGCTTCGGCTCCGCATTGACGTCCCGATCCGGGTCTTCGAGGCCTCCGCCGGCTTCTACCTGGTCAGCCTCGCGATTCAGCTTCCGGTCTTCGGCCAGGTCGGCGGCCGTGGCCTGCTGCTGGGACCCCTGCTCGGCCCGCTTCTCGCCCCTGCGATCTACGCGCTCAGCGAAGAGAGCCTCCGCTACCTGAGCTTCCGCGCCGGGCGGGCGATGCGCAGCAGCCGCCACGACGACGGCGCGCTGATGGCCGGGCTCGGATTCGGCGTGATGGAGGCTCTGATCTTCGCACTGATCCTCACCTGGACTGTCGTTCTGGTTACGTTCGCGCCTGAATCCCTCAGAGCACAGGGCATCGACCCTACTCAGACAGCCAGCGGAGTGATCGGCTCGGGAGCCGTCTACTGCGTCAGCCGCCTCGGCGCGATCGCCTGCCACCTCGGCTTTTCCACACTGTCCGTGCTGGCCTACCGCCGGTCGGTCGCGTTCTTACCAGTCGCGATCGCTGCGCACTTCGCCTTCAACGCCAGCACCTCAGGATTGCAGGCGCTGGGCGGACCATGGTGGGTGCTGGCGATGATCGCGTGGGCGGCGGCTTCCACCCTGGTCGTGGTCTGGGTGCGTCGCGCGGGATGGATACAGCGGACCGGTACTGCGCCTACTCCCCCCGCCACTGCGGCTTTCGCTTGGCAAGGAACGCCTCCACCCCCTCCTTGAAATCACGCGACATGTAACAAGCCAGGATCAGGTCCGAGTCGGCGCCCTCCGGGAGCAGCCGCTCCTTGATCCGGCGCAGCGCTTCCTTCGAGGCCCACATCGTCAGCGGTGCGTGGGTCGCCAGCTCGTCGGCCAGTTCCTGAGCACGCGCGAGCAGAGAGTCCTCGTCAGCCACAACCTCGCGGACCAGCCCGCAAGCGAGCATCTCCTGAGCGTCCATCAGCCGCGCAGTCAGCAGGATGTCCCTGGCACGCGCCGGCCCCAGGAGCGTGAAGAGACGCGCGTAGTTCTGCATGGAGAGGCAGTTGCCAAGCGTGCGTGCGATCGGAAAGCCGTAGCGCGCTGAAGACGAGGCAAGCCGCAGGTCGCACGACGCGGCTATGCCGGCGCCTCCACCTGTGCACGGGCCCGCGATGGCGGCGATGGTCGGCACGCGGACGGTCTCCAGCGTGTACATCACGTGGTTGCCGCGCGCCTCGTAGTCGAGGGCGTCCTTCTCTGTAGAGAATGACCGGAACTGCGAGATGTCGGTCCCGGCCACGAAAGCGCGGCCGCCCGCGCCGGTCAGGACCATGGCCCGCACCGAGCGGTCCTCGTTCACCTCCTCGCAAACTTCAACCAGGCGCTCGTACATGTGCCACGTCATGGCGTTGCGGGCTCGCGGCCGGTTGAACACCACCCACTGGATCGGCCCACGCCTCAGTGCGATCAGCTCGTCCTCGTCCTCTGCGGGGGCGCGCACCAGCTCGATGACGTCGCGCTCTACGTCTTTCATACGGGCACCTGCTTGTGCTCCGGCGTCTTGATCACGCCGGCCGCGACGAGCGCCGCCACCTCGTCGCCGGAGTAGCCAAGCGAGACTGCGACAGCCTCCGAATCCTCCCCGAACAGCGGCCCGGCCCTTTCCCGGCGCACCGGCGTCTGCGAGAACCGCATCGGCGACCCGAGTTGGCGCACGCTGCCCAGCGTGGGGTGAGGGGCCTCCCAGAAGAAGCCTCGTGCAAGCAGGTGGGGATCGGTAAAGACCTGGCCGTAGTGCTGGATGGGTGCGCAGGGCACGCCGGCATCCTCCAGCAGGCTGATCCAGTGGGCCACAGGCCGGCTGCGCGTCAGCTCCTCGATGTCAGCGATCAGCACCTCCCGGTTGGCGTGCCTTGAGTTGGTGTCGGTGTAGCGCGGATCCGCCATCAGCCTCTGCAGCCCGACCGCCCCGCAGAAGGCGGCCCAGTTGCGGGTCGACGTGGCACCGATCGTGAACCACCCGTCCTGCGCCCGTACCGCCTGATAGGGCGCGTTGACCTGATGAGCAGAGCCGAGCGGTTCCGGGATCTCCCCCGTCGCGAAGTATTTGCCGGCTTCCCACACTGCGAGCGACACCCCGGCCTCCAGAAGGCAGACGTCGATGTACTGGCCGCGGCCGGTCCGCTCGCGTGCTCGCAGCGCTGTGACAGCCGCCAGCGCGCCGTACAGCGCACAGACGAGGTCGCACACCGGAACCCCGACCTTCACCGGGTCGCCCCCCGGCGTACCCGTTATGCTCATCAGCCCGCTGCGTGCCTGAGCCATGATGTCCAGCCCGGCCAGACGGCTCAGCGGCCCATCTTGCCCCCATCCGGAGGCGGCCACGTAGACCAACCGGGGGTTGAGCTCGGCAAGCAGAGCGTAGTCCAGCTCGAGATCACGCATGGTGCCGGGGCGCAGGTTCTCGACCACGACATCCGCCGTCCGCACCAGGCGCCGAAACAGATCCTTGCCGGCGCTCGACTTCAGGTCGAGCACGAGGGAGCGCTTGTTGCGGTTCAAGCGGACGAACGGCGAGCTCTCGCCGTCGAGGAAGGGCGCGGCCAGCCGGACCTGGTCACCCCCGTCGGGCTGCTCGATTTTGATGACCTCTGCGCCGAGGTCCGCGAGCTGCATGCCACAGAACGGGCCTGCCATGTAGTTGCCAACCTCCAGGACGCGGACGTCGGCGAGCGGCGGTCTCTCCATTCGGAGTATTGTCGCCCGCGCAGAGTAGGGTGTACCCTCTCCGCAACAAGGTTTCTCTGGCCCTGCCGCCGGGGCCAGGTTGGGTGGATTTGGGGTACGGACACCAGTGGAGACCTGGCAACGGCAGAACAAGCGACTGCGGTTGCAGCGGCGGCTACGGGGCTGGTCGCAGGATGACGTCGCGGCCGGGCTGCACCGCATGGCGGCCAGCCTGGGCGAGCCCGAGTTGGGCGTGGACG